>JBLIND010000459.1:0-4760 GCA_047639095.1 Candidatus Omnitrophota bacterium | reverse complement strand
GCCACCTCGATGTACACCTCGCCGACGCCGAACAGCTTATGGCGAATCCAGGGCCGAATCCACTTTACGTGGGTGATGTTCGGGTAGTGGACCTCGAGCTCTTCGTCAGAGAGCAGCCCACCCCGTCGTACCACGATACGATCCGGGTGCACTTCGTAGTGCTCCTTGCGATACCGCGCCCCTCCCTGGATGGTGACGAGGATGGCGATCACGATCCAGATCCCACCTGCGGTGACGGGTACCCAATTCCCAACATACAAGGCACCTGCCACTCCGGCGCCGATCGCGAGCACCGCGAGGAACAGGATGGGGGTGACGATGGCGTGGAGTAAGAAAGCGGTTCGTTGGGGCTTACGAGAAGTCATTCTGGTGGGTGTCGAGTTCATGAGTGCGTATCGGATACCTCAGGCACCCGTCGAGAGTAGAATAGCACTTTCCGGGTATCCATCCGATGGTCGGGTGTCGGGAAGTCGTACAGGCTTATCTTGAATGGGACCATTAACCTGTGGCGGATAGGGGCCCTGATATGTGCAGGCGACGATTCCTTTTACTGCGTGCATTCAGGAACCAGATGGGATGCGGAAACGTAGCCGGGCAGTCCCTGGCGCATGGCAACAGTCGCTATTCTCAAGCGCTGCGGGTAGATCAGCCTGAGACGTTTGTCGTGATCCGCTTGATTCATTCAGCCCAGCATCGATGGCGCAGAAAACCCATCATACCTCTTGATCAGGTGATCATCTGCTTCAGCAAGCCGGTGCTGTCACCATGGCGCTCGGGCTTCACGCCAAGGCCATGCAAAAGCGTGAGCCAGGCGTTGCAGAGCGGGGTGTTGTCAGGCACGACGATGTTTTCACCCAGCTTGACGCCGGCTGCACCGCCGCTTAGCAGGGTCGGACAATTGCTCAGCTCGTGTCCGGTGCGGATGTTGCTTCCGTAGGCCAGGCAGACGTTGTCGAACAAGCGACTGCCGTCGGCCTCCTGGGTCGCTTTGAGTTTGTCGAGAAATCCGGCCAGCAGCTGGCTCTGGGTAAGATCCCGTTTCTGGGATGCGGCCAACTTTTCAGCGCGCGTGGTGTGGTAATGGCTCATGTCGTGCTGGTGCACGGTGATGCCGAGGCTCGTCAGCAAGGTCCGCACCGGCTGACGATAGGTCAGCACGCGCGAGCTATCAGTCATCATCGCGGCGATCATCAGGTCGTACATGATCTCGATCTCTTTGCGGCCTTCGATTTCACCCGGCGGTAGCGGCATTTTCGTTTCCGGCCGGGGAACACCCATCCATTTTTCTTCCTTGCTGAGCCGCGTTTCGATATCGCGGATGCCCTGGAAATATTCGTCGAGCTTTTCCGTATCGCGTTTGCCGAGGCCACGCTGCATGTCCCTGGCGTTTTCCATGACGGTATCCAGCACGCTACGCTTCTGCGCCAACATCGCCTTCTGTTGTTCGATGGGTGTGGTGTCCTTGGAGAAGAGGCGGTGGTAGGCCTCCAGTGGACCGTTCTGGCCGGCAACCGGTTTGCCGCGGGCGTCCCAGGCCAATGACAATCCGGGGCCGTGTCCCGATCCGCTCAGATTGTCTTCAGCGCCATTGAGTTGTAGCGAGGCGAATCGGGTGTGTCGACCGAGTTGGTCGGCGGCGACCTGGTCGAAGGAGACGCTGTTGTGGAAGCTCTGCCCGGGCTGTGCATAGCGGTTTGCTCCTGTCAGCCACATGGCGCTGCCCCAATGCCCCTCATTGGAGTACTTGTTCCACAAGCCCTGAACGATGCTGAAGTCCGCCTTGTGATCGGCCAGCGGTGCGAGCCCTTCGGGTAAGGCGTAGTCGGCACCCACTTGATGGATGTCGGGATACCATGTCTCTTCGGTCACGCCCCAGCCAAAGCCCAGGACGATCAGCCGCTTGGCGGGTGCCTGCGCTTTTGGCGTTGCGGCGAAACTGCGATACCCCAGCGACGGGAGCGTGGGCAATGCGATGAGCGCGGTACTCGAGCGGAGGAATTGGCGACGATTTGTGTTCATGATGACTACTTCCTTTTGAAGACCTTACTGGAAATCAAGGCGTGGATAAATGCGCGGGTGCTGAGATTGTTCTTTTTCGCGGTCTCAACCATTTCGGAGATGAGCGTCTCGTCTGCAAAGCCGATGGAGCGGCCGAGGGCGTATTCGATCAGGGCGGCGCTGAAGCCTGCAGCAAAGTTTTCGGAGTTCGAGGCGACGAGGTCGCGCAACTCAAAGTAGTCCTTGAACGATGGACCGGAGTGCAGCGCCGCATTGGCCTCGATCGTCCAGGTCTTGCTGGCACCTTTAACGGGCTTTCCGTTCTCGTCCTTGACCTGGTAGCTGTCTTCTGTGCGCCATTGCCCGACGGGGTCGAAGTTCTCCAGGCCGAACCCAATCGGGTCGATCTTGCGATGACAACTGGCGCACTGAGGATCTTCCTGGTGGGCGATGACGCGTTCGCGGGTGGTCAGCACCTTTCCGGCAAGCCTCGCAAGCTGCGGGACGTTGGCCGGGGCGGGTGGGGGAGGGTCGTTGAGCAGTTTCCTTAAAACCCAGACGCCGCGCTCGACCGGGCTGGTGTGTTCGCCGTTGCCCCCCATGAAATGGATGGCCGACATGCCCAGCAAACCACCGCGGGGAGATCCTGCCGGCAGACCGACCTTCTGATACGTATCGCCCGACACGCCCGGGATCCCGTAAAAATGAGCCAGCAGGGGATTCGTTACGATGTAATCGGCTTTGAGCAAATCGCTGAGCGGGGCATTGTGACGAAGCATATACGCGAAGGTTTCGTACACCTCGTTCTTTGCAGCCAACTTCGTGCTGTCGTCGAATCGCGGATACAGGGCGCGGTTGACTTCGAAAAAGTCGAATCGTTCCATGCCGAGCCATTGGTAAAGGAAACCGTTTACGAATTCGCTCGCCCGCGGGTCGTCCAGCAGCCGTGTGGTTTGCTCGACAAGGATAGGCGGCTTGCCCAGCTCGTTCTGTTTGGCCAGGTCGAGCAGGATTTCATCGGGCGGTGCGCTCCAGAGAAAATACGAAAGTCGCGTGGCTAGTTCGAGATCGGTCAATGTGCGCGCCTGATCATCGATGGCGGGTTCGGTGAAGTAGAGGAACATCGGGGACGCCAGTATGATGGACAGCGTGTCTTTGAGCGCAGCTTTTGGCGCGGCTCCCGACTTCAGGTGGGTGTCGTAGATGCTCATCAGCCGTTGTACGTACCCCCCGGACGGCGCCCGACCACGGAAGGCCACCGTGGCGAACCGCGTAAGCGCCGCTTGGACTTCGGCGATCGCGGGGGCTTGGCTTTCGTCATCAAGTGGCATGTCCAGCGCGGCGATGCCACGCGGTAAAGGTTTGGTGGCCTCGCTGAGCCGTTCGACTTCCATCCAGTCGATCCACACCACCAACTCAGGGCCGATTCCGTTGCGCTTGATTGCTTCCTGACGTTTGCGAATCCCTTCCTCGTTGTTGTCCCAGGCACCCTTTTCACGAATCCACAGGGTGCGATCGCCCGCGTCCACTTGCTTCCGGGTGAGGGTAAACGGCATCTCCACGATTTGCGGGTTGTCCAGCGTGCCCGTGATCTCGAAGGTGGCCCGGACCTTGCCGTTTCGCGGATGCATGCCCGCTTCCAGAAATCGTTGTTCGGGGCGGGCATCGTCGGTGGCCGCCACACCTACACGGAACACGTAGTCGCCGCTCTTCCATGATCCGGGAACCGGGAATTGCAGATGGTCCAAGGCGAGCAGGGATGGATGCAAGGTCTTCACGCCCAGGTAGGCCCCGCGATCCAAAGCCGGACGCGAGAGGTAATACTCAAAGTATTTTTGCCAGTTGTCGCCGAGTGCCCCAGCAGCCTTGTCCGCATTGTTCTCGTTGGTCTTGAATCCGAACGATTCCGGCGAAGGCGCGCCGTTGATCTGCTCCCAGGAGCGACGGTATTCGCCGGGCCTCCGCTCCGCCCTTTTTAATTCGGCCACGACCGCCTGGTTTTCGGGGCGGGCGGCCGCGTCCTCCACGGCCTTCACCCATTTCCGGGCCTGCTCGCGATCATCCTTTAGCTTCTCGATGTAGGCCTCAACCTTATCGTTAGCCGTCTCGCACTCAAAGCGCACCTCGCGAAGTCCCTTTGCCGACACCGAGCTGAGCTGGCGATTACTGTGGACATGAAACGTGCCCGGAGCGGGTTTGGGGGTGTTCGTGACCCGCTCGATCTCCATCCAGTCCACCCAGATCGCCGCCTGTGGGCCGATGCCATTTTCTTTTTTGGCTGCATCGAACACCCGCCGCGTTTGCGTGTAATGATCGAAGGCCCCTTTTTCCCGGATGAAAAGCTGACGGTTCTCGCGCGTCTTGTGGGCGCTGGTCAGGCTGAGCGGGATCTCGATGATCTGCGGTTCCGCGAGGGTTCCCGTGACCTCGTGGGTGCTTAAAATCTGCCCGTCGCGCGGATGAATGCCGAACTCGATAAAGCAGCGCTCCGATGGTGCATTTTCCGCGTGGGCTAGGCGAATGCGCACGCGGTACTCTCCGGGCAATGTTTCATTCCACTTCCACGGGAGGAACAAGGTCAGGTTGCTGTTGAGACCACCCATGATGCTCAGCCAGGCGCCCTTGTCCTGATGCGGCAGGCCCAGTAGATATTCGTCATAGGGTCGCATGTACCCCGTACCCGAAGTCTCTCGATAGCCGAGCGCACGGTTTGCTTTGTCGGCATTGTTTTCCACCGTCTCGAAGCCGAACGCCTCCGGCGC
>JBLIND010000458.1:0-4806 GCA_047639095.1 Candidatus Omnitrophota bacterium | reverse complement strand
GATTGCCACTGGCTTGATTGCCGCTGGCCTCATTGCCACTGGCCGGATTCCCACTGGCCGGATTCCCACTGGCCACGTTACCATTGGCCTGTCCACCGGAAGCCGGGGAGCTACTGGCCTTGCTGCTGCCAGCCTTTTTCCCAGTGTTGCGACGTGGGGACTTTTTTCGTACTGTTGTTGGTTGCTCGTCACTCATGAGTGTCTCCTTTTGCGTTGTATGTCCTGCAGGGTTTGCAGGGTATTCCGTTCTAAATCGATCATTGATCCATCGTTCATAATTACAAAATCTGTGCGCTTTATTTTTTCTTCCTGTGACCACTGGCTCGCGATACGCGCACGAGCCTGATCTTCTGATAAACCACGCGATGCCAGCCGGGCCAACACCTGCGCTTCCGGGGCCGCCACCACAATGATGGCATCCCAACCTTCAACGGCTCCCACTTCAAACAGCAGCGGGATCAACACGGCCACATCCTGACCCGTGCGGACCTGCTCCACCATCCACTGGCGCCAGGCCTGCCCCACCGCCGGATGGACGATGCGATTTAATTCCGCCAGTTGATCCGGCGCGCCAAACACGCGCGCGCCGAGTTTCTTCCGATCAACTTCGCCGTTCGAGGCGAGTATCGCTTCACCGAAGGCGGTCAGGACCGCGCGATGGACATCGGTACCGGCCGCCATGACTTCATGTGCAACCTTATCGGTGTCCAACACCTTCAACCCTGCGGCTTGAAGAATTTCTCCGACCGTGCTTTTTCCGCAGGCGATCCCCCCGGTAATCCCGATGGCTAAACCGGCGGCCTGATCTGATGCCGAACCGGCCATCAGGGCAAGGCACTCCGGACACCGGCCGCCTGCAGACGCTGAACTTTCTCCAGCACCCAGTAGGCCTCCCCATCAAGGAAGTCGTGCTGGATCGCAGAGAGCGCACGCTTTCGCGCACTCTCCAAATCGCCATGCTGCAAATGCTTAAGGGCCAGCGCACCGTGCTGCCGGGCCAATTCCTGGTCGTCATCCGTAACGATTCGGTAAACGGCATACTTACCGTTTCCCCATTCGTACTTAAAGTACCGCAGGAAATCACGGGGCAACTTTCGCTCCATCCCTTTCGCTACAAGAAATTCCTCGAGCGTCTTTTTCTGCAGCTTAAAGGCTGCAGATTCGGGCGATGGATGAATCGCATTGACCATGTATCGCATTTGCTGGTCTATCTGTTTTTCATAGAACTCGCCGGGCGAAAAAACGAGGTATCGAGCCCCATAACGGTCCGCCCAACTTTTAAATTTTTCTTCAGACCCTTTAAACAGGGTCTCACCATACTCCTCCACCCGCGTGCGAATCTCCTGCCCCTCAAACTTGGGGTGCAGGATGATCGGGCATCCCGCGTAGGCGAGGATGGGACCACCGATACCGAAATTGGCGAGCACCGGCTCTCCAGCCGCGTGGTCTTTTAACCACCCCGTCAACTCATTGATAAACGTGTAACGCTCCTGAACTTTGTAGTTACCGAAGCGCCCCCAGCGACCAGGATTAACACCCGTATTGTATGTTTCCACACCCAGACCGGTGAGGATCACCATAACGGAGATCAGAAATTTCCAATCCTGGCTTTTGCAGGCAAAAGCCGTCCACCCACCAATGATCACGGCCATGGCTATAATCAGAAACACATGAAATCGAAAAAAGAGGAAGTATGTGGCCAGACAAGCGAGGCAGTAGAATATCGGGTGTAACAGCGTGAAATCCGATTTCTTTGAATGGCTGATCACAAGAACGACCATCCCAACCGCTGTTAAAATTAAAGTACCGGGGAAGGTCTGCTTTGTCAATTGCCAATTCGCGGAGTGGAGCGCCGGGGTCCACATGATTCGCTGGTTAAAAGTAAGTAATTCCGGGCTCTGCGGTTTGATGTTCATGTGCACCACCTTGGCCTTCAAGAGTTCGCCGAAGTGACCATAGGTTTCGTTGTAGAGTGCCCCGGCGATGACGAAGCCGAGGAGGACGAGCAACGGCAGGGCGCCGCGGAGCACCAGCGCGGAGACGCGATCCCGTGTGCGAAACAACAGTGCCGCGAGCAGGACCCCGGCGAGTAATCCCATGACGGGAGAAAGCAGAAAGCGGTGTGCAAAAAGATACGGGTTGGCAATGCCAACAAAGAACAGACAAAGCGTCTGGATGCACAGTTTCTGCGTGACCTTTCGCGCTCGCTGGGGTGACGCCAGCCAGGTGAGATGCACATACTGCAGGATGATCCACAACCCGAGCATGTACTGGATCATGTCCCAATGCATCATCGCGAGGGCGATCAGGACACCGGAACCGATGGAACAGATCCAGAACCTGCGGCCATCCGAGCGCTCGGCCAGCACGTCCATCGCGAGAAAGGCCAGCAGGAAGGGCATGGCGAAATTCTCCCGGGAAAGCTCCTGGCCGGTGGAGCGCTGAACCGAAGCGATGGATACCGCGTACACAAAACCGGCAACCAGACCCGCGGGCCGGGAATTAAACAGGATGCCCGCATACAGGGCAATCGCCGGTATGCCCAGGCAGAAAATAAGTAAGGCGGCCCAGCGTACCCGCTCGGTGAAACTCCAGGCCTTGGGCAGGAGGCGCGAAAGCCCGACATACGCGTGCTCAGCCCCGACGGAATAGGTTTTCCGCATATCCACGCCATCCGGGTATGCCACGGCCGCGTCAAGGGTTGGAAGCTTTCCGTCTGCCGCGACCATCTCGGTCATGCGAAATTGCAGTGCGCTCTCCAGGGTGAACGGCATCTCCATCCCAGCCATCCGCTGCTGGGCGTTGTAGATGTTGCGGCGCATGCCCAACCCGATAACAAACAGGATGAGGAGGCCCGCGATGGTAATCCAAATGGATAGCTTAATACGCATAATGGAGAAGTTTGGAGACGCCATAGCACGCACGACGAGGCGATAATCTCTCTCGATAAAATGGAATGTCAACCGGCAAATACCGGGATAAAGCGTGGTTCGCATCGAGCCACGCCCGTCGCCTCAGCGTAGCCTGGCAGGCCCCTTCCGGGAACCATCCATCTCCCAAGCGCAGACTGGAAATCCTCTTCCAAGCACCATCCACTCAACCAACCAATCAACCAACCACCCACGCACCAATCCCAGCGCAAAAAAAAGACCGGGAAACATCCCGGTCTTTCTCAAAAGGTTATGGCCTGTTCAGTTCGAGCCGATGGATATCTGTCCCTTTTCGCCCCGAGTGTTGATAGGCTCACCAGCGGGATTCACCAAACGGGCGGTCACGAAGATCAGCAGATTTCGCTTTTCACTGTGCGTGCCCTTGCTCTGAAAGAGACGTCCGAGAATCGGAATATCACCGAGCAGCGGGATCTTGTCGTCAATCGTGGTGAGGTCTTCACGAATCAAGCCACCCATGACCACGGTGTGACCATCCCAGACGATCAAGCTCGTGGTTACGTTCCGACTGGCAAAGATCGGCTGCGGCATGTTCACAGCAAAGGTGTCACCGTTCGGCAGGCCAATCGTTGTACCGTACTGAATCCAGTCGACCAGCTCCGCAATTTCAGGAAGCATAGTGAGGTTGATCGTGTAGTTGTCCGGACTGACGGTAGGCGTCACGTTCAAGATCACACCCACTTCACGCGTCTCAAATGCACCCGGAATAACCGTAGGAGGAACGAAAGGGATCGCCGCCGCGCCGAGTCCGCCACCACCGCCACCGCCACCGGTGACGATGTCGTTTTCACTGACATCGAATTCCGTGGGGTAAATGATTTCGCGAACGACCTCGATCACTGCATTCACACCATTTATCGTGGTTACACGTGGAGCCGAGAGGAGGTCGAGGTTGCCCTTTTGATCAAGCGCGTGAACCGCCACTTGAAGTTCAGGATTGGTGAGAATCCCACGAACGCTCAGGATATCGCCGGCAAAGCCCGCACCCGTGGCCGCGGAAGAGGCGCTTTCTGGAGAGATGGTCCCGGATTCCGCATTCCGACTGAAGAAGCGCGTGCCTTGACTTAAACCAAACAGACTGGAGTCAACCGAGACCCGCGGACGGGCACCAATCGGGCCGGGTCCATCTTTAACCGCGAGCTCAATCGGGTCGGTGATGCGCCAGTCAAAACCGAGCTCTTCGAGGTCAGTCTGGAGGACTTCAACAAACCGTGCTTCAATTTCGATCTGACGAGGCTGAATATTGATCTTATTCAGGATCTCTTCAAACTTCTCAAGATTCTCAGGCGTTTGCGCCACGATGAGCTGACTGATGACCGGTTCGTAGGTAATCGAAGTACCCTGTGGGAACGGTACGCCATAGTTAATAAACAGGGCGCGCAAGTCACCAACACCAGCAGCGCCGCCGCCACCGCCGCCCGCGTCGAAATCACCAAAACCGCCGGCATCGCCGAAACCACCGGCATCGAAGCCGCCGCCACCACCGCCGCCGCCAGCCGCCATGACGTTTACACGCTCACTGAAGAGGGTCGGGTCAACCGAGTAAAAGCGCGTGATGACGTTGGCCACCAAGCCTTCTTTTTCGATGATGACGACGTTCTTATCGAAACGATAGTGCAGGCTTGCAATCTCCGTGATGAAACGCAGGGCATCCATCATGGAAACGCGACGCAAACTCAGGGTGATGGGAGCAGAACTGCTCGTTGCCCCCCCCATATTCAGGCCACCACCGCCTGCAGGTGCAGGTGTGTTAAAGTCGTCGAACAGATCGCCACCAAAGCCACCCAGATCATCCGCAGGTGCAGGTGCCGCCTTCACGCCACCGCCACCGCCACCGGTGACCATGGAGATGATGTTG
>JBLIND010000457.1:0-4816 GCA_047639095.1 Candidatus Omnitrophota bacterium | reverse complement strand
GATAAGACCATTCGCGGATGCTGCGCGGCGGGTCAGCCGTTAAAAGAATACACCCAGCCGTTCATCGATTCTTTTTACGAGGATAAAAAGGCGCTCAACATCATACCGGCCGATCAGTATCCCGCGGCGACCGATCATGTGCCAGAGATGATCGCGATGATTGAGATCCTCATCGAAAAAGGTCACGCCTACCAGGCGGACGACGGCTCCGTCTATTACCGCATCGATTCCTTTCCCAACTATGGGAAGCTTGCGCGCATCGACCGCGAAGGCATGCGGAGCGGGGTGCGAATCGCTTCCGACGAGTATGAAAAGGACAACGTCGCCGACTTTGCGCTCTGGAAGGCCTGGACCGAAGCCGATGGCGACGTCTTCTGGGAGTCGCCATGGGGAAATGGTCGGCCGGGTTGGCACATCGAGTGTTCGGCCATGGCGATCAAATACCTGGGTGAGACTTTCGACATCCACTGTGGCGGGGTGGATAACATTTTCCCCCATCACGATGATGAAATTGCCCAGAGCGAAGCGGTGACCGGAAAGCAGTTCGTGAAGTACTGGCTCCACTGCGCGCACCTGCGGGTCGAGGGCAAGAAGATGGCCAAATCTGAAGGCAATTTCTATACCTTGCGCAATCTGCTGGACGAAGGCTTCTCGGGTCGCGAAGTCCGCTTCGAGTTGCTCTCGGCCCAATACCGGAAGTCTCTCAACTTCACCATGGATGGCTTGAAGGAGCGTCGGGCCGCTCTGGGGCGCCTGGATGAGTTCCGTTCCCGTCTGGATAAGATCGCAGGCGATCAGGCGGAGGACCTGCCGGAATGGGCGATGGCGACTGAGGCCGGTTTTCAACACGAGATGGATAACGATTTGAATACGCAGGGCGCCTTGGCGCACCTGTTTGAAATGGTGACGGCCGGCAATCGGGCCTGCGAAGCCGGTACCGTGACGACCGGAAGCGCGCGGGCGGTGTTGGATCTGCTCGATCGCCTCGATACCGTGTTGGGCTTCTTGCAGTCGGAGGTGGTCGAGATCGATCCCGAGCTGCAGGACCTGCTCGCCCAGCGACAACGCTTTCGGGTAGAAAAAAACTGGGCCGAGGCCGATCGGGTGCGCGATGCATTCGCCGCGCGTGGCTGGGTGGTTAAAGACACCGCCGACGGACCCGAGCTGAAGAAATTGAATCCCGCATGAACACAGCTGATGAACTTTTTGACTGGCCGGACGCACCGACCGTGGAGCGTGGCAAATTTATCACCCTCGAGGGCCCTGAAGGCAGTGGGAAATCCACGCAGGGCGACATCCTGGTCAAACGCCTGCGCGATGAAGGCCTCGATGTGGTCTTCACCCGCGAGCCCGGCGGGACCCCTACGGGGGAAATGATCCGGGACATTCTGCAGCACGATAAAGCGGGCGAGCCGGTTTCGCCAGAAGCGGAAGTATTACTTTTTGCCGCCAGTCGCGCGCAACACGTCGAACATGTCATCGAGCCCGCCCTGGCGAACGGCTCCTGGGTTATTTGTGATCGCTTTATCGATTCAACCACGGCGTACCAGGGGTATGGCCGCGATATCCCGATTAAGCAGCTCAAGCAGATTAACCATTTCGCGATCGGTCCGACGGTGCCGAATCTCACGCTCCTGTTCGACATCGATGTCGACGTGGCGTTCAGCCGTATCCAAAAGCACTTCGAAGTACATGGCGGCGAGGCGGATCGTATCGAGCAGGAGTCTCGTGCATTTCACGAGCGGGTACGCAATGGTTATCTCGAGCTCTCGGCAGAAGAGCCCAGGCGCTTTCGCCTCGTGCACGCCGAGCGTTCGCCGGACGAAATTGCGGCTGAAATCTGGAACCTTATCACGGAGCTTCGCGCCTGATATGATTCCGGTATGGGAAAGTATAAAAGCTTCGATCGATGCGGATCGTCTGGCGCACGCCTACATCGTTGAAGGCCCGCCGTACGGAACGGGTCGGGCCTTTGCCGATCAAATGGTGCGCTACCTCTTTTGTCCAAAGAAGAGCGAGGAGGCCTGCGACTGCTCAACCTGCATTCGGATCACCCACGGGGCCCACCCCGATGTCTTCGTGGAACAGCCGCGGAGTCTGAGTCGCCAGATCCTGAAGGATCAGGTCAAGGAGCTGAACCGACGGATTAATCAGAGCGCCTTCGAGGGCGGCTGGAAAGTATGCATGATCGCCGATGCGCATCGCATGAATACGGATGCCGCGAATAAATTTCTGAAAACGCTGGAGGAGCCGCCTGAGCGGACCTTGATCCTCCTGCTCACGGATGAGCCCACGGCCATGCTGGCCACCATCATTTCCCGTTGTCAGCGCATTATTCTGCCGGAAGGGCTCGGGGATGCGGAAGAAGCCGACTGGCACGCAATGATGCTGGATATTCTCCGCATCGGTCCGCCGCGCGACACCTTGATGTTGCTGACTCAGGCAGGAGCGTACGAGGAATTGTTCTCGGGCGTCGCCAAAGAAGTCGAAGCCAGCATGAAGGCTGAGCTCAAAGGCGATGAAACCCTCGATGATGATACGATTAAAGCGCTGGTACGCTCCGAGGCCCGGCGCATCTGGCACGACATGTTCCTGTTTATCGAGCGCTGGTATCGCGACCTGTTTGTATTGAAGAGCGGCGCGGGGGAAGGACATCTCAACTTTAAGCAGGAAGTCGACGTCCTGAAAAAAATCGCGCAGGACATGAGTTATGATCAGGCTCGGCGCAAGCTGGATCAGGTGCCGCGTATGGCGCGTCGCATCAGCCGCAATTTGCCGATACAAGAGGTTTTTGAGGCTGGACTGGCCGGATAAAGCTGTTATGACCTCCGACACCAACCAAAAGCAGAGATACCGCAATGGATTTCCGAGACTTAAAACGAATAATTGAATTAATGAAGATCAATGAGCTCAGCGAGCTCGATGTTGAAGATCAGGGATTCCGCGTGAGCGCGCGCCGCGGTTCGGGTGCCGAGCCTACCTATATGGTTTCCACTCAGCCTGCCGCCCCCATGGTGCAGTCGCCCGCGTTCACTCATCAGTCGAGCCCGCAGGCCGGTGCGCCGCCTGTTGAAGCCGTCAGCGATGGCCAGGAAACGATTGTTTCTCCCATGGTCGGCACCTTCTATCGCGCCTCTTCACCCGACGTGGAGGTCTTCGTCAAAGTTGGGGATACCGTCGACGAGGATTCCGTCGTCTGCGTCATTGAGGCCATGAAGGTGATGAACGAGATCAAAGCGGAAACCAGTGGCGTGATTCGTCAGATTCTCGTCGGGAATGCGGAAGCGGTTGAGTACAATCAGCCGCTGTTCAAAGTCGAGCCCGCCTGATCCCCATGCTGAATCGCGTCCTCATAGCCAACCGCGGCGAGATCGCGCTGCGCATCATCCGTGCCTGCAAAGAGCTGGGCGTGGAGACGGTCGCCGTGTACTCCGACGTGGACGAAGAAGCCATGCATGTCCAGCTTGCGGATGACGCGATCTGTATCGGACCCGCCGCCGCGGCTGATTCCTACCTGAAAATTTCCAACATCCTGAGTGCCGCCGAAATCACCGATGTGGATGCCATCCACCCCGGCTATGGTTTTCTGGCCGAGAATGCTAAATTTGCCGAAATTTGCGCTCAGTCGAACATCAAGTTCATCGGTCCATCGCCCGAAGCCATTCGAAACATGGGCGATAAGGCCACTGCACGCGCGACAATGAAGCGAGCCAAAGTGCCGATTACCCCAGGCAGCGATGGCGAGATTGAATCCGATGAAGAAGCGCTTTCGGTTGCCGAGAGCATGGGCTATCCGGTGATCATCAAAGCCTCTGCCGGCGGTGGGGGTAAAGGCATGCGCGTGGCGCACAACCGCGCCAGCTTGCTGAAAGCCTTCAACACCGCGCGCAACGAAGCCATGCAAGCCTTTGGCAACGGGGGCGTCTACATCGAGAAATATATCGAAAGCGCGCGCCACATCGAAGTTCAGCTGATTTGTGATGAACACGGCAACGTGGTGCACCTCGGCGAGCGCGATTGCAGTATTCAACGTCGCCACCAGAAGCTGCTTGAGGAAAGTCCTTCGCCCTTGCTGAAGCCCGACATCCGGAAAAAGATGGGCGATGCGGCCGTAAAAGCGGCCAAGGCCGTGAAATACTCCAATGCGGGTACCGTCGAATTTCTCTACGATGAAAAAGCCGAGAAGTTTTACTTCATGGAAATGAACACGCGCATCCAGGTGGAGCATCCCGTGACGGAAGCGGTAACCGGGATCGATTTGATCAAGGAACAGATTCGGGTGGCCTCCGGCGAAAAGCTCTCCTTTTCCCAGCGCGACATTACCATGACCGGACATGCCATCGAGTTTCGGGTCAACGCCGAAGATCCGGACCGGGACTTCGCACCGGCTCCCGGCCTGGTGAATTGGATGAATTTTCCTGGCGGAAACGGCATTCGTGTCGATAGCTGCGTGTACACCGGGTATAAGATTCTACCTTTTTACGACAGCATGGTGGCCAAGCTCATCGTACATGGCCGTGACCGGGCGGAGGCAATTGCTCGACTCGCGCGTGCCTTAGATGAGTTTATCATCGATGGCCCTCCCACTACGATCAAGTTGGGCCAGGCGCTCCTCAAGGATCAGCAATTCCTCGATGGTAAGTACAACACCGCCTACCTCGAACATTTTATGAAGGATCGATTCTAAGCGGCTCATCTGCTGCTTGTCTGCTGCTTGTCTGCTGCTTGTCTGCTGCTTGTCTGCTGCTTATCTGCTGCTTGCCTGTTGCTTCCCTGTTGCTTTGACGGTATTTCTCTTATGGATATGGACGCCATT
>JBLIND010000456.1:0-4820 GCA_047639095.1 Candidatus Omnitrophota bacterium | reverse complement strand
GATCACCAAGTTTCAGAACAACACCTACACGGACGATCAGGCCTTCCCGTTCACGACCGCGGACGATGCCGGTTTCGGTGGCGGGTTCCCCGGGGTTCTACCCTTCGAGGGAAAGGTCATCCGATCAAATGGGGCCGGAGGAACGCACATCGATTACCACGCAGACAACGATGATCCGGGTGCACACGACACGGCCTTCAACTTCTTCAGCGACTTCGCATTCGATTTCGAGGTCTTTACCGCAGCCATCGATATCGAGCTGGACAATAATAATCCCGACCTGGGCTTCGAGTTCCATGAGGCTGGTGCCGGCGCAGGGACGCTGACCCTGTTTAGAGACCTTACGGCATCGACTTCGATCGGCACCATCCTGACCGCAAATGGCAATATCAGCACGCACGCAAATAACAGCGGCGGAGTCCGGGTTATCAGTACGACGGGGACCGACCCGACTCTGACCCCGACCATTGTGGTCCCGTAATTTTTAATTGAATAGAAACTGAAATGTTTAACCTCGAGCGATTGGGAGGAAAATAGAATGGCTAGTGCATACTTATCAGAAATTAGAATCATGGGTTTCGATTTTAACCCCCGTGGGTGGGCGAAGTGTGACGGGCAGCTCCTGCCTATTAACCAGAACCAGTCGCTCTACTCCCTTCTGGGGACGACGTATGGCGGCGACGGGGAGACGACCTTTGGTCTTCCCGAATTGCGGAGCCGCGTCGCGATGCACGTCGGTAACGGGCACCCCCAGGGAGAAAAAGGCGGGGCGGCTACGGTTCCCCTGACCGCGGCGCAGATCCCTTCGCATACTCACCAGCCCGTGGGCAGTGGGGTCATAGCCTCAAGCAGCACCCCTGAAGGTGGCCTGTTCGCCATCTCCAGCGTGGCGGGCGTGAATCCTTACTCGGCCGCGACGTCGGACGTGAACATGGCCGCCAACACCGTGGCCAACCAGGGTGGAGGAGCAGGGCACGAAAACATGCAGCCGTTCCAGGCCCTGAACTTCTGCATCTGCACACAAGGTGTATTCCCTTCGCAGAACTAATCGAACGATCATCAATCATTTAAGAAAAGGATCCTATTATGTCAGAGGCATTTATCGGAGAAATCAGAATGTTCGCGGGCAACTTTGCGCCCAGAAGTTGGTCGTTGTGCGATGGCCAATTGTTGGCCATCGCACAGAATGATACATTGTTCTCTCTTTTTGGCACCATGTACGGCGGGGATGGACGGACCACGTACGGTCTTCCCGACCTGCGCGGCCGTGTCCCGGTCCACTCCGGCACGGGTCCGGGCCTTCCTACGTACAGGCAGGGAACGAAAGGCGGGTCGGAGAATGTGACCATTACGAACACGACCATGGCGTCCCACAGTCATACCTACCGGGCAAACGCCGGGGCCGGTTCGGCCAACACGCCCGTTGGCGGATTTCCCGCGGGTTCCGGCTCGAAGACCCTGTACAAGGTCGGCGGAACCACCCCTCTGGTCATGTCTGGGACCTCCCTGGGGAATAATCCTTCGAGCAACCAGTCCCATACAAATCTGATGCCGACCCAGTGTATCAACTATATCGTGTCCATGTTCGGGATTTTCCCGTCACGAAATTGATCGGCTGAAAGCCCACTCGAATCACTTGAAACGAATTATTAAAAAGGGATAAAATCATGTCAGAACCATTTATTGCAGAAGTCAGAATGTGGGCGTGTGATTTCGCCCCGCGTGGCTGGGCAATGTGCGATGGCCAATTGTTGAGCATCGCACAGCATACAGCGCTATATTCTCTCGTCGGAACTACCTATGGCGGTGACGGACGAAACACGATGGGCCTGCCCAACCTGCAGGGCCGAGTGGCCATGCATCCCGGAAGTGGGCCGGGTTTAACCAGTCGCATGCTCGGGGCGCTTGCCGGGGTCGAAACCGTCACGCTCAATGCGAATCAAATTCCAACTCACTCGCACAATGTGGTTGGAGATGGTACGACTTCGGGCCAGACGAATGCTCCTGCGGACGCTCAGCCGGTGGCTCAGGCCGGTCGTGGCGCGGCTAAGTTTTACGGCACGGCGTCTCCGGGCAATATGAAGGCCGAAACCGTTTTGCCTACCGGAGGCGGGCAGGCGCACAACAATCTCCAGCCCTACCAGGTGGTGTTGTATACCATTGCGCTCACCGGACTGTATCCGAGCCGGAATTAAGCGGTACCTGCATCGTTCTGCGCATCATCACCATGGAAACCCTGCCCATAGAGAGTCGGACCTACGAGCCCACGGAATATTGGAAATCCGATATTCCTGAGGGCCAATCCGGCGAGTGGTGTGTGGAGCGATTTCAACTCAACGAACTGGACCCGGCTTCTCTCCCGGTAGCTGATCACGGGCTGGCGGACTACCATCGGCATCGCCCGGGGACCTACACCCGCCTCCGGATCGGAAGCGTCGACATGATGACCGACCTGTACGAGGAGTGGTGGTCTCAGCGCGTTCCGATTCAAGAGGCGCTGAATCGGGGAGGGCATGTGCTGATCTCCGGACTCGGCCTGGGTATGATTGTTGAATGTTTGCTGCGACCGGAGGATTCCCCGGTCGAGCAGATTACCGTACTCGAGCACTCATCGGAGGTCATTGAGTTAGTCGCCGCTCATTTGCTGGCCCGTTACGGTGATCGCTTGCGGATCATACATACCGATGCGCGTACCTGGATGCCTGAAGCGGGTAGTCATTTCTCCGTGGTGTGGCACGACATCTGGCCCGATCCCGATGCAGATTATTCGGGCGACATCCAGACGCTGCATAAACGGTATGCGAACTGCTGCGATTGGCAGCAGTCCTGGACGCGGTTTTCCTTCGATGATGAAGATACGAACGCTCAGCTGGAAGAGCGTCGAGTGAGCCCTGGGGTCGCGTACCGTTTCCGCCCCATGACCGAAGCCGACCTGCCTTATATGTACAAGGTGTTTGCGAGCACCCGTCAGGCCGAAATAGAGCATACCGGTTGGCCGCCGGAGCAGGTTGAAGCATTTCTCCAGCAGCAATTTTATGCCCAGCACACGTATTATCAGGAACATTTTGTTGCCGCCGATTTCGATGTCATTCTCAGCGAGTCGGGTGAAGGGATGGGGCGGCTCTACCTGGAGGAGCGGGATGACGAATTCCGTGTCATCGATATCGCACTCCTGCCTGATTTCCAGCGCCTGGGTATCGGCGGGCAAATCATGCAGGGCATCATCGATCGGGCCTTTGCGGTAGATAAGCCCGTACGCATTCACGTCGAAGTAAACAACCCCGCCATGCGCCTCTACGAGCGTCTTGGCTTCAAGATGGTTGAAGAGCAAGGCGTTTATCATCTTATGGAAGCCCTCCCCCCTGGAGCAACAGATGGGGTGGAGGCAGAACTGGTTTAAGTAAAACGATCAAACCCGACGACGACTATGAACAGAAGAGACTTACTCAAAAACGGAACCCTTGCCGGGGTGGCCAGCATGCTGGCCACCGGTACCTCGCACGCCAAGCCTGCTGATACGGCCGCAGTGATTGCCGGCCTGTCTGCTTACAGTTTGAACGTCAAGCAGAAGGCGGAAGGGACGCGTGTTCACCTGCTGGCATCCATCGATCACCTCGCTGGGTTTCGCTGTCCAGATAGCCGCTGCAAAGCCTTGCCGTTCGATGATATCAAAGCGGATGGGAATCTCCTTACGTTCAGTTGCCACGGGGCGGATTACACCCTTGAAAACGTTTTGCCCGAGCATTTCGACGCGCGCGCAAAAACCATGGGTGCTTAAATGGATATGCCTGACCAGGAACCCATGGACTTAGCCTCAGTGAATGAGGAGTCGTTCCGTCCGCACCTGAACTCGGAGTTTACGATTCAGAGCGACGACGGTGCCATTCCACTGACCTTGACGGAAGTGACTGAGTATCCCGATCACCGACCTGAGGGCGCGAGCTTTCGTAAACCCTTCGGCCTGGTGTTCAAATGCGAGGTCGGTGTTCTCGGGCAAGGCGTGTACCGGCTGGAGCACGCCGCGTTGCCCCCTGGTGAAATCTTTCTCTCCCCCTTTGAAGGCGGAGAGGGGTGGTGCAAGGTCGAGGCTGTATTTAACTGAATCAAAGAAATGACATCATGAAATTACCACTTATTCCGCTAGCAATTCTTATTGCCTGTACGACGGGCCTATCCTTCGGCGGAATCGCCGCGATCGTCGACGAGTTGATTGGCGAGATTCCGTCTGGGAAGTCGATCATTGTCAGTCATGCGGTGATCGTGAACGGCGTGATTACCGCGGCGACGGTGACCAGCCAGGGCACCGTATCGGGAGTGAACTTCAGTAACGTGCTGACCGACGATCCGGACGTGGGCGGATCCGTCGATCCCACGGCCACCGACATTCTCTTGAACACGGCACCGGTGCTGGCGAGCATAGCGAAAGCGGTAACCGAAGACGTTCCAGCCAACTTCTCCGCCGCAGACTTTGACGCCGGATTCAGCGATGGCGACGTGGGCGACATCCTGGAAACGTTACGGATCATCTCCTTGCCGGGGGCGGGAACCTTAAAACTCAGCGGCGTGGCCATCGTGTCTATCCCGGTGGACATCCTTCGCGCAAATATCCCGACCTTGAGTTACGAACCGGATCTCAATGAAAACGGGCCCGACTCCTTCAGCTGGAATGCCTCGGATGGCGCTTTGTTTGCCGCCACAAACTCATTGGTATTGATCAGCGTCGCGGCGGTGAACGATCTTCCGATCTTGGCGAACATCGCGAAAGGGGTTACCGAAGATACGGCGGCGAGCTTCGCGGCTTCGGAATTCGACGCGGGATT
>JBLIND010000455.1:0-4830 GCA_047639095.1 Candidatus Omnitrophota bacterium | reverse complement strand
ACTTGATGCAGGATTCCGCGAACAGTGGCTGAAGAAAAGCGTCAAAGGACTCCGCGTGCACAGGCAGGACACGCACGAGCGCGAGCCCCAGGACACAGCAGAGAAAAGGGATCCGCCGCATCAGGTCCACAACTGGGAAATGGTGCCGGTGCTGTCCGCATAGCGATCGGTTTCCACGCCCATCAGCTGCGCGAGGGTAAGCCACATGTTCGAGTTGAGTGTACCACTCTCACACTGGATAAAGCGGCCCTGCTTGATCTGCCCCTGCCCGCTTCCAGCCACGATCAAAGGTAGATCGAAATATTGATGCGTCGCGCCGTCACCCAGTCCCGCGCCGTAGGTGACGAGGGAGTTGTCGAGGAGCGAACTCCCGTCGACTTCCTTGATTTCCTTCATGCGACCCAGGAGGTACGCGTATTGCTGCATGTGGAAGATATCGATTTTCTGCAACTCCTTATACCCGTCGCCCTTCTGGTTATGGGTCATGTTGTGATGCTGCACGGGCTTGTCGAAGACGCCCTCATAGGTAAGCGGCGCGTCCCAGCGTTCGGGCCCGACCATGAAGGTGCAGATATTGGTGATCCCCATCTGGAGCGCCGCGAGCATGAGATCGCCCATGAGCTGGATGTACATGCCGCGCGGCAGTTCGGCGTCGGTGGGCTTTTGGACCGGCGATACCGCGGCGAGCGCCTTGAGCTTCTCGATGCGGAGTTCGATATCGCGAATCATGGTCATGAACTGATCCAGCGTTTCCTTGTCATCGCGACCGAGTTTGCGGGAAAGGCTTTTTGCATCGGCGAGCATGAGATCGGTTACCTCGCTGATGTGCGTTTGATAACCACTGGTCATGAAGAGCCGATCATAGAGCTTCTGGGGATCGCGAATGGACGGCGCGATCTTGTCAGGGCCGTACCAGGAGATGTTGTCGAACTCAATCGACTCCTTTGGAGCCTTGAATCCGTTGCAGCTGATTTCCAAGGTGTTGAAAATTGTTTTGTAGCCCACGTGATCTCCGATGACCTGGTCGAGGCTACGGCCGTTCGGATGACGCAGCCCCTTCAGGGCAGCTTGTTCCGGCGAGACACTGGTGAGGTAACAGGAGGCGCCCTGCGCGTGGACGTCCTGACCGTTCTTGTACGTGCGGTCGAGACCGGTCACCAGCGAGATAGCATCGGTGTGCCCGGCGAGCGGCTGCATGGTCGAAGTGAGCTGCAGATCGTAGATTCCGGGCTGATTCCGAATCCGCTTTTCGTTTTTGATCTTGTCCGCGTTAAACCCGCCAACAAATCCCGGAAGCTCGCTCTCCTCTTCGCCCGGAAAAAAACACCGCCGCACCAGGCCATTCGGCACGTACATCATGATGAGCTTTTTGTCCGGCGTCCCGGTCGCTTTCGGAGCGGCTGACGCAAGCGAAGGCAGGAACGGCAGCGCCATGGCCGCCCCGTTGCTCAGAAGGAATTTTCGTCGGTTCAAGATTCGTTGATTCATAGGTGGGTCCGGCAGAGAAATAAGGCGTTTGCAGTATATAATAAAATACGCAGGGAACACGGTTTATTTGCGGGATTTCAATGGTTTATTCCCCCCGGGCGCAGCCAGCTTGTTCAAATGGCTCACGTCCCTGCGAGAGGCGAGAGAACGTATCGCGGCCCAGCCTGATACGATGGCTTCACGCGTCGGAAGGATCGACAGCGAACCATCAGCAAAACCAAACTGCCTGACAAGAGGGCGATGAAAGAAAAAGGCTCAGGGATGGCTTGGAGGATGATCGCATTTAAGAACGCGTTTCACGGAATTTATTCCGTCCCAGAGAATCCAGCCGATGTCATCGCTTGGCACCAGAAAGCGGGAACACGTTCCCGCACGCCAAAAGCGGCGGCTTGGAGTGGTTTGTGATTTCCGTGCAAACGAACGGAGACCATGCTAATGTCAGGACATGAAACGTTCCATCGGTATACCCGTTCTGATCCTGATACTTTCCAGCACGCTGCTCCCGACATGGGGGGATGAGCCGGCCCGACTAGCCGAGCTGGACGCCTATTGGGCCGAAGTGTCGCGCGCGGTGGGCGAAGGTGATTTCGATGCGTACAAAGCGACGACGCATCCGGAGGGTGTGCTGGTCGCGGGAACGAACGGATCCTGCATCCCCCTCGCCAAGGCCTTGGCGAACTGGGAACAGGATTTCATCGATACGGCCTCCGGAAAGAAAAAGGGCTCGGTTGCGTTTCGTTTTGCTCAGCGCCTGGGAGATGCGACCACGGCACACGAGACCGGGATCTTTCTGTATGCCACGGTGGATACCGAGGGGAAAACGACAGCGGAGTACATCCACTTCGAGGGGCTGTTGGTGAAGCGCGGGGTCGACTGGAAAATCATGATGGAATATCAGAAGTCGCGGGCAACCCAGGCGGAATGGAAGGCCTTGAAACAAACCCCGTAAATACAGATCGGCTAGTTCTGCCGCCGCACGCGGTACACGCGCTGATCCGTATCCGGGGCTGATACATCCATGTAGTGATTCGTCGTGACCGTTCCGAGCAGCGTCCACGAAGGATCCTGTAGTTGGTCTTTGTACTCAACCGTATACGACAAGCCAGGAAAGGCATCCCAGGCAATCATCCGGCTGGTCGGCCCAAGCGGGTGCAACTGCAATACCGGACGCGGGATAATCAGCGTACCATTCGCGGGTGAGGGCAAACCCGCCGTCCAATTCGTGGACTCGTTCCCGGTCTGGCTGAAATCGTTGCGGTGCAAAGAGAGACCGGAGGCATCGGCCGAAGACGACCAGGGTGCGCGGTCGAAATAAATCATTTCGTCAACGATCTCCCATGCAGGCGGATCCCCCGGAAGCGTATCCTGAGGACGTTCCAAGGCGATGCGCCCTCCCCGATTGGACAACTTGCCGTTATACGGACCGAACAGATTCACCGAACCCGGTGCCAGGCCATACACGGAAATAAAGTCATTCGCTTCGGTGACGACCAGGGGAGAAAACGGAATGATCAACACGGTTTCCCCGGCACCGATTACGGTAGATGCGGGGAAGTAGTATTCGACCTCCCCGGCCACCCGCCACACCCCGTCGGTGTTCATCAGGGACACCGGAGAAAGATTCGGATTGTGCAAGGCGATGTATTCGTCGCGCGTGTTGTCTTCGGGATGCGCCGTCGTCGCACGCGGATGAAACATGACCTCGGCGATCAATAGATCCAGCGGCTCACGCAGGTTCGAGCTCCCCCGTGTGAGCTGCGTAGTGACCCAGTGAGGCCCTCCATCGGGTACACGCCCCCAACTCAATCCGTTCTGCTGCGCCTTAAACGCCACCGCATCCGCCACGCGATCGCGCGCACCCCCTGGCAGGTAGGACAGGTAGACGGCTTCCCCATCCTTGCTCAAACCAAAACCCATGTTCGTCGGGTTGTGAAAGTCATTCACCTCATCAAAGGCCCGCCAGGCGCCCGGGCCAATGGCGAGAGCGACGGATCGCGACCACTTGCGCAAGTCGTCGGTATCATCGCTGAGGTACCAGTCGGTAAAATTAACGATACCGGTCGAACCGTTATACAACTCAATCCAGTCGTTCGACTCCAGCGGACCGGGATGATCGGTATGCGCGGCGAGCTCGTTGATCAAGAGATCCTGCACCGGTTCCGGATCGGCCAGTCCCGGCGACCCAAAGCGGAAAGTGCTCGCCCTCCAGTGCCCGCCATAATCCAGGGGATCGCTGCCGAACGGGGGCTCAAGGAGTTTCGGCACCAGTGAATGCCCGGCCCCGTCGGTGCTCAGGGGCCAACCCCGCGCATCGTTGTAATCCAGGTTGTACTGGATGCCCAACAAGGCCGATCCCAGGCGAACCCTTTCACCCCCATCATTCAATTCCCCCGTGTACACCCCGGCAATCGGCAAGGACGCATGCTGGGAATAGCGCAACTGAAACGCAGCCAGATCCGAAACCACGAGCACATATTCGCCCGGGGCGAGTACCGCCACGCCGCCACCGGTAAAATCGAAGTCGATCCCACCGGACAGGGCCACCCCGGCCAGCCCCATGTCGACGGAGCCGGCATTGAACAACTCAATAAAGTCAAAGTCACTGGCGACCAAACCCGCGCCGAGCTCAGCTCCTTCAGGGACCGCCGCATGATACATCACTTCGGACAAAACCAGGGCGGGCGCCTGGTCGATAACGAAGGTGGCGTCGTTCAAGGCACTCCATTCTGATCCGTCGAACACGCGTGCTTTGACGTTGCGCGATTGCAGCAGGGCCAGTCCGTCACCCGGATCGACCTGAGCGATGATCTCCAGATCCATCCGGATATCGGATGAGCTCGAATTTATCTGATGGATACTCACCGCAACCACGTTCGTGCCTTTCACCAGGTTATCGACCGCGATTTGGGTCGGGTAGTAGTCCGCTTCGTTGCCGGTACTGCCACCGGAGGGCGTCCGATACGTAATCGTGCCGCCGGGCATGTTGCTACGATCCAATTCAACCCCATTCAGGTAGACCACTCCGCCATCATCCCGCTGCAGGTTGCACGTCACGCTGAGGATCGTATCGAGATCATCCACGACAAAGGTCGTACGGAAATAGGTGGTGGTATATTTCGGATTCGCACTCGGACCAAAGCCGACTTCGGTTTGCAGCACCGACCCCAGGGGTTCGCCGTAGCCCAGCGGAGCCGGACCGGAGGCCCATGCGCTGTCGACAAAGTTCGTAGAAATCCAGGCGGAGCCCTGATCGGAGCCGTCATCCAGGTAACGCCAGGTCGAACCGCGAGCGAGCAGATTCGACTGACCGCCACTCGACAAAAAGGGTGCCGCATTTGAATA
>JBLIND010000454.1:0-4856 GCA_047639095.1 Candidatus Omnitrophota bacterium | reverse complement strand
CAGGCGCGGATACGGATCCTCGAGGAAGTTCCCGGTGTCGAGCGTGACCTGCAGCCAGGGCGAATCGATGGCCTCCACGATGCGTAAAACGCCTTCCGGCGTCAGCCCGAGGCCCCAGTGATTCTCCAGGCCGAGCGTCACGCCGCATTCGGCGGCAAAGGGGATCAGTTGATGGATCGAATCAATCACCCACTTGAAACCATCGTCATCCGTGTAGCCCTCGAGCCGGGGTTCGATGCCGCGATTTGCCATGAGCGCGTCGAAATTTTTACTCGTGCCCCAGCGACCGGTATTGATCCGCAGGGTGGGAATGCCGAGGCGATAGGCCTGCTCGATGGTCAGCCTCGTGTGTTCGATGGCTTTCTTGCGCGCCTCGGGATCGGGATCGACAAAATCCTGGTGGGTGGAAAAGCCCATGAGATCCAGGCCGTGGGTGAAGGCCCGCTGCTTGAGCTTCTGCAAATACCCGTTGCTGTTATCCGTCATCTGCACCTGCAGGATTTCCACCCCGTCGAACCCCATCTCCGCGGCCAGGTCGATGCAGGTTTCAATCGAGCGATAGGCCTGGTTGCGAAACCCCCAGAAAGAATAGGTGGAGACGCCGATGGGCAAACCGCTGGTGCGGGCGGCAAAGGCCGGGCAGGCCGCGGCGGCGAGGCCGGAAGCCATAAAGGTGCGGCGCTTCATGCCTGTTCCTTTTTGAATTTTTCACCGAAGCGATGTTTCAGGTGGGTGATCAATTCCTTGTAGGTGAATTGGTGCAGGACGGCCTCCTTGGACGCTGCATCGCGCGCGTGAATGCCCCGCAGGGTGTCGCGCTCGACTTCGTCGGCAAAGACGTTGATCCGCCAGATGCCGGCGTCGAGCTGGTGATTGCGATGCATGACCGCGAGCAGCTCCACCATCTGACGGCGCGAAAATTTGATAGCCTTCGACTCTGGATTGTTGCGCACGGTGGAGATCGTCGCCTCGGTGATGCCAAAGGTTCCGCGCGCGCGCATGCGCAACCAGAGTTCGACATCCAGGCAGGTGTGGATGGCCGGATCCAGGCCGGTCAACTCCTTGAACAGGTCCAGGCGGAAGATCGTCGAGGGTTGGTGAAAGCCAAATTTTCCGTACCAGTGGGCGAGGTCGGCGACGTCCCCGATTTTCGGGGGGAAGAAGCGTACGTGTTGATCTTCGGTATCGATTTCTTCCGTATTCCCCGCCCAGACCACGTGTTCGGGTTGGGTCCGCGCCGCTTCGGCGAGGTGTTGCAGGGCGTTCGGCATGTAAAAGTCATCGGTGTTCATCCAGCCAGCCAGCTCGGTATCCGCGTCAAGCAAGACGTTGTTGATCGCCGCGCACTGCCCGCCATCCGGCCCGAATTCCCAGGAGTCGTACCAGGGAATGTACTTGTGAATGATGGCTTCGCTTTCGTCCGTGCTGCCGCCATCGCGGAGATGAAAGGTGAAGTTTGGGTAGCCCTGGAGGATGATGGAACGAATGCACTGTTCCAGATAGATGCCCTGATTGAAGGACGGCAGGGCAATCGTGATCGAAGGCCAGTCGCCCTCGGGAAGGGGTTGAGAGCCTTCGGTCCAGGGCCATCCGGTTTTGCCTTCGGGCGGTGGGGGAAGATCGGTAACGCGTGGAATCGATTTCATGATCTGCAGGAAATACACGAAAGTGGCGAAAAGGAAAAGGGGAGACTGACCCGGTAGCTCGAGCAGTGCCGCGCATCACACAGAAGGATTTTTACCTTTCCCGACACGGTGAAACCGGGATAATGACGCCCATGTACAAACGCGTATTCCTTTTTCTCTTTAGCGTACTCACTCTCTTTGGCCTGCTGACCGCTCCTTCATCGGCACAGCTTGAAAATGGTCGATTGCCCGGTCATGTGCAGCCGATCGAGCAATCGCTTCAGCTCCGGCTCGACCCTGCAGCCGATATCTACTCCGGGATGGTGGAGATCCTCCTGCAGCTGAAACAGGCGAGCTCGTCGGTCTGGTTTCATGCTCGCGATTGCGACATTCGCATGCAGGCGCTGACCCAGGGAGACCAGGAATGGTCCGTGAATCTTTCCACGAACGCGCATGGCCTCGTCGAAGCGCGTTTTTCCGAGGAGCTGCCGCGGGGGAAATACCGTCTGCGCCTGGCCTTCGAACGCGCCTACGAGCGACGCGGCACCGGCTTATACAAGACCGAGTCGGGCGGCGACGCGTATCTGTTCACCCAGATGGAACCCGAATTTGCCCGACAGGCCTTTCCCTGCTTCGATGAACCGGGATTTAAAATTCCGTGGAAGGTGGAGCTGCGCGTGCCCACGAACATGACCGCCTTCGCGAACATGCCGGTCGCGGAGGAAAAGGTCGTGGACGGTTTGAAACACCTCACCTTCCAGAAGTCGCCGCCGCTGCCCTCGTATCTCGTCGCGTTTGCCGTGGGGCCGTTTGAGTCGGTCGCCGTCGAAGGCATGAGCGTGCCCGGGCGGATCATTGCACCACGCGGGCAGCTGGGACGGACTCGGCTCGCGGCGGAGATGACCCCGAAGGTGCTCAAGCCGCTCGAAGCCTATTTCGGCATCGACTACCCCTACGAAAAGCTCGATCAGATCGCGGTACCGGAATTCAATTTTGGGGCCATGGAAAATCCGGGCCTGATCACCTACCGGGATTCGGTGTTGCTGCTCGACGCGGATCACACCGCCATCGCCAAGCGACGTGGAGCGGCGATGACCATCACGCACGAGCTTGCGCACATGTGGTTTGGCAACCTGGTCACGCCGCGCTGGTGGAATGACATCTGGCTGAACGAGTCGTTCGCCACCTGGATGGCCCGCAAGATTACCGCGGAGGTTTATCCCGAATTCGACCTGGAAACCTCGGACCTCCGCGGGCGTCGCGGGGCGATGGACGGGGACATGCTCGCGTCCGCGAAAATGATTCGTCGCGAGGTGGATGGCGCCTACGATAAGACGCTGTTGTTTGATGGCCTGTCCTACAGCAAAGGGGGCGCGATTCTCGGCATGATCGAAAACTGGATGGGCGCAGACGACTTCCGTGCCGGCATGCGGCAATACATGGAGGCGCATGAATGGAGCAATGCCGACGCCTTTGATCTCGCGGCCGCGATGGAGGATCTCGGCGGAGAAGGGATGAACGCGGTGATGAAAACGTTTACCACACAGCCGGGTGTTCCGTTGGTGAAGATTGAACGCGTCAGCGACAACCAGCTCAAGTTGACCCAAGAGCGTTACGCGATGCTGAGCGATGAGACCCCCTACGATACGACCTGGACGATTCCGGTGGTCATCCGCTATTCCAGTGGGCGCCAGGACTTCACCCAGCGGATCTTGCTCACGGAACGGGTGCAGTATCTCAATCTTGAAATCCCCCTCTCGCTCATGCAACGCGGCGTGTTCTATCCCAATGCGGATGCGCGCGGGTATTACCTCTGGACGCTTGCGGGTGACAAGCTCGCCGACCTTCCGGGTCGAAACGTTCAACAGCTTTCGGTGCGCGAACGCCTGGACTACCTCGACAACCTTTCGGCCCAGGTGCATGCAGGAGCCCTCGCGTCGGATGCTTACCTGAACGCCCTGCGTGGCTTTCGAGACGATGCGGCGCCGGAAGTGATCACCGATCTCGCAGGCAAGCTCGAAGATTTCACCTGGGATTTCATCCACGATGGCAATCGCACCAACTTCGGGGCCTTTGTTCGGGCGACGCTCGGGCCCGCTCTCGAACGCATTGGTCGTACGCCCTCCGGCGAGGAGAAAACATTTACCATCACCACACGCGCCAAGTTGATCAGCATCTTAGGCCAGCTCGGTCGCGATGCGTCCATTCTCGAGCAGGCGCGCACGGAGGCGGAACGCTTTCTGGATGAGCCGGCCGCCGTGGATGCGGATCTCGTTTCGGTGTGGATTCGACTCGCGGCCCTGGAAGGGGATCAGGCCCTGTACGATCGGTATCGCGCGGCCTTCGAATCCACCGAAGACCCGGTGGTGCGTCAGTACTTGAATACCGGCCTCGCCGCCTTCGAAGATCCCACGATTCATGATCAGGCACTGGGGTATTCGTTGACCGATAAAGTGAAGCCTCAGGAATGGGGCGTGTTTTCGCGATCGAGCTCGGGGATGAGCGCGCAGCGCAAGCGGGTCTTCGACTGGTATCGCCGGCACTTCGATGCCATCAAGGTCAAGGTGCCCGAGCAGTACATCTGTGGTCACACCTGGATGGTCGCCGGGCGTGATGAAGATCTGTTTCGTCAGGGCGAAACGTTCTTCATGGACGAAGCGCGCCGGAGTCAGGGCATCGAACGCGAATTCGGCAAGGTTCAGGATGTGATGCGCCAACGCCTCGGTTTGATCAAGCGCGAGCAGGCCCGAGTCGACGCCTTCCTCGCCGAGTGAGGTCTCTGGCCGGGGGCGATTTATTGCTGGTCTGAGTCGGCCCCTTCATGGGCCAGCAGGTCCCGCGCTCGTCCATTCACCAGGAAGAGCGGAATCAGTCCGAGCAAGGGGATGAGTGCGCACAAGGTCGCGATCACCGTCCAGACCCGGCTCGATTGACCATACGCCAACCGCGCGGTGAAGAACGCTCCGCAAGGGATCACAATGGCCCAGACGACCAGCAGCGCATTGGAGAAATTGGCCGGAAGGAAGAGTCCGGCGACGATGCTGGCGATATAGATCCAGATCGTCGTGTTGAGCATCGTCTGATCGCGCTTTCGCTGGCTCATCTTTTATCCATGACCAAAGGTTAGATGCCGCAGGTCCGTTGGGACAAGATTATTTCGGCCGCCGATCCCGGGAGTATGTGTTGGATGCTTTTGTCTATGATCGGAACCCCTTCCCAAATGCGTTCCTA
>JBLIND010000453.1:0-4863 GCA_047639095.1 Candidatus Omnitrophota bacterium | reverse complement strand
ACCCGCAAGCGGGCAGCAAGCATCCCGATGCAAAAATTCCGAACGCGCTGTTCAACGGCAAGTACGCATCCGCATCGATGGACAGTGTGGAGTACGCGAGCGATGTAACCATCGTCGCCGATCTCGGAAGCGCAAAAGGTTTTAAGGCGATTCACTTGTTTGCGTTTCAACGCGATGCGGATTTTGTCGTCGGCGAAGTCCGGATCGAGTCGAGCGATGACCAGAAGACCTGGACGGCTTTGGCCACGATTCCGAATCCGACACCGACCGGGGGGTATGAAAGTGAAACCGTCCCGTTCAGCCTGCAGCGCGAAGGGCGTGCGCGCTATATCCGCTTGACCGCGACCAAGACGGCGGCCTCCAGTCGAATTCTCATCGGCGAAGTGGTGATTGAGTCCAGCAAGCCCTTGGCAAAAGTGGCCGGCGTCCAGGTGACGAAGCCCATGGTGGTGAAACGCGCCCTCGATCGGGCCTTGTTGAACGCCGAGGTGAATTTTCTCTACGGGAGTTATGTCACCGATGTCTTGCGCGATGCGCGAGGTGCTCTGGCCGGCGTGGTGATTGCGAATCGTTCGGGTCGCCAGGCGGTGCGAGCGAAAGTGGTGATCGATGCGACTGATCGCGGCATCGCCGCTCGTATCGCGGGTGTGGACGTTGCACCTTATCCTTCCGGCAAGCAAACGTTCTCCCGCATGGTGATGGGCGGTGTGCCTGGAGCCGAGGCGATTGACACCGGTATCAGCTATGTGGTGAATCCCCAGAAAGGGGTCTCCTATAAAGTGTACGAATACCTGTTGGAGCTGCCCATGCGCGACCGTACCTGGGCGTCGTTTGCCAAGGCCGATCAGGAGGCGCGTAATCAGACCTGGCAGAAGGGCCAGGCGGGTGCGGCAGAGATGCTCTATCAGGTGCCGCCCGATCCGATCAAGGGCCGGACGCAGCAACGCGGGGCCTGGCCGGGGTCTGCCGGGTTGGAGTTGAAGACGCTGCAACCGGCAGGGCTGGATCATCTCTATGTGCTCGGCCCCTGCGCCGACGTCAGCCGGGAATCGGCTGCCGCCCTCATGCGTCCGATCGCGGGTATCGTGTTGGGTCAGCGCGTGGGCGTCGCCGCGGCCGCCGCTGCAAAAGCGCGCACCCTCGCCGAGCCAATTCAGGTGCAGGGCGAAATGCGTGCGGATGCGATTGTGGCGGATATTGGGGAAATGTTGAACGGCATTCGGACCCAGCCCGACCTTGACGCGCCCGCGACGGTTCGCAGTCCCGCGCGGTCGATTCCGGTGATTGCCAAGGTGGATACCGTCGTGGTTGGCGGGGGCACGGGTGGTGGCCCGGCGGGGGTTGGCGCGGCCCGGGGTGGTGCGCGTACGATTGTGGTCGAGTACCTTCATGGTCTCGGCGGCGTGGGCACCCTCGGCCGTATCTCGAAATATTATCACGGAAATCGCGTGGGCTTTACCGCAGAGGTCGATCAAGGTGTGGATGAGCTGACCAAGGGCAGCGATCACGATGCGCGCTCCGGTTGGAACATTGAAAACAAGATGGAATGGCTGCGCAGCGAGATCGTCAAAGCGGGCGGGGACGTGTGGTTTCAATCGCTGGGTGTCGGATCGGTGGTCCGGGGCAATCGATTCGTCGGTGTCGTGGTCGCGACCCCGCACGGACGCGGGGTGATCCTGGCGAACAGCGTGATCGACTCGACCGGCAATGCGGTGATCCCGGCCTGTGCCGGCCTGGAAACCCAGGTGATCGGCGGCGAACATATTTCGGTTCAGGGCACCGGACTGCCACCTTTTACGCCGGGTGACAGCTACTACAACACGGACTGGACCTTCACCGACGACGATGACGTGCTCGACATGTGGCGAATCCATGTGGTGGGCCGGAACAAGTATCCCGGAGCCTTTGACCAGGGGCAGTTAATCGATACCCGCGCGCGTCGGCGCATCATCGGGGACATCACGGTCACGCCCATGGATATTATCAATCAACGCGTGTTTCCGGATGTGGTCACGGTGGCGAAAAGCAACTTCGACAATCACGGATTCTCGAGCCACACCCTGTTCATGATCACCCCGCCGGATAAGGCCGGGCTGACGGGCAACGTGCCGTATCGGGCCTTGATGCCGAAGGACTATGACGGCCTGCTGGTCACGGGGTTGGGCATGAGTGCGCATGGCGATGCGATGCCGGTGATGCGTATGCAGGCGGACGTGCAGAATCAAGGCTACGCCGCGGGCAAGGCCACGGCGATGGCGGCAGAAGAGGGTTCGACGGTGCGAACGATCGATGTAACCCGCCTGCAAAAACACCTGGTGGAGAAAAAGATTATTCCCCAGAGCATGATCGGGGCGAAGGATTCGTATCCGATCGGGCCCGAGCAGATGATCAATGCGGTGAAATCGGTCGGCGAGGATTATACCGGGATCGCCCAGGTCCTTACGAATCCCGAAATGGCGCTGCCGGCGCTGCGCGAGGCCTACGCGAAGGTTGCGAAGGAGGATGTGAAGCTGCGTTACGCGCACGTGCTCGGTATGCTGCACGATGGCCAGGGCAGTGCGTCGCTGATCAAAGCGGTCGATACTGCCAGCTGGGACAAAGGCTGGAACTTTCGCGGGATGGGACAGTTCGGGGCATCGACCAGTCCCTTGGACAACCTGATTATCGCGCTCGGGCGCACCGGCGACCGGCGCGGGGTGCCGACGATTCTCCGCAAGCTTTCCCAGCTCAAACCCGAGAGCGAGTTTTCGCATTACCGTGCAGTGTCTATTGCCGCGGAACAGTTCAAGGATCCGCAATTTGCGGCGCCCTTGGCGCGTTTGTTGCGCACGCCGGGCATCGGCGGGCACGCCTTCCTGGAAATTGATGATGTCATGCAGCGCACGCCCGCGAACATTACGGATAACACCACGCGTAACCTTTCGCTGCGTGAGCTGGTACTCGCTCGGGCCCTGTTTCGTTGCGGGGACGTCGAGGGACTCGGCCGGAATACGCTGATGGCCTATGCCAGCGATTTTCGTGGTCACTATGCCTCGCATGCGAAGGCGATCCTGAACGAGGTGAAGTGAAGCGAGGGCGAAGCATCGCAGGGGGCTTGGTCCTGGGTGGACTACTGATCTGCTTTGCGGATTCGCCGATCACCCATGCGCTGAAGATTGTGCATCCGGGCGATCCTAAGTCGCGGGATATACCGGTGACCTTGACCCAGGTAAACGATGCGGAAGGGGAGCCGTTCGAGTTCTCGACCTGGGTGGATTCAGTGATCTGTAGGGATGAGCTGTGCGAAGTCGTGGATGTACAGTTGACCTGGAATGCGCTGGGTCAGTATCAGCGCTATCGGGTCGAGAAGGGGAAAGATTTGACCAAGCTCGATCACGTGCCTTTCAGTCGTGAAGATCACGCCAAGTTCGATCGGATTCTCAAGGATCTCGATTCGCCTTTACGGGAAGTCACCAAGGAAGGGCTGACCGGTCCCAAGGCGTCCGGGGTCGATGGGGTGGCCGGGGCGACGGCCTTAACCCTCAAAGCGAACGTCATCATCGGAGCGGGGTACACCTGTTACGATCTCTGGCATTGGGCGAATGGGGGCGTAGCCGCGATCGTTTCCGAAAAAAGCGGCATGAGCTGCAGCGTCGATCGGTTGAAAGCGTATTTGCTGCGCGAAGATGAAGTCGCCTTGCGCTTTGGCCTCACGTATCTGCATCGCCGTAAGGTCTTCGATGCAGATACGATGCGAGCGGTTATCGCCTGCAGTGAGCAAGCGCCGGATGGGGTGATGGATCCGTTGCTGGAATACTTACATGCTGCTTCGGCTGAGCCGACTGCGTATTACGATGCCCTGGTGGGGGTGTTTTCCAAAGCAGGGAGCGAGAAGCGGCTCCTCATCCTGAACGCGCTCGAAAAAGACCCCGGCACACCGCCCGAAGGCTTTTTTGATCGGCTGAGTGCGGCTTTACCCGGGATCGAAACCTATTACGAACTGCACCGGTTTCTGAATCTGGTTGAAGCGCGGGATGCGGTGACGCCGGGGCTCATCGAGCAGGTTGTGCCCTTGCTCGCGCACGAAAAGTTTTTCGTCGCCCGGCGCGCCTATGCATTTTTGAGCGAGCAAACGCTGTCGGATGAAGCCCGGAAAATCGTCGAGGCCTTTTACAAGGCGCACGCAGATCGGTTGTAAAATGAACATGCATCGAATGCGGGTATGGGTAGTTCTCGTCGGGGCTGTGGTGGTGAGCGCGGAGCCGGAGCTGGTGTTCAAGACGCAGGCATTTAAGCGCGAAGCTCCGGCGGATGGGCCGGGTACCACGCACGTGTATGGGCTCGCCTTTCCTACGCCGGAATCCCGATACCCGGAGGCGAAGCGTTTGTGCCTGGAGCGGGCCTTGCTGGATGTTTTTTATAAAACCGAAGCTGTGTCCGACGAGCCCGATGCCCTGTTGCAGCTGGTAGCGCACGATTTTAATTCTGACTATGCGGACTTCCTGCACGAGTTTCCGGACTATCGGCATGTGTGGGAGGACCGGCGTTCGGTGCGTGTGTTGTTGCAGGTGCCCGAGCTGCTGGTGATCGCGTCGGATCACTGGGAGTATACCGGTGGTGCTCACGGCAATGGCGGCATCCACTACACCCTCTTCGACCTCGCGGCTGGGGCAATCATTCCGGAGGAACGATGGTACAAGCTGGGAGTTGAAGGCGTGGTGACCGCGAAGGTGAAGGCGGCCTTGATGAAGAAATACAAAGCGTCGAATGATCAAGAGCTTCAGAACGCGGGGATCTGGGTGAAGGATTTGCATCCCGGTCAGCTGTTTGCGGACAAGGATGGCCTGGGTATGAGCTACAACCCGTATGATATTTCGCCGTATG
>JBLIND010000452.1:0-4873 GCA_047639095.1 Candidatus Omnitrophota bacterium | reverse complement strand
ATGGAAGGCACGATTGCCAACGTGCCGCCACAAGGTGGGCGCAAGCATCCTCAGCAGGAGTACATCAAGTTCAATACGGAAAATGTCTTGTTCATCTGTGGTGGAGCTTTTGTGGGCCTGGAGGAAATCATCCAGCGCCGCCAGGGGAAAGGCGTCGTGGGATACATCTCGGATACGCCGGAAAAAACAGCGGCGTCTGCTGGTCAGGTCGAGCCGCATGACCTCGTTCGCTACGGTTTGATTCCCGAGTTCATTGGTCGCCTGCCGATCACGGCCGTGCTTGAAGAGCTGGCCGAAGATGATCTCATCCAGATTTTGACCAAACCTAAAAATGCGATGGTGAAGCAGTATGCGAAGCTGATGGCCATGGAGGGCGTTGAGTTGTCCTTTACCGATACCGCTCTGCGTGAGCTCGCCCGGATCGCGGTATTGCGCAAAACAGGCGCCCGCGGATTGCGCTCCATCCTTGAGCACATCATGCTGGATATGATGTACGATATCCCGTTGAAGGGTGACGTGAAAGAGTGCCGGATAACGAAATCCATGGTCACCAGCCAGTTGACCACGCTGGGCATTGCCCGCGAAAACCGTCGGATTGCCTGAGGTCACGGTGGCTCGATGCTCTGCGGTCTGGATTTTCGCGGTGCTCCTGGCGCAGGCGGGATTCCTGCCGGGGCGTCAGGTACCCATCACGCTTCTCCATACTGCAGACCTGCAGGGGCAACTCTTTCCAACGGCCGATTCGGCTGACGCACCCCGTCTGGGCGGGATTTTGCGGGCCGCCCGGTATGTGAACGGCGTGCGGGAAGCCGAGCGCAACGTGCTGCTCGTGGATTCCGGTGACAGCCTCGGCGGGGCCGCGGAAAGTGATGCCCCCTGTTCGCTGGACGTACCCTTGATGGTGGCCGCAATGAACGCCCTCGCCTACGATGCCGTGGTGCCCGGCGACCGGGATCTCGGGCGTTATGCCGACCGCCTCTCCGGTGTGAAGGCTCCTGTCCTCGCGGCGAATCTGGTTGGCCTTGAGGCCGCGCGCAGCCATATGGTGTTGCAGGTGGACGGCGTTCGCGTGGTGGTCATCGGCCTGACCTGGCCTGGATTTCAGCTGCGCTATTTGGCTTCGTCGCTTCGCGTTGGCTCCAGTGTTGAGGCCCTGCAGGAAATCATGGCTGCGATTAAGGTGCTGGAGCCGGATGTGATCTGCCTGGTGGCGCATCAGGGGGTGGGGGATGAGGCCGGCAGTGAGCTGCGCGATGTCATGCGGCGCTTTCCTGAGATTGACGTGGTGATCGGCGGTCACACCGGGCAAATCGTGCCCGAGGCCGTGTTTGGCGATACGCTGTATGCGCAGGCGGGGGCGGGCGGACGTCGTGTGGGCCGGATCGATCTCGTGTGGGATACGGTCGCCCGCCAGCTGATCAAACGCGAAGCGCGTCTGATGTCCATCTCCGCACGCATGGTCGAAGACCCTCTTTTGATCAAGGCGCTGGAGCCGGCCCTGAGTGAGGCGCGCATGCAGATTCGTCTGCCCGTGGGCGAGGTGACGGGGCGGTTTCAACGACGCATATCCGGGGGCAGCTCGGGGAAGGAGCGTTTGATTGGTCGGGCGATGGCCGAAATGAACGAGGCCGATGTGGTCTGGTGGGATAAAGACGCGGTTCGGATCCAGGAAGGGGTGGTGACTGAGCAGGTGCTGGCCCAAGCGATTCCCGATGATGAAGGGCTGATGCGGGTCCTGTTGACGACCGCAGATATGCGCGAGATTTTTGAGGAGCTTGAAACCGTAGGGCTCCCGATGATCTGGGGCTTGAAATGGGAGAAAGATTCCGATGACGTCTATCGGTTCACGGACGCGGAGGGCCGTGGCTTGAATGGCCGTCGGCGCTATGCGGTGGTGCTTCCGGAATCGCTGGCCGCCTCGGCTGACGGGCGCTATCCGTCCTTGCGCCGGGTTGTTCATCAGCCGGTCGCGCGCCTGACGCCCTGTGCGTATCGTCTGCGATCGACCTTGCGTGCGTTTATGGAAAAGCATACTCCGATAAACAGTGCGGATGAATAAGGCGGAAACGATCTTGAGGACGAATGGCTGGGTGCTTGCACTCGCCTGCTTCTTTCTGCCCATCTCTATCGGCCTGGTCCAGCTGTTCACCTACCTGGCCGTCGTCCTGTGGGTGTCCGGCTGTGTACTGGATCGTCGGAAAGCCTTTGTATGGACGCCATTGCTTCCCTGGGCGCTGCTCTTCGTACTGGTGGTGGCGATCGGGATCCTGACCGGCGAGCGGGCCGAACGGAGCCTGCACAAAGCGCATCGACTGCTGCTGCTCCTGCTGTTGGTCGCCGTACCGGCGACCCTGTCACGTGATCCGCGGTGGTTGAAAAAATGGTTTCTGGCCTTCATCGTCGGGGCGTGCTGTCTGGCGGCATACGACCTCATCCGCATCCCGCTTGCGTGGCGGGCAGCAGTGGCGCAGATCGCATCCGACCTGGATCCCCAGGCGTATCGAGAGGCGGTGGCCTTTGCCCTGTATGATCAGGGGAATATGCGGGATCCCCAGTTTTACCTTGTGGCGCTGTGCATGTTGTTGCCCGTGTTTTTTGTGGTGAAGGATCCGAAGACGCGGTGGGTCCTGCTTGCCGCGGCGGTAGTCATCGGGCTCAGCTTCCTGCTGCATAACAAACGAGGCGCCTGGCTGGCGTTTGGATGCGTTGCGATCGCGTACACGCTGTGTGCACGGCGCTGGAAGTTGATTCTGGTACTTGGTGCGGTTGCGCTGTCGGCCCTGCTGGTACCGCAGGTGCGTCAACGTATCGCGAATCTGTCCGATGAGTTCGATGCGAATCACGGGGGGCGACTGGAGCTGTGGCGGGAAGCGTTCCCGCCGTTCATGGCTGATCATCCCTGGGGCGTAGGGTACCTGGCAGTGAAGCATGAGGATTTTCTCGCCTACACCTCGGACGTTTCCTTTACGGTCAAAAATCACTTTCACAACAACGTGTTCCAGATTGCGGCGGAGCTGGGTTGGTTGGGGCTTGCGCTATGGCTGGCCTGGATGATCGCGGTATTCACCATCTTGATTCGGGGGGTTCGACGCAGGGTGGATGGAGCAGGCTTCGATTCGGTGATGCCGGTTTGCCTGCTCTGTGCGTTCACCGGCCTGTTTCTGGATGGGATGGTTGAGTACAATTTCGGGGACAGTGAAATTTACACGATGTATTGCATCCTGATTGCACTGGCGTGGAGTGGCTGGCGGGAACGGCCGGGTCAACACGCGGACGTCAAGTTGGGGTAGGGGATCAAAACGTCTATTAGCTGCCGACTTCAAAAGCGCTCGATGATGCAGTAAATGACGGCTTAAGCGAGATAAAGGCGATTTTGTTCGGCCAAGCTGTGCATAAATATTCTTAAAGTCATTACCGGTCTTAATGCTCCACTGCACATTGTTAGACATACGTTATGCTTATAACTCCCTGTTAACAGTTCGCTTAAAGCCCTTGTTTGGAGCCACTTCCAAGCATATTCCCTTGATTGAACTCCGCGATTCATGCACTATTTGTGCGGCCACCTATAATTCGAGTCCATGTGTGTGTTGGACTTGATGTGTGAGTATGCGTGGCCTGTGTGAGAAGGACTCCTGGTTGGAGTTGTTAATAAGTTAAAGCAAACCTGAGGGTGTTTTATGAAGCGGTTGGAGCGTGCAGCGCTTGCTGTATTTTGTCTGGTCATCGTGGCATTTGCCTCGCATGCCATTGCGACGGAAGGTCCGGTTGAGGGTGAGTATCTCGGACCGATTCATTATGCGTCAGCGATCGACGGTGTTGCCACCTTTCTGGGCGATGAAGACATTGCTCGCTATTTTGTTTTCGGCTTCGACGCGCCACCCATCGCTATGGATGTGAGCGATCCCTTCAATCCTCGTCTGGTAACCGGATACTCAAATCTGGCAACCGGCGACGACCATGCGGTCTACTTTGCGCATGAGGGTGTAAACAGCTTTATCGCTTATGACATCGCCGTCGTTCAGTATATCGACGCGATTCAACCGCGTTGAGTTCACCCTTTTTTTGGCTCATCGGACACGCTCAGCATGAATCAACCTAAACTCTTGACCCTTCCAGAGGTCTCGGCCTATCTCCAGATCCCTGAGGAGACCATATACAAGTATGCGCGTGCAGGTCGTATCCCTGCGTCCAAGATCGGACGGTTCTGGCGCTTCAACGTCTCCGATGTCGATCGCTGGGTGAATACACATCGCAACCAGGTCCGGGGTGAACAGTCGATCCTGGTGATTGACGATGACCCCTTGATTCGGAACCTCATGCAGCAATGGCTTGAGCCTGAAAGGTGTCGGGTGATTGCCGTCGGCACGGGCGGTCTCGCCCTGGAGAAGGTCTCCGAGATTAAGTTCGATCTCGCCTTCGTTGATTTGCACATGCCCGACATGAGTGGGGTCGATATCATTCGAGAGTTGCGGGCGTCTGATCCAGGGCTTCAAACGGTTATAATTACGGCCCATGTTGAGGGACCCCTCATGGATCAAGCGCTTTCACTTGGCCCCTTCACGATTCTTAAAAAACCTTTCCGCAAAGAGTTGATCCAACAGCTTGTTCGGCAATTTGCCGAGGTTCGCACGGGTTGATCCAATCGCTACCCTGAGTTCATTATGAAAGTACAATCACTTTTCCAGCACGTGTTACGATTCGCGCTCTCCTGTGCTGGATTGTTTTTCTGTACGTCGTTGAAGGCGCAGCCCGACCTTCCGGTCGGGATGAATATGGACGTCATTGCGACCTCGATTTGTGAAGGGGATACCGCGGAAATCCTTCTGATCACCCGGATGATCAACGGGGGGCCGGGTGTGCAGCTGCGGAATAT
>JBLIND010000451.1:0-4912 GCA_047639095.1 Candidatus Omnitrophota bacterium | reverse complement strand
AAAAATCTGGGCAAGCAGGACCAGCACAAACTCGAGGAGTATTTCGATTCGGTTCGAACCCTCGAACAAAAAATTGAACAGCAGGAACCCTGGCTGGCACGACCCAAGCCAACCACGGACCTGGATGAACCCAAGCCGGGTAGCGGCACCGCCGATCAACTCAAGGCGACGATTGAAATCATCGCCCTCGCCTTGCAGACCGATTCCACCCGTGCCATCACTTGTGTCAGTGGTTTTGCAAACGGAGACTTCGGCTTGAATGGGGGCTACCACGGCTTCTCCCATCATGGCGAACGCGACGATGCAGTTGCGGCGCTCAAAAAGATTGAAGGTTATCAGGTTTCGATGATGGCCTACTTGATCGACCTGCTGAAGGCGCAGGAGGATCCCATCAACGGCGGAACGCTCTTCGATCACACGAGTATTCTCTACGGATGCGGTATGGCTGCGGGCACCCATCAGACCAAAAACCTCCCCCTCGTATTGGCGGGTGGCGGCTTTAAACATGGCGAGCATAAGGTGTATCCGGAACCGGAAGGTCAGCGGGTGCCGGCCGCGAATCTTCTGCTCTCGATCCTGCAGCATGCGGGGCTGGAAATGGACCGCTTCGGCTCGAGCTCCGGCACCTTGACGGGTCTGGACTGGGCGTAAAACGGCATGCCCAAGGCCGTACAGCTTCTTGTCCTTTCCTTCCTCGTCGCGACGACGGCTGGCGCAAATCGTCCTGAGCTTCAGGCCCTGCAGCCTTTCTTTAAGAAGCACTGTTATGGGTGTCATGGACCGGAAAAACAAAAGGGGGATATCCGGCTCGATACCCTGGGGGTTGACCTGCTTCAATCCTCGACGATTGAGATCTGGCAGGGCGTGCTCGACCAGTTAAACCTGGGGGAGATGCCGCCGAAAAAAGAACCGCAACCCACGCAGGCCACCGTCAAGCCGGTCGTTGACACCCTGACCGTTGCGCTTGCCCAGGCCTATGAAGTGGCCCGGAGTACGGGCGGAGAGACCGTGCTGCGTCGGCTGAATCGACATGAGCTGCGCAACACCTTGCGTGATCTGTTGCACCTTCAAGGTGCGGAGTTCCGACCGGATACAAGCGGCTCCAGGCTGACCGATAACAATGGCAACGGCAGCGTGGAGCGAAGCGGGAGCGATCCGTTGCGGTTTTTCCCTGAAGACGAGCAGGAGGATGGCTTCTCCAATCTCGGCGATACCTTGGTCATGTCGGATTTCCTTTTGAAACTCACCCTGGATGCCGTGGAGGAGGCGCTCGCACAGGCCACGCATCTTGAGCCCCGACCCGAGGTTGAAACCCGGCGTTTTGCCGGTCACCTGATTCAGGGAAATGGCCAGGGCGAACATGTGATCGAAACCGTTTCCCGTGACGTGAATCCGGATTACGATATCCTCGCCAAGGGCTATGAACGCTTTGGTCGAGTCGCCCCGACCGAACTGCGGGGCGGCATCCGGGTAGCCGCGCGGTATCGAATCACGGTCGAAGCCTCCGCGCACAACTCGGATCACCCGTATCGCGACATGATCGCGTTTGGTCCGGAGGAGCCCTTTCAACTTTGTCTTAACATCGCCGACACCAAGAACGGCGGCATCGCGGGCGCCACATCCACGCCGCTCGAACTGTGGTCGCTTCCTGGCGACGGATCAAAACACACCTTCACCTCCGAAGCCTGGCTGGATAAAACCTGGACACCCTGGATCGGCTGGGAAAATGGACCCGATGAACGCACCTTTCGGATCGAGAAACTGGTGGAGCATTACCTGCCGGATACCTATTCCCCCCGGCCGGACAAAGCCGTAGATAAGGCCGGGCATGAAAGCTGGTCAAAGGATTTGGCGCGATTGTTGGTGAATGATGGCTATGAGGGGCCACACCTGCGGATTCATAGCCTCACCGTGGAGCCGCTCATCGACGCCTGGCCTCCGGAAAGTCATACCGCTCTTTATGGAAAGGGCACCGGACAGGAAGTCGAAGTGCGGACACTCTTGCTCAGCTTTGCCCAGCGCGTGTTTCGTCAACCCGTCGAGCCTGCCCTCATCGAACCCTATGTCCAGCTCGTGTTGGCTCAGCAGGTGGAACCCGTGGTGCAGCTGCCCGGGGGCCTTGAGGATCTGACCTGCAAGGTCTACGAGGGGAAGTGGAGCAACTTGCCTGACTTCGATACGCTGAAACCGGTCCGCACCGTGACCTTGCCCAAGGGGTACATCGATCTAGGGGTGGCCCAGCGCCCGGATTTCTTCGGCCTGGTGTTTGAAGGATCCATTCGCGTTCCGCGTGCGGGTAGCTATGTGTTTGAGATGGCTTCGGATGACGCCGGGCGCATGTTGATCGACGGCAAGACCCTCCTCGAACACGACGGGTTACACGGCGCCGAACACAGGAAAGCTCCGGTTGAGCTGGAAGCTGGCCCCCATGCGATTCGGGTCGAGTACGTTGCCTACGGCTTGCCCAACAGCTTTCGCGCCGGATGGGGAGGTCCCGGGATCGCCCATGTAACGTTGTCTACCGATTCGCTGGTGGCCGAATCCCGTCAGGTGAAGAAGCGTGCGGATGAAGAGCCGCCATTGATTCGCGCCATGAAAGATGGCTATGCGGCGATGCTCTGCTCACCCCAGTTTCTGTATCTGCAAGAGCCATCGGGACGCCTGGATGACTTCGGGATCGCCAACCGGCTCAGTTACTTCCTCTGGTCGTCGATGCCGGATGAAACCTTGTTCGAGCTCGCGCGCTCCGGCCGTTTGACCAATGCCGCGGTGCGTCGTGAGCAGGTGACGCGGATGTTAAAGGACCCCAAAGCCGCGGCCTTTGTGCATCATTTTCCCGCAACATGGTTACGCCTCGACCAGTTGGGCAAGATGCCGCCGTCGGGTGGGGATTATCAATTCTATAAAAACCTGCATGTTGAGCCCATGCTGTATAAGCAGGTCACCACCTATTTTGGCGACGTCCTCGAGCGGAATGGTCCGATTGAAGACTTCATCGCGTCCGAGACCACTTTCATGAACCACACGCTCGCGAAGTGGATCTACAAACGCGAAGACATTCGCGGTGAACGATTGCGCAAGGTGACGCTCGATGATCCACGCCGAGGTGGTATCTTCACCCTGCCCGGGATCATGACTGCGACCGCGAACGGGGTTGAAACGTCGCCGGTGATCCGCGGCACCTGGCTGTTGGATAACGTGCTCGGCACGCCGCCCCCGCCCCCGCCGCCGGATGTCGAGCCGCTGCCCACGAATACCCGCGATGCCACCACGGTTCGCGAGCTGCTCGCCTTACATCGCAAGAACGATGCCTGTAACAGTTGCCATGTGAAAATCGACCCGATGGGTTTTCCCTTCGAAAATTTCGATGTCGTCGGGCGCTGGCGGGACCAATACAAGGGTGTGCGCGGGCCGATCGACACCTCGGCGGTGCTGGCCAACGGTGAAGAGATCGCCGACATCGTTGAATTCAAGCAGATGCTCATGAAGCGCAAACCCCAGATCGTACGCAGCCTTACTACGAAGATGCTCACCTACGCTACGGGCCGGAAACTCGAGGCCGCAGATCGCGGCGAAGTCGACCGAATCGTCCATAGTCTCACTCAGAAGGAAGGCGGCCTGCAGGAACTCGTGCAGTTGGTCGTTCAGAGCGAACTTTTTCTAAGCAAATAATCCTGTGGGGCGGGAGCCAGCGACGTTTTACTTTATGTTTCGCTCTATGAGCGGCGCGTGTTGGTTTTGCCTGATCATGGGGTCACCGGAGTGCCCGAAAGCGCATGGGCCACGATTCGCGATTTGTTGATCGATAGTTTGCGAAAGGTAGAACCAACCCAAGGTCTGGTTGCCGCCATCGCTCAGTGTGGGGAGACGCTTGCCGAACGATGTCCCGGTAAAGCCGATGATGTCGATGAGCTAAGCAACGAGCTGCAGTTCATCGATTGATCGCCGAATACTTTTAGCCGTTTTTAGACCAACTGGAGTGGACCGGTCTTTGGCGGGCTGATGACGCGGGTCGAATGAAATGCGCTGGTTTCATAAGTACTCTGCGTTGAGCTGGGGGCGGAAGGTCCCAAGCGTAGTGCGGAATTTATTCCGTCCCCGTGTAAGCACGCCACGACGTGGTCCTACTAAACCCTGGCGGAGCCACAGCCTCAATCGGGGAGGGAGCCACCTCTTCTCGATTCCGAATCCGCGGTCTTGAACCTACGCCTTGCTGCCGTGGCCAGCCCCGGGCGACGCGCTCCGCTGAGCAACTCCGTCCCCCCGGAGGCTCAGTACGCCTCCGCGGGCAGGTCACTGGCTTTCCAGCTGGCCAGATGCTGATCCACGACGGCTTTAATTTGTGCGGCGTTCAAGCCACCGGTTGAACGATAAAGCATCTGCCCTTCGGGTGAGAAAAGGATATGCGCAGGAATCGTCCGCGACCAGAGATTGTCGGCAACGACGACATGATCTCGTGATAGTCCATGCTTGGCGGCCCAGGCTTTTGCCGTTTGCTGATCCGGCACATCATCATAGTTGTTCGACTTGCTCGTCATCACGGTCAGGAATTGTACCTGCCCCTTCATCGAATGTTCGAGCTGCTTGATAACCCGGGCTTGGGTCTTACACGGAGCACACCAGGGCGCGGCATAATCTACCCAGACAAATTGTCCATGGAATTGGGCCATCGATACGGGCTTTCCTGAGGCACTGATGCGCTGCACATTCTGGCTGGTGGTCACCAAGCCGCCATAGCTGCGATCTGCGAGGTTGCCGAGGTGCGGGTGCGCCTGCTTTTTCGGGACCGGTTCACAACTGGTAAACACCAACAGCATGATGCAGCAGAAGATACTCGACGGGTAATTCATACACGAAAGAGGAGCATGATTCAGGCCAGATAATCGGGCTCGGAGGCTATGCCTTCGGGCCA
>JBLIND010000450.1:0-4967 GCA_047639095.1 Candidatus Omnitrophota bacterium | reverse complement strand
GACAAAAAGGATGCGTAGGTTTCCTGCTTTGGATCGCGTTCGGCAAGCAGGGCGGGATCCGGATGACGCGAGCTACGCTGATACGTCGCCGAGCTGGCTATTAGGTCGTTTAATTGCTTTACCGAGCCGTCGTGTTGGATGAACCAGTTCGCGAGGTAGTCGAGCAGTTCGGGGTGGGTGGGGAGGCTGCCGGTGCCGCCAAAGTTGTTTGGATTACCCGCGAGGCCTTTGCCAAAATGCCAGGTCCATACCCGGTTGACCATAACCCGGGCGCTCAAGGGATTCCGCGGATGGACGATCCAGTCTGCGAGTGCGAGACGGCGCGGACCCTTTCCGTCGGGAAAGGTGGAGACGCGCATCTCTCCCAGACTTTCCGCGGCACTCAAGGCGGCGGGTTGCACGGGATCGGTGGGGGAGTAGGCATTACCGCCCGCCAGGATGGCATCGGCTTCCATCGCGCCCTTGGCCCATGGATTTTCGGGCAGGTCGATCCGGCTTTTGACATTATTGCGTTCGATCGTGTTGCCCGTATACACCGAGAGGGCCAGCGGTTTGCTGCGATCCAATTCCAGCTGATGCCGGGCGATGTTTTTCTGCATGCGCGCCTGGGAGGCTTCATCACCGGGATCCAGCCCATTGTCTCCGATCTTCGCCTCGCTGGTTTCGGTTTTCTTGTTTTGTTTTACCCGCTCATTCAAAGCGCTGTTCTGTTTTCGATAGGCGGCTACCTTCGCATTCACCCATTGGTCGGAACGTGCGAAACCGGCCTGATTCTCCTCATCGAGGAAGGGCGCGGGCCGCTCGGTAAACTGGGTCGTCGAGAACACGGCCATTACGCTATAAAAATCACGGGTCGGAATGGGGTCGAACTTGTGATCGTGGCATTTTGCGCACATCAACGGGTGAGCGAGAAACGCCTGGCCCACCGCATCGGTTATGTCGTCGAGCCAGAGCTGGCGCGTCTCGCGAAACACGCTCATCGCGGTTTGTTCCCAGGCACCCATGCGCAGAAAGCCGGTAGCGATCAGGTGTTCCGGATCGTTGTCATCGATTTCGTCCCCCGCGAGTTGTTCGCGCACAAAGTCGAAATAGGATTTATCCTCGTTGAAAGCCCGGACGACGTAATCGCGATAGCGCCAGGCATTCGGGCGGGCGTAATCGTTGGCGAAGCCGGCGGAGTCGGCGTAGCGGGCCACGTCCAGCCAGTGAAGGCCGAATCGTTCGCCATAATGGCGGGAGGACATCAGCTCGTGCGCGTATTTCTCGACCGCTTGCTTTGGATGGTCCGCGTAGGCGGCCACGAAGGCATCGACGGCTTCCGGATTGGGTGGCAGACCGGTAAAGCCAAAACTCATGCGTCGCGCGAGCTCGCGCGGGGCAGCGGGCGGAGCGGGTTCGAGTTTTTTCTCGGCGAGCCGCTGATCGATAAACCAGTCGATCGGATGCTGGCCCTCGGGAACCTCGCTCAGTTTTAACGGACGATAGGCCCAGAGCTTGGCCGTTTCGTAACGCCGTTTTTGCCAGTCATCGGAAAGCGCTTTGGAGGTGGGCACGCGTTCCCCTTTGGCGAATTGTTCCTGGAGCTCTGAGACGCGGTTGTCACCCGGCCAGGGTGCACCGGCATCGATCCAATCGCGGATCCAGAGGGTTTGCTCCTCACTGAGTTTATCCGTCTCCTTGGGCGGCATCTCGAAATCCTCTTCCGTGCGCGTGGTCAGGATGTATAGATAGCTGTTTTCGCCGTCACCCGGCAGGAGTACTTCGCCGAATTCCTCGCCTCCCTGGATCAGCGAGTCCCGGGTGCGCATGTCGAAGCCCCCTTTGAGCTTCTCGGGGTCATCACCATGACAGGCGTTGCACTTTTCGGCGAAGAGCGGTTTTATTTTTAAGGCGAAAAGCTTTTCGCCCTCAGAGGGGTCTTCGGCAGGAGCAGTAACCGCAGCAAGAGCGATGACGAGCACGCTGGCGAACCAGTCAAGCCGCTTTGGGCTGCCGAACAGAGATGAGGAATAGCTTCGCATAGGTCGTGTAAGTCTTACGCTTGTTCACCGGATGTTGTGTGGATAAACGTGCAGCAATTACGATTTTCCTATCATAGGAACGCATGTGGGAAAACTTCACGACGATTGAGCGGGATGCTCCGGGCGGGGTCTATCGTAACATGAAAGCCATTCGATCGTTCCCAAGCCGTCATAAGGTCATGCTCCAGGTGGGCGTGCCGTGTTTATCGCCTTCACCCTGCGCTCTACCGTCGCCATGACCGTTCATGTCGTTGGTGAGTCCGTCACACCGGAACTTCCTTCGGGTAGTTATGCGATGGTGAACCGGCTCGCGAACGACTATGTGCCGGGGGATATCGTGGTGTTCAAATCGGACGGAGTGTTTAAGCTGGCGCGGGTTGAGGCTCAGGTCGATCAGACCGTGACCCTCGTGCGGAACCAGGTCGAAGCCTTTGATATGCCCACGGATCTCATCACGGGCCGTGTCTGGTGGGGCACCCGTTAAGGGCGTGCGTTTTTGTACGTACGCGTAGCTCGGAATTTATTCTGCCTCCGTGGCAATAGTCACCCGACTTGTTGGGATGGGGAGGGCCAAGGACATGGGACGGAATAAATTCCGCGCTACGCCAGGGACCTGCTTACAGTTTGTAGTACTGCTCCCAGCCCTTGCGGGGCGGGTGTCCGACCAGTAATTCGTTGGCGCGTTTATTATTGGTGATCTGGCGCGTCTTGGCGTCGAAGGTCAGCTTTCCGCCCAGGCGTTGGGCAATACAGCCCAGGGCGAACACCTGGGTGAGCGGACCGGCCACCTCGAAGGATGAGCGGCACTGCTCTTTCCCCATGGCGGACAGGAGGAAGTTGGCCATGTGGTTAGAGTGCTTCTCGGTGATCTTGGGCAAGCTGGCGGCCATATCCTTCATCTTCTCTTCCGGAATGATGCGTAAGGTGTCGCTGTGGGTGCCGCCTTTGAACACGAGGTCGTCGGAGTAAATAATCTTGCCGCACGAGGGCATCTTAAGTTCGCCGAGCTCTGCCGGACGCGGGGGCTTGTTCTTCACCCCGTCGTACCAGTTGATGGTCATCGCGGGCATGTCCTTGCCGCGTGCAGCAAATTCAAACGCGATGGTCGAAGCCATGGGGTAAATGAAGTCGTTTTTCCCTTCGAGTTTGTCGGCCCGGATTTCGTGCGGCAGACCCAGCTTCAGGAATTCGTGAATCGTATCGAGGGTGTGCGGACCCCAGTCGCCAAAGGCTCCGTCGCCGTAGTCATGCCATCCGCGCCAGTTGCCGGGATCGTATTTCTTGCTGTAGGGATGCATGGGCGCGGTGCCGGTCCACACGTCCCAGTTCAAGCCTTCGGGCATGGGGTCGGCCTCGGGGAAGGCCTGAACGTCACCCCAGGGGTGCCAGCGGCGACCGTTGTTCATGCAGGCATCGACCTTGCGCACGTTCTTGATCACCCCGGCGTCAACCCAGGCCTTGAACTGCAGGGGATTGTTGCCCGAGTGGCCCTGGTTGCCCATCTGGCAGGCCACCTTGTATTTCTTCTCCGCGGCCATCATGAGTTCCACTTCCTGGAAGGTGTGGGCCATGGGCTTTTCGACGTAAATGGAGATGCCTTCGGACATGGCGCGCATGCCGATGGGGAAGTGCGCGTGATCGGGAACCCCGATGGTGCAGGCGTCGATCGTGTCGCCCAGTTGATCGAACATCTCGCGAAAGTCGTTGAAGACCTTGGCTTCGGGGCACTTTTTCTTGAGATTGTCGGTGCGCGATTCGAGCACGTCGCACAGGGCGACGCAATTGACGAGGCCGGTACCCAATGCGCCATTGCCGATGCCGCCACCCTGGTTCGAGCAGCCGATGATGGCGAGGTTGAGCTTCTCACTCGGAGCCGGTTCCGGATTCGGTTTGGATTTCGCAGATTTGGGTGCGGCGTAGGCAGGAATGATCTGGAAGGCGGTGATCGCCGATGCGGCGGCCGTGCCCTTTAAAAAATCGCGACGTTTTGTATTCTGCTGCTTCATGAATCTGCTCCGGGTTTATGCGTGAGAACGGACATCACCATAACGTGGAGGATTCTGGAAGGGCGAGAAATATTCGGGCTTAATACCAGGGGATGATGGTATAGGCCAGTACGAGCGTGGTCACCACAGCGGTCAGCAGCTGGGTTCCCATCATTTTCAGGGCAAACTTTTTTCCGAGCTCGCGCCAGATGATAAAGAGCGTTGGCAGGGTAGCCGAAAAGACCGAGGCAAAGTAGACGAGCACGAAGATCTGTCCCACGGACAGTGCATGCATGATCCCACCGGTATCGGTGCTCAACATGGCAATCATGATGTCCTTTCGGGCGAGGGACCAGATAAGCGCCGGGGCGGCTTCGGCCGGCAGGCGAAACAGGCCCATAACCGGGGCCAGCATTTGTGCCAGCGCCTCGAAGGCGCCGAAGTGCACGCAGATCCCGATGAGTAAAAAGGATAGCGCAAACAGGGGGAGGGCATGGGTGACAAATTCTTTGACCGAAGCGCGGACGTGCCAGAGAATCGCCGACGGGCGGGGGATCTGGATGAAGGATGGGTTGGATACCGGCACCAGTTGTTCGGGCGGCAGGGCGCCGTACCAGATGCGGGAGTGCAGGACGCCCACCAGGAACAGGAGCAGGAGGTAGGGGGCCATCAACCAATAGTGCCCCAGCATGGTGAACAACATGCCTGCAGCGGCGACCTGATAAAACGATGCGGTGCCGAGGGCGATAAAACTGACCGTCGGTTTGCGCGTGGACGAGCTGCTCGAACGAGATTCCAACACGCCGATGACTTTGTTGCCGTAGCCACAGATCACGGGAAGGAGGTCCCGACCGGCGATGCCGATTTCACGTGCGATGGGATCGAGTACGGAGGTGACCCGATCCTTGATGCCGGATTCGCTGACGATGGCGTGACCAAGTGCGTAAAAGATCACCAGCGG
>JBLIND010000449.1:0-5001 GCA_047639095.1 Candidatus Omnitrophota bacterium | reverse complement strand
AGCCGTTCGGCGTCGTGGTGAAGCAGATCCTCAACACCCACCCGGAAATGCAGCAGATCCTCATCGAGAAATATAATGCGATCGGCATGATTCGCGTCGGTCGGGCGAGTACCGCCGGCGATGCCGCCGAGCTGGAAAGGCTGGCCGACCAGTTCGCCGGAACGGAGGCGGCGCGGAAGGCCCTGGCGCTGCTCGGTGATCGCGATTTGAGCATGGGGAACTTTGACGGTGCCGTTCACCGATTCGAATCCTTGATTCCGCATACCGAAGGCCCGGCGCAGGTGCAACTCCGTGCGAAACGCAACCTGGCCCTGGCCTTAAGTGGTCACCGACCCACCGATGCGATCACTGAAGAAGTGCAGCTCGTGGATCGCCGTTATTCCGCGCCGGAATTTGCCAGCCTTCTGGAATCCTGCCTGGTCGAAACGGATGTCGGTGAACAGACGGAGGTGGTTGCGATCACGCCGGTGAAGGGTGGCGCGCGCGCGCGGGTTCAACCGCTCATGACCAATCTCTATATGAACCTGGAATATCCAATCGCCTCTACACAACAGGGATCTCTGGTCGCCCTGCAGCAGGATCAGGCCCTGCAGGTCATCGATCTGGCAAAGGGGGCCGTCGTGCATGCACACGGGGCACCCGCCGAAAAACGCCTGACAAAGGTCGAGAACTTCCGTCCCGTTTTCCAGGGCACACGCATGCTCACGGTAAAACGGGTCGAAAAGCAGCATGAGCTTCAGTGCTTGAACCTGCCCGATTTCACCACCTCCTGGGAGCACCGTTTTACCGAGGACATTACCAGCGATCCGGTCATCATGGACGGGCGCCTCTACGTGGTGACGCGCTCGGAGAACGAGCTGCTGTACTTGCATCGCTTGAGTTGGCGTACCGGCAACACGGAAGCGCGCACCTTGCTGATGCGGTATCCTCGGCCGGATCGGGTGGCGGAAATTATCCGTCCCCAGGTGGTCGATGGGCGCTTGATCCTGCCGATCCGGGGATCCCTCATGGCCTGCGATGCCTGGGGTGAATTGCTCTGGGTGCGGCGGCTCCCGTATGTGCCCTTCAATGCGGATCCGAAATTGTTTCAAGATACAGAGCATGCGCAGATCCTCCCGATTGGCGAAGAACGCCTGATCCTGCTGGCCCCGTCCTCGCCGGATGTGTGCTGCATCAACGTCCGCGACGGCCAGATGGTCTGGCGTCAATTCAGACCCGACCGGCGGTTCCTCTTGGGCGCTGCCGAGGAGGACGTCCTCGTGCGCCACCAGTATGCGGTCGAAGCCTTGAACCTCGCAGATGGGAGTACCCGCTCTCGCCAGCCTGTGATCGCAGAGGACACGGTCTTTCTGCATCAAGCTGGGCAGGAGCTGATTCTCTGTCGGCTGGATCGTCCACGAGTGGAAGATATGGAACCCAAAAAGCGGGGGCACGTGGCGGAATCCTGGCGGCCTGCACCGGCGCGTTACCTGCAACTCGGAAATGGCCCGCGCATGGAGATGGAATCCGCGTTAAGCGGCTTTATGCATCCGCAATCGGTGTTTGCATTTAATGGCAACACCTTTGTGTTGGCCGCGTACTACGCGGACGAAAAGGATCGCACCGCGCAGACCGGCCTTGCGCAGCTGGTGATCGAACCCTGAGCCTAGTGGTCCGATAGCCGGAATCGGAAAAAGCCAATCGCTTCGTCTGCTGTACCAAAGTAGCGGTGGGTTCCGCCGCTCAAGGGGAGTTGGGTGTTCGACGGGATCGCCCAGGGAATCCACTGGTCCAGATCGATCGACTGCTCGATCAGCAGTGATCGATTTTCGGGGAGCATGAACCATCGACGCTTGATGGCATGGTCGCTCCAAAAGGCGCGATTCGGGGCGTAGGGTAACAGACCGGGCGCCGGAGACAGGTCCGTGAGATCGGCGAACAGTCCGGTATCGCTCACCTGCTGCGGGAAGCTGTTCGGATCTTCGCGGCCTTGCACCATGCGCAAGATGCGCGAACCGCCATAGTCCACCGCGAGCAGGTCGCCGGTAGCGGGATCGGTTCCGAAGGCGGTAATCCCCGCTTCACCCGCGGTCCACCGCATCGCCGAGCTGTTCGCCCTGGATATTCAGGTAGGCATCGAGGTCGAAAAAGGTCAGGGCGCTTAGCGTGGTAGCCGGGGGTGCCGCAGGAATGTTGATACATGGATTGGGGATGCGTAGCTCGGTCGCGAAGGTCATGGCCACGACCTCGACATGGGTGGTTCCGCCGGCGCCGCTGGCCTGGTAGGTGAAGCTGTCGCTGGCCGGGGTGCCGATGGTATGATGGTAGAGGATATTCCCTGAACCATCCGGCTTGCGCTCCCGGACTGTGGAGGATCGATGATGGTGATACTGCCGGGGGCGATCCCGGGTGAATCATTTGCGAGCACGGGAACGCGGACCTTCTGCTCGGGATGCAAGGTGGCGCTGTCCGCTTGAAGGACGGGCGGACCAAAGGTCGTATCCGGTCCGGCGGCCAGGCTCGCACTGACCTCGGCTGGATCGAACGCGTGATCGTAGATGCGGAACTCATTATAGGCGATGTTGGCCATGCCCAGGCTGGTCCATTGCAGATGACCCAGCCAGCAATTCACATCCGGGATGTCCTGCAAGCGGTAATTCACGTCGCGCGACCCGACGAGTACGCCATCGCGGTATCAGGCGGCCTGCATACCACTGGCTCCGAAACTTCCGACGCCATCACGTACGGTGAAAACGAAATGGTAGGTCTGTCCCGCCGTGGTGGCCATGTTCGTGTCGAGGTCGATGCGGGTGCCATTGATGGTGAGGCCCATGCGCTGCGTATTCAGATTAAGGCCGCGACTCAGGATGAGAGCAATGTTGGCTTGGGATTGTGCAGAAGGAGATGTTGCCGCACTCTGGACCGTCCATTCCCCGTCCGCACCGAAACCATCTCCACCTGCCGTCCAGCGTCCGAATTCAAACAGGGGGCGCCCAGTTCTGTCCGCTGATCGGTGCCGCCCAGTATTCGAGGATCAGATCCGTTTTCGAGGAAATGATCCCGTTCGGCAAATCGAGATACGCGGCGATGGTCGCTTCCGGTCCACCGGCCGTCGTGTCGCCCGGAAGGGTGAGGCGTGCGCCGTCGAAGCTTGCATCCAATTCTTTCACCTGCATGGGCGTCCTGGATAGGGCATCCACCAGGACGGTTCCGTTGCTTGCGTCGCCTGCAGCTTCGTTAAACGACCAACGGCTTTGTAACTCCGCCCAGCCGATGGGCGCACCAATCTCGAGCAAAAGGAGGCTGGCCAGGATGGACGAGGCGCGAGGATGGATGCGGCATCTCATGTAAATACTGTTTCAAATCAAAAGCTGAGCCAACACAAGATGATATTGCCAGCCTCCGGTTGGAGGAATGGATTCGCGCTTGTTTTAGATGCGGGGCGTGCGTCCCACCCGCGATGGATTGCCGGAGCCTTCGTCTAACTCGAGGACGATACCCATCGGAGCGGGTCCCGGATCGTTCTGCCTCCGATTGCCTCCGGATGCGCCCGTTCGTTGACCTACCCCCAGCATCTCAAACTGGGTGAACACCTGCTTCGCCGTATCGTAAATGGCCCGTCCGACGATCGAGGGTGCATAGCTGCTGCCCTCCTGTTCCATGTGAACCTGTCCGCGATACTGCAGCAGGGCGCGACTGCCTTTTTGGCCCGCGAGGTGGACGGTCAATGATCCGGATTTGAATGCGCCTTTCTTCCAGCCATTCTGTCCGCGTACGTTGTCCTTGAAGGCCTGCATGCCCAGGTGCTCCAATACCGCTTGCGCTACGGGTTGAGGCGTGGGGGTCAGATTCACCAGCGACGCGGCCTGGTCGGGTTTGAGATCGAGCCAGTTCTGATTCCAGGCCGTCTGTTCGTTTCGGTTTTGGCCCGGGTGTTCATCGTCCCCGCGCGGAAGGTCACGACTGAAGATGTGGAATTTTATACCGCCGGGTTCGGGGGCTTCGCCGAGGCTCGTCTCAATCGCGTCGTTGGGGATCGCTTGTGGTTGCCATCCCTTTTCCTTCGCGAGGTCCTGAAATTTCGACCACCCTTTACGCAGCGTTTGCAGGGTGCCGTCCCGGTTGCTCAGGGAGAAGTCTCCGGCGAGATAGGTGCCATCCGCGGTCATGCAATAAGTGCCCTGGGCCGTGGGGGAGCCGTTCGGAATTAAATTCGGGGCGTTGCGTTTGTACTTGAGAAAAAGTTGCGTGCTGTCCGGGTTCGAAACCCACTCCAGCCACTTCGGAGGATCGAGATCGAAACATTCTTCGGTGACACACACATAGTTTGTGGCGAGCTTTTGTACTTCATCGTCTGACCAGACGAAATTGCGCATGATGACGCCGTTCCCTCAGGTCTCGCCGCAAGGATTGCCATTCATGGTGAAGAGGAGGATCGGACGTTGGAGGCGCTCGGCCTCCTGCTTGGCCACCGACAGTTCCTTATGCCATCGGATGCGGGTCCATTTCAGATCCGCTGCACTCGGTTTGATAAAGGTCATCCATTGCTTGAAATTGGCTTCCGTAATCTCCGGTGCAGGCCAGCGGGCTTCCTGGGCTGAACAACAGAGGGCCATAAGGAAAAGGGTCGATAGGGTTTTTTTCATGAAGATGTTCCGATGTGTTGAGTTACCTTCTTTCTACTGGAGGTCCGAAAATCTTTCACAATAAATCCACATCATTTTCCGGATGCCAGAGCCCTAATCTACCCGGTTCACACGTAGCCCCGGCCCCTGCGAATATTCTAGCCGCGCCGCAGACCGGATGTGTAAGGTTTTGACATGATACACCCTGCTGGATGCCCCTGTTTATGTCGCTGACCCGTCACAAAAGAACCATCGTTTTCTTCGCGCTGATCGGGCTGCTGATCGGGGCTGTCGCTCATCAGCGCCTTGCGTATACGTCCATGAAGCAAGAGCGAAATGAGGCCCGCACCCAGCGGGATAAGATCCAGGCCGACTGGGAACAGCTGGCGCTCGACAA
>JBLIND010000448.1:0-5001 GCA_047639095.1 Candidatus Omnitrophota bacterium | reverse complement strand
CACTTGTGTTGTAGAACCCTTTGAGCAACGACGAGATGACGCCAGCGACGCGTGTACGCTTCAAGGGCTGAGCGATCTGTCCGGCTTGCGCGAGCAGCGCGTTGACGTGGTTAGCTGATCAAACGAATGTACCGAATTCGTTAGTGAAATCCGCTGTTTCAACTTTTACACGACGTAATTTACCGTTGTGGCGCAAGGTTTCAGATCATAGGAACGAATCCTCCCCCATTTTCCTGTTATAGGAACGCGTGGGTGCGCTCTGGTCCCCATGTCCACCCCATGGATCCCCCCGCCGTGGAGCCCTCAAGAGGTCGAGATGGTCCGGTGGTGATGAAAGTCAGCCGGAATACTCAATGAAATGGCGTGTTTCCATATTTACTCTGTGTACACCGGTTTTACACCGGTTTTACACCGGTTTTTATGGAGCATCGCCTGTTGGATCACGCGGTCAATACCAGGATGGAGCTGGGGCGAAGACAGGTGTAAGCTACCTGGAATTGGCGGACCTGATTGGCATGATCGGTGAAAGCGTAAATGAAGATCTCGAAGAATTATGGAAACGCATCGTCTTCAGTATTTGCATTCGAAATACGGACGACCATTTACGCAACCATATATTTCTTCTTGGGACCGGCGGGTGGCGCCTCTCTCCGGTGTATGATATTAACCCGCAACCCTGGGGCACCGGTCTGGCGTTGAACATCCGCGAGACCAACAACCGCTTTGATCTCGACGTGGCGGTTGACGTCGCTGAATACTACTTCCGGCTGACAACAACGCCGAGATCGCTTACTTAAACATATCGTGGAAACCGTAGGATCCTGGAAAACGCTTGCGATCGCTCAGGGTATTTCGCGTTCGGAAATCAACCGCATGCGCCCCGCTTTCAGGAGCTGATCCAAATTTCAGCATGAGCGTGTTATCGCTAGAGCCGGAAAGCGGGAACAAGTTCCCGCACTCCAAAGAGCTTCGCTCGACCTTGTATTCTCCATCGGTTTTTGCGTAGGCTTTGCGGGCGCGGGATTTCGTTAAAGCGCTGAACTCTGAAAGGATCCAATCATCTGATGCATGTCTTAGTTGTCGAAGATTCTGATCGGCTGCGTTCGTCTTTGAAGACGGCGCTGAAAAATACCGGCTATCAGGTAAGCGAAGCGGCGGATGGCGAAGAGGGCCGCTGGCAGTGGGAGAATGGCGCCTTCGATGCGGTGATCCTCGATGTCATGATGCCGGGAATCGATGGCCTTTCGCTCCTGAAGCAAATGCGCGATGCGGGTCACGACACCCCCGTACTCTTCCTGACCGCTAAAGACACCTTGCAGGATCGCGTAAAGGGGCTGCACACCGGCGCGGACGATTACCTGACCAAGCCCTTTGAGCTGGAAGAGCTGCTGGCGCGGGTCTACGCCCTCTGCCGCCGCAAATACAATCAGTATGGAAAACACCTGGCGATCGCCGACCTGGTGATCGATACCGAGGCCCGCAAGGCGAGTCGCGCGGGCATTGAAATCACACTGACCGCCCGCGAATACACCTTGTTGCAGTACCTCGCCCTGCGGAAGGGCGAGGTCATCTCGCGTACCGAGATTGAACGCAACATCTATGACGAGCTCGATGCGCCGCTCAGCAATGCGGTCGATTCCGCGGTGTGCGGGCTGCGGCGAAAACTCGCCGTCGCACCCGACCTCCCGCCCCTGATTCACACCCGACGCGGCATGGGTTACGTCATCACGGATACGCCATGAACAGTTTGCGCCGGCGCTTATTGCTCCGCCTCCTCCTCGGCCTCGGGGCATTATGGCTGGTGGCCGTGGTCTTTATTTACGGGATCGTGCGCAAGAGCCTCTTCGATCAGATCGATGCCGAGCTCCAGCTGATCGCGGTGGATGTTCCCCTGCTGCTGCCCGAAGGCGGTGCTATCCCACAGGCCAGTGCCTCCGAGCGCATGCTGGAATTTTTCATCCTGAAGAGCGGCTTCTACTTCGAAGTCTGGGATGACGACCTACTCTTCTCCGATCCATCCCCCAGCCTGGGCAAGCAGGCGCTCCCCTTCCCGGAAACCTTTTCCGAGACGCCGGTCTTTTCGGATTTCACCCTCGATGATGGCGAAACGCTCCGCGTGATCACCGTTCGCCAAGCCAGCCGCATCATGGGAAGTCCGGATTCGATGATGCATAACGTCGTGGCAGGCATCAATCGCACGCGCCTCGACCGGCCACTGGAAATCCTCGTGGCCGGAAGCCTGGTCGCGGGCCTGGCCATTGCCTTGCTCGCGGCATTGGTGGTTCGATTTTCGGTGATCACTGCGCTACGTCCCTTGCAGCAGGTAAAGGACCAGCTCGCCGACATGCATGCCGGTTCACTGCGAGAGCGATTCAACCCGGGCGAGCTTCCGGACGAAATCCAACCGGTGGTCGAACACCTGAACGACCTGATGGCGCGCCTGGAATCGAGCTTTGAACGGGAGCGACGTTTCAGCGCGGATCTCGCGCATGAATTACGTACGCCGGTTGCCGAGCTGAAAGCCCTGACCGAAGTCGCCTTGAAATGGCCGGAGCAGGCGGGCCCGGACCAGCATCGCGAAGTCCTCGCGATTAGTGAGGAGATGCAGACGATCATCGAAACCCTGCTGTCCCTCTCCCGCCTCGAACAAGGCATCCTCCCGGACCCCGAGCCGGTGAATCTGGCGGCCCTTGTCCAACGGATCTGGCGCCCCTTCGCTGAGCAGGCGGTCGCGCGTGAGCTCACGGTTAACTTGAAGGTGCCGGAAGAATTGGAGCTGGCAGTCCAGGCCGATTTGCTCGCCCGCATCCTGAGCAACCTCCTGGGCAATGCCGCAGCCTACACGCCGACGGGAGGAAGCGTTGATCTCGAAATAGCGGAGGAGCACGGCCAATTGTCGTTGCGCCTTTCCAACGACGTCGAAGGCCTGAGCGCTGATCAGGTCGAGCGGCTGTTTGATCGCTTCTGGCGGGGGGATGCATCGCGGACGGGCGGCGGGCACAGTGGACTGGGCCTGACGCTTGCCCGCAGCTGCGCGGAGGCGATAGGGCTGCATCTGGAAGCGAATCTTGCCGAGGACGGGAAAAAGATTCACTTTTTAATGCGCCGCCCACCGGCCTCGTAAACAACTGGTTATCAAGTGCTTACCGAATCGCCCCAAAGCCTCGGACATTTATTACCCGGCCGTAATGTTCCCGTCATGTTCCCTTCTGTAGGTTATCGTCGTGTTAATGAGCGGACCAACCGCCAATATGAATAATAAATCGGAGATGATAATGACTAAGTACTTCACTTTACTCGGCGTGTTGCTCGTATGTGGCGCGTTGACCCAGGCTCAGGCAGATGAGCGTACCTTCGGCGACGGAGACTTGCCGGACTTCCTCAAAGTTTTTGATACCAATGATGACGGTATTCTGGACGAGGAAGAAATCCAGGCCATGAAAGATGCCCGCGAAGAACGCCGTGATGCGGTTCGCGAGCATTTCGACACGGACGGCGACGGCACGATCAGCGCGGAAGAGCGCGAAGCGGCCAAAGCCGAGCTGCGTGAGCGGATGGAAACTCGTCGTTCCGAGCGTTTCGCGGCAGCGGATACGGACGGAAGCGAAACCCTTTCACCTGAAGAATTCGGAGCGATTCCGGCGGTTGCCCGTCTGGCAGAGCGCCATCCTGAAAAAGTTGCTGCGATCTTCGATCGCCTCGACGCGGATGATAGCGGTGAAATCAGCGAAGCTGAATTCACCAGCCACCTCCGTATGCGGCATCACCGCCCCCGTCCAGGCGGCGGTGACGGAGGCGGCGAAGAGCCTCCACCTCCGGGTGATGGCGGTGGTGACGACAATCCCCCCATTCCTGAGTAATCAGGCGCTGAATCCCTATAACCAGGGGCGATCTTCGGATCGCCCCTGTTTTTTTTTATCCCTGGCTAGCACAATTCACCCCGGAGGCAATCGTTACTCGAGATCTCCTCCCGTATTAAGTTTTTCCTTTCCAAGGCATTCGGAACACAATAAAACGTAAGCCGCATCGTCTTATGCAGGGACGATACGAAGGGACCTTCAGGAAATCGATCGATGTTTGAGAAGAGACTCACCTTGATGATGAAAAAAATAACTTGGCCAGCATTGGTCATCTGCGCCTTGTTCCTCGGTCGGCATCTTGCACCGCAGAACACTCCGCAACCTGCTGCGCATCAGATCCAGAACGCCCCCACGCACACCCCCACGATCGCGCACCCATCGCCGCGCCCGATTCAAAACGTCTCCCCTCTACGGGACGAGCAGGAACATACGCAACCCGTTTTACACACACCACCTGCTGCTCCGATGCAACATGCCACCATCCCCCCGCGGGGTGAACCATCCGACGGCCCGGCCCTCGCGGCATCCTCCCGCGCGGAACCGGCTGATCGGCCCCGGCAACAGGCCGAAGTGAAGCGACTCTACGGACAGGTTTTTAATCGTCGCCCGAAAAACGATCCTGCGGTCCTGTCGTCCACGGAGCTGGCCCGCCGCAGCGAACAGGTCGCCCAGGAAGCCGATTGGCGACTCTGGATGCTGGAGCAGGACCTGGCGCTCACCGATGTGCAGGCCGCGGCCATTTTCCCCATCTACGCAAGGGCTTCCGCGGCCTATCACCCCAACATGGTCATCGAAGGCGAAACCACAGCCGCGAGTGACCTGCCCGTGAACGGCACGAGCCTGGACGAGGCATCGGTGGACGCAGTCTCTGACGCGGCGCTCGTCGATGAACAAATCCATGCGCTGCTCGATCCGGAACAGCAGGAACTGATTGAAGAGGAATGGGTGGAGCGCGATGCCTGGTGGACGGACGTCATCGGCGCCCTGGCCTCCGATGTCGACCTTGAGGAAAAGGCGGGCCAGATTCCCTCCACCATCGAAGAAGGCTTAAAGACGCTCGAAGACCTGTCACTCGGACTGGGCATTCAGGCCGCAGCGGCACCTGAACCTGCTGAATCCAACGAGTAATCGGCGGCTCTAT
>JBLIND010000447.1:0-5003 GCA_047639095.1 Candidatus Omnitrophota bacterium | reverse complement strand
CTTCGATGGAATGACTGAGCTGGGGCCGGTCTGCCGCCTGTGTGATCAAAGAGCTGTTGGCGTAACCCGTCGGCAACCTACCTCTTCTTCGGCTTGCGTTTGGGTGGTTGCTGCACGGGTTTCGCATCCGGACCGTAAAGCTCCGGATGGAGTGCCGCGAGCTTCTTCGCCAAGGCGGGGCGATTGGGCAGCACGCGGATGACCTTGCCACGCATCTTTGCATCACCGACGTTCGCAAGCGGTGCGGTTGCGGGCATGATCTGGCTGTTAAAGGCGGCGAGATCCGATGGGCGGACGCCTTCATAAAACAGCACGGAACTGCTGTACGGCGAGGGGGCAAATCCGCCGACGATGGACACATCCAGATCGGGGGTAATCGCCTTCTCCAGACCGGCTGCCCACAGGCAGGCATTGACGATAAAGCGCCGCGCGCCCTCATCCTTCAAATCTTCGGAAGCCCCATAGGATGTGTAGACCACCCGGGCCTCTTGCCGCGCACCGGAAGGCGCCACATAGTGATCGCGCGCCCACCCGGCGTTGACGATTTCTTTGCCCGGCTCCAGCGCATCGCCGGGCTCGAAGGTCGCGAGGACCTGGACCTGAAGCAAGGGCACCCCACCCTCGGGGACTTGCGAGCTGTACGCGCCCGAATAGGCGTGGATCTGTTTGATGCCCTGGAGGATGACATGGTCGACGGATTCCGGAACCGGGGTGATGCGCGAGGCTTTCAGATGATTCGACCCGTAGTGACTCTGCCCGCGCTCCTTGTGCCAGGTGTTTCCGAAAACCTGTTCGCCCAGCCCGCCGCGGTAGTCCGCGCCATCATAATTGAAATTCAATTTTTCCCAAACGCCCTTCACGCCATTGAAGGCATGGGTCGAGGTGCGCACGCCCACGACGGGTCCACCGCGCTCAAAATAGTCCACTAACAAGGCCGACTGCTCATCCGGGAGATTCATGAAGCGTGCGAATAAAAAGACCAGGTCCGCATCCTTCAGCACGTCGAGTCCGGGCAGGTTGTTCACCCCACTGCCAATCGTCCCGTCATCATTCAAGCCAAACAAGACCGTGCAGGTGAAGCCATGATGTTTGGCCAGAATTTTGGCCATCAACGGACAGGTCTGTTCCGAACGATATTCGTGATCGTTGGCGATAAAAACGATGTGCTTGCCTTTCCCGACCCCCTCGGTTCCCTGGTACACCAGCGGAGCATCCGCCAGAAGATTTCCCGACATACACGTAAACGTACTCATCACAGCAATCACCCATTTTATCATATTCGCATCTTTCATGTTCAACTGACCACCATGCCCGTATCGTTATGACCAAGCAAATGTATCTTGTCGCGCAAGAACGTCCGAATCCTGCGCATTCACCCCTCCCGCCATTTCCCCATTGCGTGTGATTCCACGATCTGTCTATAACCCCTTGATGAAGTGCATCCCGATCATTATTTTGCTACCCATCTTCGCCTTGGCCGCCGAACCGTTGAACGTGGCCACGCCTGACCGCCACCCCTATGCGGATGCCACCGGCGGCCGGGAGGGCTACACCCTCGCAAACAAAGAAGTGAACGAAGCGCGGCTGTACGATTTCTATCAACGGCAAGCCGACTACTACATGGCCCAGGGCGACATACCTGCCTTGATGCCCGCTTATCCCGGCCTCGCCGGCAACCAATTCGGTCACTGGGGCAAATACAACCAGAACAACCACAACGACGGTCGCTGGAATGACATGGATCTCGGCGGCATGCTCTCCGGCCAGATTCGCCAGGACAAAACCGTGATGAAAAAGGGTGTCGCGCTCGAGCTCGACGGGCTGCGCACCTGCTTCGATCCCATGACCCTCAACTACCGCTGGGTCTGGGAAGGCGGACTCGTCTCCTTTAATCCTTTCCGCTGGGGCTTGAGTCGGGGCGCGACCGTCGATGGCAAACTCCTGCAGGAAAACGGCATCGAAAACGTCTGGGGCCAGGGCGGCCAGTTCCCCCAACTCGATTGGAAACTTCAGGACTACCGCGGCTACTATCGTCATGGTAAACAGGTCGTCTTCCACTATGGCGCGGCCGGCACCGTCCTGCTCGATCATCCACACGCGATCGGCAAATGGTTTTGTCGCACCCTTCAATTTCAAGAGCCCGGCACCTCGGTTGAACTGCAATTCATGCAACTCCCGGCCGGACTTTCCGACATCGAATCCCGCAGCGATGATGCATACCAATTGGTGATCGCCCAAAATGCGTCGACCTGCTGGATCGGCTGCGTGCAGGGGCAGGCGCGCCTTCGATTCGGGGTGAACAGCTTCATCGCATCCGTCGACGAGGCACAAGCGGGCGACCGTTTCCGCGTGGCGACCTGGACGGGACCCAAGGCCGAAGCTCAAGTGATGATCAAGCAACTGAAACGGTCGCTCGCGCCGGTGGACCTCACGCCGCTACTCAAGGGTGGCCCGGCGCACTGGCCGGAACGCATCACCGCCTCCGGCACCCGCGCCAAAGATGACAAACCCTACGTCGTCGATTCCCTGCCCGTTCCCTTCGAGAATCCCTACAAGGCCGGGATGCTACTCAGCGGCATCGATTTCACCCCCGATGGTGCGGCCTACATCACGACCCTCTGGGGAGACGTGTGGCAGGTAACCGGTATCGACGACTCACTCAAGCAGGTCACCTGGAAGCGCTTCGCGGCGGGCTTAAGCCAACCCTTCGGCGTAAAATATTCGGACGGTCAACTCTTCGTCCTGTGCAAGGATCAGATCACGATTCTCCACGACTACAATGGCGACGGCGAAGCGGACTACTACGAAAACTATGCCAACGATTTCATGGAGGACCACGGCCACACCCACGTATTCGGCCTCGACCGTGACAAGGAGGGCAACTTCTACTTTCCCGCCTACGACCTCTATCACAAGGTCCCTGGCGACGGTGGGCCAACCGAGCTCTTTGCCAAGGGCTTCCGCAACTGTATGGGCTCGACCGTACGCGATGACGGACTGGTACTCGCCTCCTCCCAGGAAGGCACCTGGACACCGGCCTCACAGATCATCGAGGTGATCCGCGGCGAGCACTACGGACACAAACGTGCCAACGAACCGATCGCGGAAGCCATGTGCTGGATTCCCCGTGGCGTGGACAACTCAACCGGCGGCATGGTTTTCCTGAACGATGATCGCTGGGGGCCCTTGGGCCAATCGCTCATCGGCCTGAGCTACGGATACGGCTCTCACTACCTGATCCTCCTGGATGAAACGAACCCACGCCGCCAGGCCGCAACCGTCCCCCTCGACGGGGAGTTCAGCTCAGGTGTCGTGCGCGGACGCATCCATCCGGTCGACGGCCAATTCTACGTGGTCGGCACCGAAGGCTGGGGGAATTACGGCATCGATGACGGGTGTTTGAATCGCATTCGTTACACCGGCCAGAAGCTCTACAAGCCCATCGGATGGCAGGCGCACTACAACGGGATTCGCATCGACTTCACCGAAGCGGTAGACCCCGCATCCGCGAAGGACCTCCGCAACATCTTTGCCGCGCAATGGAATTACGAATACGCCAAGCGCTACGGTTCGCCGGAATTCTCCGTGTTCCAACCCAACCAGCTCGGCCATGACCGGGTGGAAATCAGCGCGGTGCATGTACTCAACGAAGGGCGCTCCATCTTCATCGAGATGCCCTGGATCCTTCCGGTCATGCAGATGCAGATTCGCATGCACCTGAAGGCGAAAGACGGCACGGCGTTCAAGACCGACCTCTTCCCCAGCGTGAAAACGCTCGGTGCGCCCTTCGATTTCGACGGCCAGGCCACACGAGTGGAAGGCAAGCCCACCCAACTTCAGATTCGGATCAAACAGGATGGAAAGAAAGTCGTGCGCGAAGTGGCTAAACGACCCGAAACCGTCGATCGCGAACTCACGCTCAATGCGGTCCTCGGCCTGCAGTACGAACAGACCACGCTCAAAGTGAAGACCGGCGAGGTCGTCGCCCTCACCCTCGCAAACAGCGATGCCCTGCCGCACAACTGGGTACTGGTCCAACCCGGGGCGTATGAAAAAGTCGGTATGGCCTCCTTCAAGATGCTCACCGATCCGCAGGTCGCCGAAAAACATTACGTGCCCGAGTTGCCCGAGGTGATCGCTTTTACCGAAACCGTCTTTCCCGAAAAAAAGTACACCGTGTATTTCAAAATCGAGCAAGCGGGCAGCTACCCTTACATGTGCACCTTCCCCGGCCACTGGCAGGCGATGAAAGGCACCTTGATTGTTGAATAGCCCATGAAATTTGCGCTTCTACCCCTACTCAATCTGCTCCGACTCCCGGTCGATTTTCTTTTCCTCACCATCGACTGGCTGCGCGGGGTGTTTGATACCGCACGTCGATTTATCAGCGCGAAACGCGGCTTACGTCGGTCCTGCACCTTTTGTGGCAGCCCTGAATTCGTACTGAAAAAAGAACGTCCCTGTGTAGCTGCCGCCAAGTACGGCAACCCCTGGATGTTCAAGGCCGTCTGCCCTTGCGTGCGCCCCGCCCATCCACCCGAACATGCCACGCCGTACTGCACGAACAAAAGTGCTTACCGAAAACCCGCACGTGTGCTCCCCGTATCGGGCCTGCTCATCGCCGTCATCTGGGTGGGGATCGTCTATGCCGCGATCCAGCTTGAACCCGGCCTGCGCTTTTCCGAAGGACTCGTTGCGTTGAAACATGCGGAAGACACCCAACACCAGAAGAGCCTGGATACGACACTCGGAAAATCGGACGAAGCCAGCGCGCAGCGCGAGCTCACCCACATCAAAACCATTCTTGCCGAACAGCACTATGCCGAGGCTGAAACCCGACTCGCCCAGCTACTCGAACGCCATCCGGGCTTTCAAGACGCCTATCCCGTCCAGGCCGATCTCCAGTTCAGGCAACTCAAACAGGAAGAAGCCCTGCTGGCGCTAGGCAACGCCGAGCGGGCAGGTTTGAGCGGACCGATCATGGACCTCCTGCGGGCAAAGAA
>JBLIND010000446.1:0-5006 GCA_047639095.1 Candidatus Omnitrophota bacterium | reverse complement strand
TCTGGCACTGGTCTTTTCCGGGGTGCTCCATGCAGCCCCCGATCGTGCGCCGATCATCGGGATCGTCCAGGGGGATAATGTTAATGTTCGTGCGCGAGCCGACGCCAACAGCGAGGTCGTCACCCAGGCGTCGTTTGGTGAGGAGGTCATCATAAAAGGCCTCGACGGGGACTGGCTGGAGATTGCGCCGCCCGATGACGCCAAACTCTGGGTGCACGTCGATTACCTGAATGAAAACCAGGTCAAGGCCAAGACCCTGCACGTGCGTGCAGGTGCGAGTCTCAATTACAGTGTCGTGGGCGTGCTCGAGCGCGGTGATCCGGTCGTACGGCTCAGCGAAAAGGATCTCTGGGTGCAGATCCAGGCGAGCGAAAAAACCTCCCTCTTTATCAGTAAGGATTATGTGAACATCCAGTTGCCGCCGAAGCCTGAACCGGTGGCCCAGGCACCCCAGCCCAAACCGGTTCCGGTGAAACCCGTGGTGCAGCAACCGCCACCGCGGGTGATCCCGAAGGTCGTTGGTCCGGTGAAAGCCATCGCGCCTGTCGCCGAGGCTCCCATGGCGATTCCGCTTCCGAAGGATCTCGATCTCGTGCCGCTCGCGGGGCAGGGGCGCCCATCCCAACGCCAGGGAATCGTGCACGCCTACCTGCTGAAGGGCCGTGCGCCCTCCCGCTATTACCTCTCCATCGAGACCCTCTCCGGCCAGGAAAAAGTCTGTTATCTGAAAGACGATAGCGGCGGCGTTCGGGCGCTGAATGGGCAACGTATTTTCTGCACGGGACGCGACTACTGGGTCCAGGGACAAACGCTGCCGGTTATGATCGTGGAGTCATTTCGTCCCGTTGCCGCCGCCGGAGTCGGCAATTAACGAGCCATACGCAAAACCGGGGGCCTTGGATCTGTGGTCCTTCCACAAGGTCATGCGTTGGCTGGTACCCCTCATCCTGTTTACGATCAGTGTCAGTGTGCTGGTGGGGCTTCACCGCTCAGCAGGCGTTCACCCTCAACTGGGTGATGAAGCCGGGTATCTCGATCTCAGTGTTGCCAACAACCTGAGTGGGCAGGGGAAGTATCTCGCTTCGAAAGAAGACGTCATGCCGTTTACGGGCAACGTACTCTGGCATTACCTGCTCGCGATCACCACTAAGCTGATCAAGGATCCGGTAAATGCCGCGTATCTGCTCGGGTATTTCTTCAGCTTGAGCACCCTGCTGGTCTGTGTGCAGATCGCCCGGCGTTTGCTGGGCTTTCAACCGTATGTGATCGCCGCACTTTGCTTCCTCGCGCTCTCGCCCGCGATGGTCTACGCCGCAACCAGTGGTGGGCCGCTCGCTTTGGCAATGCTGTTAATCGCGCTCGCACTGGAACGCCACTTGGGTGGACTGCATGGTCAACGAACCGTTCTCCCGGCATCGGCCGCACTTTTTATCGGCCTGGCCATGTTGATCCGTATCGAATTCGTCCTGCTTTGGGTCATCTTCTGGTTGCATGCGGGCATCGCCTCGACCATGCATTGGAATAAGCGGTTGAAGGCGGGCGTGGTCGCCACGCAGGGCCTGACCGGACTGCTCATCTGCCTGGTTCTGGTCTGGCCGCTGATCAACAAGAATGTGTTGCTGATCAAGGTCGCCTGGCCCGCTCCGGTGCAGATGTCGAGTGAACTGTTGCCTCGGATCGTCGACAGTTTCAGCCTCTTGTTTGCCAGTTCCATCCTCGGCCCGATCGAGGGCGTCCTACTCCTGTTCGGGCTGGTAATGGCCGGGTATTCGTTGTCCGCGCATCGACGCCAGGTCGCGTCGTTACTGCCCATCCTGCTCGCCACCATCCTGCCCTTCAGTTACGCGCTCATGTCCATTTTCACTGGCTGGCAGGGGGCCGAGCTCGTGTTGTACGCGTTTGCTCCGGTGTACATTCTGACCGGTGTCTACGGTCTCTTTCGGTTCCCCGGAATCATCAAGGCGGTCAATAACGGCGGGGGTAAAGGCGCGATCGCGGGCTTTGCGGTGTTGCTGCTGTTGATCGCGCTCATCCGGATCGCCGTGTATGCCGATGCCGATCTCAAGCAGCGCAAAGCGTTCAAGACCTGGCAGGATCAATACGTCGCCCTCATCGAAAAGCAAAAGCTCATCGGCGGTATTTGTCTCACGGATCAACCGGGCTGGATCGGCTATACCGGGATGCAACGCCCCATCGATCTCACCGGTCGCTCCTCGGTCGCCGTGTTGAAGTGCGCCTACCCGCCGGGCGGCCTGGATGAAGCGAAAATCATCGAACTCACCCGCGCCCGCCAGCCGGAGCTGCTCGTCCTCTGGCAGGAGGCCCACTATCCCCTCGCCGAACGCATGGAGCAGGCCTTCGGTCGTCGAGCGGTACGGGAGTTGGTGCCCGAACACCCCAAGGTGTTGCAGATCGACTGGAAGCGGGTTCCGTAAATCTACAAAACGAACTTGGGGCACTGTCCCATGAACGCGGCCGGATTTTCGTAGAAGACTTTATGCACTTCCGCCTCGCTGTGGCCCCGCCGCCGCATTTCCAATGCCGCCTTTGGTGCGGCCAGCGGATCGCTGATGCCCCAGTCGCAGGCGCTGTTCATCCAGATGTGATCGGTGCCGTAGGTCTCGATGATGTCGATCGCGCGATTGGCGGTCAATTTGGATTCGGGGTAGAGGGTCATGCCCGCCCACATGCCGGCGTCCTTCACTACCTTGACCGTGTGCTCTTCCACATGATCGATGATGACCCGTTCGGGTTTGATGGCCGAGTGGTTTTTTAAGGCGTCGACGATGAGCTTCGTGCCCTTCAGTTTGTCTTCCAGGTGCGGGGTGTGCACGAGGATGAGCTGGTCGTGATCGGCCGCGAGTTGGATATGCTTTTCGAGGACGATCAGCTCGTTGCGACTGTTTTTGTTCAAGCCGATTTCGCCGATCCCGAGCACCGTGGGCTTCTTCAGGAATTCCGGGATCAGGGCGAGTACGGCATCCGCCAGACCGACGTCTTCGGCCTCCTTGGGGTTGATGCACATCCAGGAAAAATGTTTGATCCCGAACTTGGCCGCGCGCTGCGGCTCGAAGCCCGTCAGCAGGCTGAAGTAGTCGTAAAAACCTTGCTCGTTGGAGCGGTCGTAGCCGGCCCAGAAGGCGGGTTCGTTGATGGCGACGCACCCGGCGAGGGCCATGTTCTGATAGTCATCGGTGGTCCGACTGACCATGTGTCCATGCGGTTCGATGTATTTCATATCTGCACCTCAGGACTGAAGGCACCGGCGGCCCCTTTGGTGTGTGCTTCGGCGATCGGTTCGTCACTCGGATCACTCAGCGCGAGCAGGATGTTTGCGGCTCGGTTGGCTCCGGGTGAATCGAGCAGTTTCAGGCTGTCGCACAGGGCGCGCACGCGATAATCGTCGGACTGGCCATGCCGTTCGAGTCGATCCAGGAAGGCGGCGATATCCAGCAGTTTGGCGCGCGCGTCCATGAACCCGTGGTCCACCAGGTGCACGTTTGAATCAGGAGGTGTCTTCATTCTATAAAGCTAGCAGGCTCTATATTCTTTGCAACCCCGCGTAAGCGTTTCATGGAAACCATGATATAGTCCGGTATGCGCGGCTACCTGTTCATTCTCATCGTGGGCATTACGGCGCTTGGTGCAGCGGAGCTTCCGCGTTGGACTGCGGAGACCCGCAAAGCTTGGTGGACGCAGCATACGCGGCCCACCGGCTGGCAGGAGCAGGCGCTGAAAACGGGCAGCATGCTTGCCAGCTATCAAGCCAGAGTGGGTACCGAACAGGCCATGCAGAATCCGGCCTTTGTCCAATGGCTCGGCCACCTCTTCTGGTTGCGGGCCTATCCCGCACGCCTGCCCGCGGCGCTGCAGCCCATTTATCGTCAGCTCGCGCTGGAAGCGGAGTTGCCCTGGATGTTCCTTGCGGCGATTCAGCCCGAGGACGACAGCGATCGAGCGGTGGAGATCCTGTGCCGACTCTACCAGGTGCAGCCGGACGTCTGTCGACAATATGCCGAGATGGCGGTCGCGCTTGCGCTGGTGTGGGATCAACGGCTACCCGATGGCTGGCCGCACCCCTTCGTGGATCGCCAGGTCATTCCGATCGGCGACCCCGATCCGGTTGAGCGCTTCAAGTTCCTCGTGCGCTCGCATCGCGAAGGTGCTTTCCTGCACGATCCGCGGACGCTCGGTGTGCACGAGCTGGTGTTCATGGTGGATTCGCCCCTGGCGTTTAGTGAACTCGTTGCCTGTCAGAAGCTCTCGATTCGAAAGCCGGAAAAGCTGGCGTCACTGTATCGCGCGGTCGACTACGATTACCGACGCGTATCCCGGAACGAAACGTACTGGTCGCAGGAGCCCTATACCATTGCCACCATCGCCCGCCACGGAGGGATTTGTGCGGACCAGGCTTACCTGGTTGAGCAAACCGGCAAGGCGCATGGCGTGCCGACCATCCTCTTCTTCGGTCAGGGCGATCATGGCGCCCACGCCTGGGTGGGCTATCTGGAGGAGCGGGGCGAGTGGCACTTTAATGTCGCTCGTTATGCCGGGGAGCACTATCCCGTGGGGCAGGCTTACCACCCGCAAACTCGCAAACGCATTTCGGATTATGAGCTGGCTGCGTTCAACTACCACAACGACCGCAGTCCGGCCTATCGAGGAGCCCGATTGATGATCGCCTGGGCCCGCATGAATCCCAACGCACCGTTTTATGCCGACCTGGTACTCGGTGCGCGTAAGCGCTTGCCGCATCTGGTTGAGACCTGGACGATGGAGGACGATTGGCATTGGAAAAAAGGGCCGTCGCTGGAGGAGCATGTGCGCTTCCTGCAGCGCTGGGTCCATTTTTTTAATCAGGTACCCGCGACAAAGTTTGAGGGACAGAAGCGCCTGTTGACCTTATACACCGAGCGGAAGCTCCCGCGCGAAGCGGCCAAACTTGAAGCGCAGATTATGAAGGAGACCGCGTCCGATCGATTCGATCTCGGGATTCACCTGGCCGC
>JBLIND010000445.1:0-5021 GCA_047639095.1 Candidatus Omnitrophota bacterium | reverse complement strand
GATGCCTGAACCCGCGGTCCAGCAGGTGATCAACCGCCATCCGCGCAATAGCCGTGTCATCGGTCTCCACCCAGGGAACACCTTTCAACAGACGAGCTGCACTGAAATCGACCACCGGCAACTTTGCGGCCGACACCGCTCGGGCAATCGCCTGATTTTCCACCCGGGCCAGAGAATGCCATCGCCATCCCACGAAGCGAGCCGGGGCGGTGGTCGATCCCCCCGTTCGTGCTCAGCCAGGTAGATCGACCAGGGATGCCCCTGCTTGAGGTAACCGGCAACGCCTTCGAGCAGACCACGACCATAGGCGTTCGAGGGTTCCACCAGCAGGGCAGCTTTTCGGCGCGTAGCCGGCATCTTACCCCACGACGACAAAGTCATCAAACAGGTCGGCGGTCAGACAGGCATGCACCGGCAGGAGATAAACCACATCCCCGATGGACTTGCTGTTAATCCAATCATCATCCGCCTGGATCACGCCATGCTCCTGGCTGATGTTCCGGACGTACGCGCCCGGGATGGATGCCGACCAGGCATCCCCTTCGGGATCGGCGACCTTCCCGTAAATCACCATGCCGCTTTCGTAACACAGCGCCTCCTTCGACAGATGCACCGCACCGCCATGCACGATAAGCTCACTGCGTTCCGGATGAAGGGCAATGATCGGACAGGCCACGGCAATCGCCATGTCCTCCTCCCGACAGGAACCATTTTCTACCATCATGAGATCGTAGTAGACAAAATTTCCGGGTCGGATCTCGTCGACCCCGGAGAGGCGATCCACCTGGCTGCACATCGGCGTATCCCCAATGCTGAGTCGAAGGTTTTCAAACCCGCGTTCGATCAAAACCGCCCGCATCGCCTCCAGCTGATACAGGGCTTCGTCATACAAGCCCTCCAGCGCCAGCTTTTCCGAACAGGTGTAGGACGAACCGGTATGGGTCAGGAGGCCGGCCAGTTTGAAGTGCGCTGAATCGTCAATCGCACAGGCGGTTTCGATCAGGCGTGCATGATCCCACATGCCCAGGCCCGTGCGATGATGCCCCGTATCGGCCTCGATCCAGCAGGTGACCTGGCCCGTCAAGGCCTGTCCGACCGATCGCACGGCCTCCGGATGGTCGGTGATCAGCTGCAGCGTCCCCGCGGAAGCCAAGACGTTGTAGGCCGTGGCGGCACCCGGCTGCATGGGGAGCGCAATCGTGATGTCCGACCAGCCGGCCTTGGAAAACAAGGCAGCCATCGACGGTGATGAAACGGTAATTGCGTCCACGCCCGCCTCGCGCAGCCACTCACCAACCAACGGCGATTGATGTGTTTTGAAATGGGGCCGCAAGGTGGTGTGGCTGAGCCGGGCCTTGTCGACCATGCGCTGGATATTCGCGCGCACGCGTGTTTCATGGACGACGAGTATGGGTTCCTGGAGAGACTGCATGATGATGGGTCGGGTGGTTTCTACTTCAGCTGCGCGTTAAACCAGTCATCCATATCGGCGACCATGTCGTTAAACCAGGGCAGCTGATTCCAGCAGCCATGCTTGCCGTCTTTGTACGAATGGATACCGGTAGGAATACCCAACGTAGTCAAGGCCTCCCGCGACGGGGCATTGCGTTCAGGCTTATCGTGCTCGCCCGCCATGAACAGAATAGGTGGGTCGCCTTTCGAAATGTGCCGGTGCGCATCCGCGAGCTCGTACAGTGCGCGTCCGTCTTCCATCGACTTGCCCGTCCAGGCATTGATGTTCGCGTCTGCGGGCGACTTCATCGATCGCTCCGCCACCGCACCCGTGGTGATCTCCATGGGGCCTGCCATGACAATGGCAGCCTGCAGTATTTCGCCCTCCAGGCCGGGTACGTCCCATCCGGTCGCCATGAGTCCAGCCAGGTGTCCCCCGGCAGAGCCTCCGACAGCGCCAATGCGTTGGGCATCGACGTGATAACGATTCGCCTGCGTGCGGAGGAAGCGTGTCGCCGCATTGCAATCATGAATACCCACCGGAAACGTTGCTTCGTGACCGAGTCGATATTCGATGACCATGGTCACGTAGCCTCTTTCGGCGAGGGCGATGCCCAGGGCCGTGAACTTATCTTTATAACTGTTGAGCCATCCGCCCCCGTGTACCGCGATGATCCCCGGAAACGGCCCATCGCCTCGGGGCGAATAGATATCGGCGAGCAGCTTGCGATCTCCATCCTCCCGGTAAACCACATCGATGTCGGCCTTGATAGATGCGGGTATGATCGTCGACGGACGCGAGGCCGATTCGGCAATGCTGAGCGGACCTTCGACAGAAGGGCGACGTCCGGGCAGGCCATAGGTCAACATGCGCTGACGATACAGCCCTCCAAATCCGGTGATATAGAGCGAGCGCAGGTCCTGATCACCAAAGGCACAATTGATCGGGCGTTCCGGGCATTCAATCTGGTCCAGCAGCGTGCCGGATGGGCTCCACACCCACACATGCTTCGCACCTGCACAATACACATTCCCAGCACGATCGATGCACATGCCATCCGCCCCGAGCGCCGCTCCATCATCCATTGCAGCAAATCTGCGGGGGTCGATGGCCTTTCCCGGTTCCGAAATTGTATACGCCCAGATCTCCTTCGGTTTGTAAGCCGCCACGTACAGGGTCGAGCCATCGGGCGAGAGCGTAATCCCGTTTGCGGTTTCAATGCCTTCCACCGCAATCTCCTGCGTACCATCCGGATGGATATAGACCACCTGCGCGGTGCGCGTGAGCGTGTAGTACACCCCGCCGTGTTTATCCACGACGAGATCATTCGGACGATTCGGCGGTTTGGCCTCCGGATCCTGTCCGGCAATCGACACTTTCCCCCTCCCCTTCAACCAGGCGATGCGCGATTCGCCGTTGTCGGAGAGATAGAGCTTTCCGTGGTTAAAAAAGGTCGCCGAAATCCGTCCCGCATCCGGCAGCAGCACCTGCATTTCCTTTTTCGACGGAATATATCGGTAGAGTTTCCCGCCTTTTACATCCGGCAACAGAAGCGACCTGCCATCCCAGGAGGGACCATCTGCCAGTTCAAATTCACCGGGAATCTTTTCCAGCGGGCTCGCAGGATCAACCAGCGATCCGGCATACGCACCCGCCGCAAAAAACAACATACACATCCATACCTTCATGCCTGTAATCTATCACGTCGCTGCTGCGGTAAGAAGGTGGAAATGAAGTCTTCATTCTATCGAGTGCAGCAACCTGGACGAATCACCTAGACCTGAAAACCATCATCCCTCATAGTCCCGACACATGAACCCTGCGCACTATCACCTTGTAGGCATAGCCGGTACCGGCATGAACCCGCTCGCCCAGATGCTTCACCTCCAGGGATGCCGGGTGAGCGGATCCGACCGGTATCTCGATAGCGGGGAGCGTCTTCCGATTCTCGACCAGCTGGAGCGCATGGGCATCACCCTCGCCCCACAGGACGGCTCCGCCCTCACCGCCGAAACCGCGGGCATCATTGTCAGTACAGCCATCGAAGCAGACAATCCAGAACTCGCACGCGCGAAGGCGCTCAACATACCGATCCTTCACCGGGCCGAAATGCTGGCCAGGCTGGTCGAAGGCAAACAGGTCATCGCCATTGCGGGTACCTCAGGGAAAACCACGACAACCGGCATGACCGGCTACCTCCTCGAACAGGCAGGCCTCGATCCCAATGTGGTCAACGGCGGGGTCATCGTGAATTGGGCCAGCAGGGACTGCATCGGCAACGTTCGCAAAGGCGATTCCGACTTATGGGTCATCGAGACCGACGAAAGCGATCGCTCGCTGCTGAACTTCCATCCCGACTCCGCCGTCATCACCAGCATGACCGCGGACCATTTTCCGCTGGGGGAAACCATCGAGCTCTTCCGTCAATTTTCCGCTCAGGTCCACGCCGAAATTGTTTGCGGGCCCAACGTACGTGAACATCTGGCAACCGCCACGAAGGCCTTACTGCTGGATGCAACCGCCACCTACGCCCCCTATCCGTTCGGGTATCATTTTCATTACGCGGGTTCGGACTTTCGCGTTCATTTGCCCGGGCAACACAACGCGCTGGATGCGCACCTGGCGATCATGCTCTGCGAATTGCAAGGCGTGGATCCCGCCAGCCTCGTCGAAGCCTTAACCCGCTTCAAGGGCATTGAGCGACGCCTGCAAAAAGTCGGGGATGGCGCGGTCAAGGTATACGACGAGTACGCACACAATCCGGAAAAGATCGAAGCCGCCTGGACGGCAGTCGCAGGTTCGGCCCGTCACATCATCGGCTGCTGGAAACCCCACGGATACGGCCCCCTGGCCGCCATGGCCGAAGACCTCGCTCATATGTGGCACCGCAGCTGTCGTCCAAATGATCGCTTGTATATTCTTCCCGTCTATTACGCCGGTGGAACCACCTCGCGCGCCATGGAATCGGAAACGTTTGTCGAACAGCTCCAGGCCCGGGGCATCCCGGCGTTCTACGCCCCGGACTATGACCACTTCGAACGTGAAGCGAAGGCTCACACGTCGGATGGCGACGCCGTGCTCATCATGGGCGCCCGCGATCCGGAGCTCCCCGCCTGCGCCCATCGTCTCGGCGAACAGCTGGCCTGACATGGATTTTTCCCGCAGAGCAACCCACCTGCAGGAGCAGATGGATGATCCGGAGGCCGACGAAACGCTGCTGTTCAACACCTTCGCCCAATTCGATCGTGTCAATCGCCTGCTCGCGAACTGGTCCTCTGTGTTCCGGCTTCACATGCTGCCCTTCATGCGGGAGGCCAAACGTCCGATCCAGGTTCTCGACATCGGCGGAGGGGGCGGCGATGTCATGCGACATCTTCACCAGCTCGCCCAGGCCCGCGGCATGGAACTCCACAGTAAAATTATCGATCCGGACGATCGCGCCCGGCGCTTTCATGAGCAGCACCATGGGATTTCAAGCACCTATGAAGCCGTGCATCTGCAAACCATCGTGGACCGGGGTGAAACCTATGACTTCGTGCTCAGCAATCATGTGTTGCACCACCTGGAG
>JBLIND010000444.1:0-5038 GCA_047639095.1 Candidatus Omnitrophota bacterium | reverse complement strand
ACTGACCGTACGAGCAACCGCTAGCGCCTCCTCGTGCATGCCATGGGGATGGCGTAGCCCGCCCGCGAGCTTCAGCTTCGCCGGGTTGTCCAAGCCGGCGATCAGGGCCTGGCTCTGCCGGGCGAAGAAGGCCGAACGTCGCTTGCGGTCCGCGTTGAAATAGCCGCACCATTGTGCGAGGCGATCGACGGAGGCGGGCTTGAGCGCGTACTGCTTTTCCAGGCGCGCGTCCCAGGCATCGCGCTCTTTTTCGTGCAGGTAATTGGCGTTGATCCAACTGACGCGCAGGGCATCGTGTTCGCTGAAGCGATCGCCCATTTTGGCGCTCCAATAGGCCGCAATCCTTTCGTGGTCCTCACGGGAACGCACCACCGTGTCCATAACCGTGGTCCAGTAGCGCGTATCCTCTTTCGGGTCGTCGACCTTGTGGGCGCGGCCATCAAAGCCGCCGGCCGCGGTATAAAACTCCATGAGTTTATCGTGGTTGGGGGAACGGCGGACGTAATGGGCCAGCACCTCGTTACGCGCGGCAGCGGCGGCGCGTTCGTTGGTCTTCAGGAAGGCAGTGGCCGTCCGCCAGTGATACTCAACCGCTTCCTCAAATTTGCCGCGCTTGGCCATTTCCTTACCGAGGAAGGACAAGGCCGTTCCCGATCGCGGCTGGGCAACATATTCGTCGTCCTTAACCATGCGCGCCCAGGTCGCAAGCTTCTTCTCGTCGTCCCCGTTCAGGCCGTGGCACTCGCCGATGTAGTACAGAGCCGTGGCCGCGTAACGCACATCGTCTGGAAAATAGTCGACTACATCCTGATACGCCTTGATCGCGGCATTGCGCTTTTCGAGCTGGTGCAGGCAACGACCCATGCGTAACAGCGCGTAAGCGAGCGCCGGACTCTTAGCGAATTCAAACGAATAGGCTTTGTAGGCCGCAAAGGCCCCTTTGTAGTCCTTTTTGATAAAGAGCTTGTCCGCATCTTCGAGATTGAGGCCTTCAAAGGTGTCGAGCTTGGCGAAGGCTTCGCCGGGATAAAGAATTTCCTGGTCCGCACGTTCCTGGGCAAAAGCACAGCAGCTCGACCCAACGACCATCAAGGCCAGAAGCCTTCGGAGCTGGGTTTTCAAATTCAATTTTTTATCCGGGTTCATAACGCGTCGTATCTCATGACATTTACGGGGCTTATCCGTCGAGTTGACCCGATCGATGAATGTCAAAAAAGACAGCCGACCAGCCTTACGCCGTCGAACTGAATGTCAAAGGTGTTTTATAGACCTTATGCGTAATCCTTACGCGTTTTTACGACTCACACACGCGGGTACCAATGAAGCTGTCATGGGGCGTTCATAGGTCCGAGACGTGCAAAATAGCAGACGCTCCGCAACCCGTTCAGGCACAAGGCCGGCGACGCAGGATCAAGCCAAGACCACCGAGGATGACCAAGGCAGAGCTGGAGGGCTCGGGGATCGCGGTCATATTCAGATGGAAAATTCGGTCTTGATTATTACCGCTGATCGTCAAGCCACCCATGCCCCCGCCACCGCTGGTGTAGGCGGAACCATCCAGATATTCTGTTTGCGCGTTGTTCAACAATCTCCAGCCACTTCCAGAACGGCCTATATCGAAACCGAAAAGAGTGCTGGCTTGCAAAGAGATGGGGGTATCCAAGGTAAAGGTAACGTAATCGTTAGCCACGACATCCTCCGTGGTCACGACGGATTCAGCACGCATCTCCGTAAAGCTCGTCCCGGATACCGCGCCCACGCGAATGAAATACGTGCCATTCGCGTTTTGACTATTCGCGGACTGGATGGTGATCGCATCCAGTTCAAAGCCTCCGGAACTGATCCCGGTCATAAAACTTTGCCCCCGGGCAGGGCGGTCACCCCAGATGATAGAGCTTTGGAAATCGTCGATGATCGTGGTGAGATCAAGATTGGCGATATCCGCATCATCGGCAAGGGGTGCTGTGGTGCTGACGGAAATGAGGGTAGCCTGAAGAGCTGCCGGTGCGAAGATCGATACGCATGTAACGAATGCGACCATCACCAGAGGGTTAGTTGTGGGTTTCATAGGTACACGTCCTGTTGAATGAAGAGGACCATTGCAGCTCGCAAGGTCGTTCGCCTAGAACAAGGTTGTTTGATTATCGACGAATCATAGACTCGCCCGCCTGAAGCATCAAGATGGATTGTCCTGCTGAATGCGTATATCCAACGCGTATTTACGTCACGAAGCTTTTACGCGATCGGCAGGACACCCGTCCATGGGTTTTTGCGCCTTACCCAGGGAAGACAACTCTCTGCATCGCGATCACCCCAGCGACCAGCCCTTGCGATACGGAGTATGCAGGAATTCATTGGCCCCGGCATGATCGAATTCGAAGGTCTCCGCGTTCCAGTTCAGCTTCACGCCCGGGGTTCGCTGGGCGGCCACACCGAGCAGCACCATTTCCGTGAGTTGCCCGCCGTAGTCGGCAAAGTTGGAGCTGGCGGGATTTCCGTCCTTGCAGGCACGGAGCCAGTCGCCCATGTGCCCATCCTTGACCCGCGGTATTGTTTTCTCAGGGCGGACGAATTCCTTCATCCGGGGTTCCGGGATGATGCGCGCGCCACCGGCTCCGTGGGAGCCATGCAGAATGGTTTCCTTCTCGCCATAGATCACCGCGCCGCTCGCCGGTAATTTTCGACCTTCCTCCAGCATCGGTGGACGGGGAACCGTGTAAACACCGTCATGCCATACCAGCTTCATGGGGCAGAGTTTGCCGCGCTGCGGAAATTCGTAGGTCACGGTGGCCGCTATGGGATAGGCCTTGCCGGCTAGTTCCGGTTTGTGATGTTTGACTTCCGCGGTGATACTGGTGGGATTCACCAGGTCCAGGGCCCAACATGCGGGATCCAGGATGTGGCAGCCCATGTCGCCCAAGGCGCCGGTTCCGAAGTCGAGCCAGGCCCGCCATTTGAAGGGGTGATAGGCCGGACTGTACTTACGGTCCTGCGCCGGGCCGAGCCATAAATCCCAATTCAAGGTGTCGGGTACCGCGGGAAAGTCGCTGGGCAATTCCCGGGCGCCGAAGTTGGCGTACCAGGGGCCGTCGTCTGGACGATCGGTCCAGGCGTGCACTTCCTTGACATCGCCGATGGACCCGGACTGCACCCACTCGCGGACGTTACGGATGGCTTCCGAGGAATGTCCCTGGTTGCCCATCTGGGTTTGAACCTTGGATGCCCGCGCCGCCGCGGTAATCCTGCGGGCTTCTTCCGCGGTATGCGTCAGGGGTTTCTGACAGAAGACATGCTTGCCCGTCTCGATGGCCGCCAGGGTGATCACCGCATGCGTATGGTCCGGCGTCGCGATGACCACCGCGTCGATATCCTTCTGTTTTTCCAGCATGACGCGATAGTCAACATATGGGGTGGCTTTCGGATGGGCTTTAAAAGTGCCCCCCGCATACTTGCTGTCGACATCGCAGAGCGCAACGATGTTCTCCTCTTTACAGTTGCGGATGTTGCCCCTCCCCTGCCCGCCGATGCCGATTCCGGCCACGTTCAACTTCTCACTCGGGGGCGTTTGGCCGTTGGCACCGACCACGTAGCCAGGGACGATAGAAAAAACGGTTGCGGCCGTGGTGCCGGCCTTCACGAAGGATCGACGGGATAGATTCGAATTCGACTTATGGGGTACCGGTTTATTTTTCATGCGGCGATGGTAACGGGTTGTGGTGAATGATCAAGCGATTGTACGCAGGTCATCGCCGGGTGGTCGACCGGGGAGCGGCCTTCAAAACCTGGACCAAATGAGTCAAACATTTTGGATGGAGGCGATGACTCAGTAAGATGTTGAGCGCCAAAGGACGGACAAGAGTGTCCATCCCACGGCTCAAGCCGTGGGACAGACACTCCTGTCTGTCTGATCATCTTTTTGTTTACCTGAAATTTCAGATGTCTTACTCATCACCGGCCCGATCGCGCTTGCCCTTGATCAGCGCAATCGCCTGCTCTGCAAAACGTGTCCCGAGGGTCCGATATCCCTTCGCGTGGTAGTGCAGATCGTTGAACACCTGGTCCCCCTCCGTCCGGTCATTCAAATCATCCGTGTCGACCCATGCTCCGCGGGGATGGGCTTCCGCGAAGGCCTGCTGGACTCGCCGGATATTCAACCGGCCCTCCAACCGCTTCTGTACATCGAGGCCGCTGTCGCTGATGCGCCCGATGACTACGTTGATCTTCTCGAAGGCGAGGTCGGCCTGCAGTTGCTCGATCAATTCCTTCAGGTAGGCATCGTAGGCCGTGTTATTCAGGTCCGACTCCCCCTGCATCCAGACGAAGGTAATGGTCTGCAGGACTTGTCCTTCGATCGCCGTTTTCACCTTTTTGATCAGGGGATCATACAGCTCCCCCCTCACCTTCGGCACCCGACCGGTCGTCGGGGGTGGAAATTCATGGTTGTTCTTGCACCAACTGCGAATCGATTGCCCGCTGTTGGCATTCTTGACCACGAGCACCTGGTCCTTGCCAAAGGCCTTGGTCACCACCGGAGTGAACGACGCTTCGTGCTTGAGCCCCACCATATTCGACTGGCCAGAGAGGATGAACAGATGCTTTCCGTGTTCGGTGCGTGCGGCATAACTCAGCGTCCACTTCACTTCGGTATTTGCCGGCGTAGAAAGTATTAAGCGGCTTAGACCCGCGACCGGATGGGCTGCGAGCTCAGCCCCTCCCGCATCCGCTTCCAGCTCGAGCGCCTTGCTGCCGTTGTTGGCGACCACGATCGTGAACGGCTCGCCGCCGATGACGCTGGCCATTCCGCTCAAGCTGCGTGTTTCGCGATCCCAGCGGACATCTTTCATGTCCACCCAGCCCTGCAGGATGTGCCGACTCGTGCTGAGCACCTGAGGATAAGGCTGCACCTTGCGCACCGAGATCATGGCGCAATGGTTCGAATCCAACTCACGTTCAATGCGAGCGGTGCCGGGGAGCTTTCCCAGGTAGCTATCCGACCAGAATTCGTAGGCGTGATAGTGAGCGTCCGGATCAAGACCGA
>JBLIND010000443.1:0-5044 GCA_047639095.1 Candidatus Omnitrophota bacterium | reverse complement strand
CCGCATTTTTAAAGGTCAAAATACCGCTGAAACTGATCATGAAGCCCATATCCACCAGCTCACGAGCAAAAGGCAGGCTACCGGTAAAGCAATGCAGCACACCGGGTGGCGCATCCTTTCGCGGCCAACGGGCCGCATACTCCTCGAGCAGTTTCAGGGTGTCCTCATCGGCCTCCCGGCTGTGAATGATGACCGGTTTCCCCACGCGCGCGGCGATATCGAGATTCGCGGCAAACAGGCGCTTCTGAGCGTCGGCCGTATCCGCGGTATAGTGATAATCAAGACCGGTCTCGCCGATACCGACGACTCCATCGCCTCCAGCAAGTTCGTGTAAGGCCTCCAGATCATGTTCGTGCTCGGCCTCGTCACGATCGTAGCCCACGACGCCATACACCTGACGTGGATACGAAGCGGCGAGATCAACCGCCAAGCGATTGGCGTCATCACTGCCCCCGATGGCGATCAAGGGGGACACCCCGGCATCTGCCGCCCGCGCGATCAGATCGGCCGTTTCACCTTTCTCATGAAAGCTGTCAAAATGCAGGTGCGAATCAATGATCTGCATCGGATACCCTGGGTACCTGAGGCACCACAATTTGATCGAGCCATTTTTCAGTCGGATGTCCTTGCAGCAAGGTGAGCGCCTCCGCTTTGATAGCATCGGCTTCGCCTTCCGCCCTAACCAGCTTGCACAGGTAAATGGATTTGGCTGCGCAACGCGAGACGAGTGCAGGCTCCTTTGCCTCGCGCATGAGCTTAAGAAATTCCTTTTTTGCATCTACCATGAGATTGTTCGCGGCGTATAGGTCCGCAAGTTTCTCGCGAAGAACCAGGCTCCCGGTTTCATTGATCTTGTTGCGACAGTAATCCATGGCGATGTTGAACTGGGTCCCGCGTACCAGACCGTTGATGATCCGGATGTAAGCCCAATCCACATCGGGATGGTTGTCTGCTTCAAGATTTCGGATGTTCTCTTCGAGGCTGAGCTTCATCGGCTGATAAAGCGGATCGCCGATCAAGGTCATCTGCCAGGAGAGCGCCTTCATCGACATGTACATGCTGTCCGCCAGGTTGTAGCCCCGCAGCAGACGGTCAGAGAAAATCAGCAGATTCGGTGTCTGCTTTAGATAGGGCTCATCGACACAGCCCATGGTTGCCGTGGCGCCGCGGGCGATAAGCGGCCCCGCCCAGTATTCGCTGTCGGTGCGCAGCTTCATACCACTGAAGGAGTGCAGATGATAGGCAATCGCACCGGGTTGGAACTTAAACCCGTCTACCGTGAACGGACCATTGACATGCTCGGCGTACCAACCGAGGTACACCGCGGGCTTATACATGGGAAATTCAGGCCCCCAGGTATTGTCGTTGGCATTTTTATAACACTCGAACCCCTCGCGCTTGAATCGCTCGTAGGATTCGATCAGCCAGTAATTGCCTAAGGGGTAAGCGCCCTTGATGTCGAAATAGGCACCCCCCAGTAAGCCGTACCGCTCATGCTGGATCGACTGGTCGATCATGTCTCGCACATTTTGTGGCGTTGGACCATCGAGGCGGGTGGCCATGATGTAAAACAGCCCGTTGATCGGATTGTTCACGACCAATTCATCATAATAGGGATTGGGATGAACGCCCGCCCGGTCATAATCCTCGAGCAGCAGGCAGGCGAGTTCGGTGTCAACCGCGGCCCCATCGCGACGGAACATCTGATCGGTATAACCGGCCCGATTCTGCAGGGCCTGGAGGGGTTTGGACTTGGTATTGTTGATGCGTACGGGCACGCCGAACATGGAAACCAGGTAACGAAAGCGTACCTCACTCGTCGCCCAGTGGATCCTGCGCTCGCCTTTAAAGATGTTCGCCCGCGGGCGCTGGCTGATAAACTTTTTGTCGCGCAGGGCATCGAGCAGGGGCGTTTGAATCTGGTCGATGTATTCTGAACGATTGATCCGTTCCTTCTCCGACATGGGGAGCGCAATTAGATTGTCGGCAGGTATGCCCCGCTGCTTCAAGTAATAGCGGGCGAGCTCCATGGATTTAGGACTGCTGCTGTTCGCAAGAACGATCACTTCGGCGGGATTCGCAAGGAGCGATCCGACAAGCATGAACAGCAGGGTAATGAGGAGCGGTAACTTCATAGACGTGCTAAGTCGATAGTATACGACAAGCCGGAGGATCAACAAGATATTCCACTGGTGTGCGTTGAGTGAATCAGGGACTGCGGGCTTCGAGACGCAGGTAGACCCTCCGCATGGGGGCGAAAGCCGCATTGAAATCCACCCGCCAGCGGATGGTTTGCGTCCCATCCACGTCGGGCCCGCTTTCGTCGATCAAGGCCACCGGCAGCAGGATCCAGGTTCCCAGATCGTTGGAACCGCGCACCACATAGACCAGCTCCTTCGCGCCGAGCAGGTGTCGATACGCGACATCCGCCACAGCCAGGATGGGATCAAAGCTCCACACGGGAAGCTGCGCGCTGCTGGAGGAGCGGGGATCGCTCCCGAGCATGTATTCCTGATCGTTGCTGAGGCCATCCACATCGGGATCAGCAGTCCCGCCCGCGATGTTTGCGTTCACCTGCTCGACCGGAGTAAAATAGCGGGTGTTCCATTCCACCCGCGGGGGCCCCGCCCCCCTCCCCGGTGTACCCCCGGGGGTGAGACCGGCCCGCCAGCTTTGAGCCAGAGTGTGCGCCGGGTTGGTCAATGGCTCGCCAAGCTCAAGTGCATAGCCGAAGCCATCCGGCAGGCTCGGCCAGGGCGAATCGTCATCATAGATAAAATCTCGGATGGTCTGACCGCCGGTTCCACGCACCCGCAGGCGCTCACCTTCGTTAGCAAGCGAAGCGAGCGGCCCGTACGCGCCCGCGACCGGAAGCCCCGGATAGGCCGCTTCAAAGGCCAGCGCATTCCGCACGACCAACACGGTCTCGCCCGGAGCAAGCAGGGTAATCGCCTGCCCCGCGAAACTGAAATCAATCGCTTCACTCACCTGCACAGCACTGAGGTCAATCGACGTCGCCCCGATGTTCATCAACTCGATGTACTCGGTGTCGTTACTCCCTTGCGGATGATACATGAGCTCGGAAACGACCAGGTTGCCCGGACCGGCAGGCTGCAAGGCGCCGGTGTTCGTAATGGTAATGCTGTCCGAGACCACGGACTGATTTTGGAAATCGTAACCTTCGAGCTGAATCAGATTGGGCCCGATAAACAGCGGCACTTCGATCGCCCAGGAGTTGTTATCCGTCCAGGTGATCTCCAGGGGCGCAGGATCTCCTGTGAAGCGGACCTCGCGAATATCAACCCAGGCATCACCAACCAGCGTATACGTGGCCGCGTTTACTCCAAAGTCACTCCCACCGTTCGAGGTGATCGCAAAGGTGATGGGCGCGACATTGCTTTCCACCTGGTTGCGCACGCTCGTCGAACGATTGCCAACGAACGTCAAGTGGGTGTCAAAGGTCTGGCCCGGCAGCAATTGGCCATAGTGATCGGCCCAGGGCTGCATATACGTTATATTCCACGTGGTGTTCATCAGATGGTCGAGATAGCCCAGGTAGGTCCGCCGGTATTTCGGATCAGCATTTACAAAACTGTTCAGATCCGGGCTGTTAAAAATGGTTCGGTTTGCGTCATAGGAAAAATCCATATCGTGCGGAAAATACAGGACCTTGTGATCCGAAGGCCGGACATAAAAGTAGGCGTTGTGCTGACTGCCGGCGGGATAAGAATCGCCGGAACCCGTGAGCACCGCCATCGCCATGGCGCACAACCATTGATCGGTATCGATGCGCGCGTCAGCCGCAGCCGTAAAAGATGGTCCGGCGAGGTCGAAGGTGCGTACGAAGTCAATCAGCCGACTATAGTCATCGCGCGTGCGATTGTTCTTGAGTAGAAAATTCCATCGGTAATTTTCCTGGTTATCCCCCAAGTCCCGGAGACCGGTTCCCACCACCCCATCCCCTTGCGGCGTTTTATATCCATTCGCATCGGCATTCCGGGGGAAATAAATCAGTTCGTACTCAAAAAGATCGCCATCACTCCCCTGATCGAATTGCCCATCCAGAAACACATCCCCATATCGGGCGAGCTGCAAGAGGGCCATACTCGTGTGGGCCGGGTTCGGAGCGATGATTTTGATCAGGTCGTTGTATTTCGAGGGCACCAAGCCCGCATGATTCATCATGTGATCCTGCAGGATCTCACGCTGTCCCACGGTCTGCCCTTCCGATCGATCAATGGCGATCGTTTCATGGATCCCCCGGAACAGATGATCCGGTTGAAAGCGCAGGTTCCACCCGATACGATTATCGCTCACCCGCCCGCGCTCGCTGCTCTTCAAGCGAACGCCCACGTCATAAAAGATTTCCCCTTCCTGGTAGATGACCGTGCAGCCCAACCGTTCATTGCTCATGAGATGAATATTGGTGAGCTGAAAGGCCAGATCTTCGGGCGTCATCATGATTCGGAAGTTGTGGATACCGGCTTGCGTCGCCAGCCCGTCCTGTACCTTGTAGCAGGCTCTTGAATCAGCTCCGGCGGATGGGAAAAAGGACGAAGCCCCCAAACGGTCTACAGCTGCCACATAAAATTGCACCAGGGTATTCGCTGGCTGCCCCGGAATATCGGCCTCAACCAGGTCTGGTGTGACGAAGGCCATGGGCGTCGACGTCCAGGCACCACTTCCAACCCGATACCACAAGGTGAGACTCCCGGGATTGATTCCATCCGGATCATGGGGGGCTGCTCGCACCCGTACGATTTCACCCGCCTCCGGAACAGCAGGCTCATGCCCAAAGCGTGTCCAACTCGGTCCCAGATTCGTGACCAGACGTGAGTTGGGCGCACCGGGCGTGCCGTGCTCGAGGGGAACCGGAAGTACATGCACGGCTGGCAGGCGATTGAAATAAAGCCGGGTCAACAGCTGGTTGGAACCTTTGACCCATCGCGCCCGAAAGGAAATCTCATACGTGGTTCCGTTGACGATGGATTCACTGTTCCGCAGCGTCGCCTCCACCTGGTTATGCATATGCTCCGTGGGTCCA
>JBLIND010000442.1:0-5048 GCA_047639095.1 Candidatus Omnitrophota bacterium | reverse complement strand
AAGCCGTACCGGCCCGTGGCAATCACGCTCCGACTCGGTGCGCAAATAGCAATGTTCACATGGCCGAGCTCGAAGCTCATGCTTTCCTTTGCGAACTGACTGAGATGCGGCGTCACATTGGGGATTTTGCCTCCGAGAAAGTCGATGGCCTCGTAGCCGAGATCGTCTGCCGTGATGAGCAGGATGTTGGCAGGCGCTTTGGCAAAGGCGCTGCCGAGGTAAAGTGTGAGCGCGAGGATTAAATTTTTTACGATCTCCATGGATCTTCTCGATTAGGTGCGTCTGTTGTAAAAGCGGGAACGCATTCCCGCACGCCAAAGCAATCCTGCCCTGTTCCTTCAGCGCTTGCAAGTCAACTGATGATCGGATGGATCACGTGGCCATGTACATCGGTTAACCGCCGATCAATGCCGTCGTGGCGAACCGTCATTCGTTTGTGATTAATACCCAGGAGATGCAGGATCGTAGCATGGATATCGTAGACCTGGGTTGAATCGGTGCGGTCGAGCGGCTTGTAGCCCCATTGGTCGCTCGCGCCATGGGTGACCCCGCCGCGAATGCCCCCACCCGCCAGCCAGTTGGTAAACACGTACGGGTTGTGGTCACGCCCTTTCGAGCCCTGGGTACTCGGCATACGACCGAATTCGGTCGTCCAGTGGATGATCGTGTCCTCGAGCATGCCGCGTTGCTTCAGATCCTTGATCAAAGTTGCAATCGGCCGGGCCATGCCCATGGCCAGGGGACCGTGATCCCGCTCGATGTCCTCGTGCGAGTCCCAGTTCCGACGCGGAAAACTGTTGTCGTTGCCCGACCAGATCTGGACAAAGCGAACCCCGCGTTCGAGCAAGCGGCGAGCGGTCAGACACTTCACCCCCATGTGATGGATTTCTTCGGGCACGTTGATCTCCTTGTCCCATTTGGTCCGATGTTCCTGAATGCCATAGGCCTCCTTGATGGAGGCAGGCTCCTTACTGATGTCCATCGCCTCGGGAGCGCTCAACTGCATGCGTGCCGCGAGCTCGTATGAACGAATGCGCGCATCGAGACGACTGTCGCCCGGGCGATCGGCCTGATAGGTCCGGTTCAATGCACCCAGCAAGGCCAAGCCATCCCGCTCACCTTCCGGGGTGATGTAATCGGCTTGAGGATGCAGATCTGCAATCGGATTTTCGCGGCCGGGAAAGATGATCGTTCCGCTGTCGCGTGCAGGCAGGAACGCCGTCGACCAGTTCTTTGGCCCATTGGATGCAAAGCCCCGATGATCGGGCAAGACCACGAAGGCCGGAAGGTTTTCGTTCATGGACCCCAGGGCATAGGAAATCCAATTACCCATGCCCGGAAAGCCCGGACGCTGAAAGCCCGTCGCCTGGAGGTAGGTCGCCTGGCTGTGAACACCGGTCTTGCCGACCAGGTTGTGGACGAAGGCGATGTCATCCACCACCTCGCCCAGCGGGGCCACGACCTCGCTGAGCATCTTACCCGACTGCCCATAGGGCTTGAAGTCCCAGGGGGATCTCATCCAGGGACCCAGCCCGTTCTGAAACGCTTCGACGTGCTCGCCGAAGTCGGATTTTTCGCCGTGGTGTTTGATCAAGGCCGGTTTGTAATCGAAGGTGTCGATGTGACTCGCCGCGCCACCCATGAAGAGCTGGATGACGCGTTTGGCCCGGGGGCGAACGTCTTGCGAGGCCATGGAGTCCTGGCCAAGCAGGCTGGCCAACGCGATGCCGCCGAGGCCACCGCCGGAGCGGAAGAGAAAATCGCGGCGCGTTTCAACATCCGCAGCATGGCTGCCCTCAGCCGTGGCGCACCTGGACCCTCGGCTGGGGACAGCCAAGCTACGCGTTTTGTGTTTAATCGACATACACGAACCCATTCAGGTTAAACATCAATCGACACAGATTCACGAGGCCATGCCTTTCCGCATAGGCGGTGAGGGAAGCCAATTGCGCCTCATCCGCCGCTCGCCCCGTCGCGAGGCGATAGGCCCGGGCGACCTGCCCTTTCAACTCCGGAGCCTCCCGTTCAACCCGTTCTGCAAAGCGTCTGGCCATCTCCAGGTTAAACGAATTGTTCATCAGCGAAAGCGCCTGCAAAGCGGTGATCGTCTCCATCCGCTTCGGTGTACTCTGCGAACTGTCGGCACAATCGAGACTGGTCATGAACGGATCCGGTTGAGAACGCACAACGAATCGATACACCGAGCGGCGATGCGTGGTCGGATCGGTGGGATCATACAAATGGTATTCGTAGTGCGGCGAATGCGCGGTCTTCTCCAAGGCAAACAGGTAGAAACCCGGACCGTACATCTTGCGATCGAGCGCGCCGCTCATCGCCAACACATTATCGCGAAGGGATTCGGCATCGAGACGCTGGCGATTCATCCGCCAGTAAAACTGATTACCCCCATCGATGACCGCATAGGCTTCGTTGTGGGTGGACGCCTGCCGATACACGGATGACGTCACGATCAACTCGTGCAAGGCTTTCAACGATTGACCGCCATCCCGGAACTCGACCGCCAGCCAGTCCAGCAAGCCCGGATGCGTCGGTGGCTGCCCCATACGACCGAAGTCGTTGGGTGAATCCACAAGGCCGCGACCAAAATGATACTGCCAGACCCGGTTGACGATGGAGCGCCAGGTCAAGGGATGATCCTCCCGGGTGATCCATTCCGCCAACGCCGCCCGCCGGGCACTTTCGTCGTGATCCTCCGGCAGAGAAAAATGCCAATCTACGCCAGGCAGCACCGGAACCGTACCCGGTCCAACCGCATTACCCGGCTGAGTGACTTCGCCCCGATGCAGGACGTGGATCGGCCGTGGCCCCAATCCGTAACGCCCTTTAAAACTGCCGCTCCCTTTATAGACCATACCCGTGTACACCTTTTGTCCGGCCGGCAGCTTTTTCAGTTCCGCTTCCTTTGCCGTCAACTGCTCGGCCAGCGTTTTCCGTTCGGCCAGGAGCTCCGGAGTCTCGAGCGTAACCATCAAGGCCGCGTGTTCTTTTTCCAGGAGCGCGGCCCGTTCAGGATTCTCCGGATCGCGCTGGGTGGGAAAGATGCCGTCGATCAGGTTCGCACCTCGCCAGCGCACGGGTGCTTCAATGGAATCCAGCGACGTGATGCTCGCGCCGATCGCCAGGTTTTTGGGAACACGATTGAAGACCGCGAACTCGGACAAGGCCACCATGTATTGATCCACCCGATGAAACAGGCGGGTAGCGGTTAAGCGGACATACCGACCGCGGGCGTTTGCGCAGGCGATACGAAATGGTTTGAGCCCCGGGTTCGGCACATCCGCATCGGTCGCGTCATAGACCTTGTGCACGCCTTCTGCAAAGTCCGGATCGTCGGACGTCTCAACTTTAAACCGAATCGGAAACCCAAAACCGGCGCCGATGCCGCCAAAGTCGTCATAACAAGGACGCAGCACAATACGCTCGAAGGACTGCGACGTCCCCAGATCAAGCTGTACCCACTTGACCGCGTTCGGGTCGCTCACCATCTGGCTGTGCCACCCGTGTTCCGCTGGCTTTTTCAACCCGCGCTTCTGCTCGCGAATCTCCGCGAGCTGCTCGTTCAACTCCTTAAGTCGCCCCCCCCCCGCCTGCTTCACGCCATCTTCGAGGGACGCACGCCCTTGCTTGATGGCATCAATTTCATCGCGCAGGGCCGCTTTCTGCTGGCTGACGACTTCGGAAACATCCACCTCCCGATCTGCGCGATCGATCGCTGCAAAAACCGCCTGCAGGCTGTAGTAATGTTCCTGGGTAAACGGATCGAATTTATGATCGTGGCAACGGGCACATTGAATCGTGAGACTGGTAAAGGTGTTGAGGGCGTTGCAGACCATGTCATCGCGATCGAGGTTGCGCGCAACCTGGCCATCGATTTTCGATTCCGGCACTTCGGCATGGCCGATAAAATCCCAGGGTCCGGCGGCGATAAAGCCGAGGGCAATCAAGCCATCCGATGTACCGGGCGCAAACACATCACCCGCCAGTTGCTCGCGCACAAACTGTGCGTAGGGCTTATCAGCATTCAACGAACGAATCACGTAGTCGCGATAAGGCCAGGCGTTCGGACGAAGCTTGTCTTTATCGTATCCATGGGTATCGGCGTACTTCACGACATCCAGCCAATGACGCGCCCAACGCTCGCCATGGTGCGGCGACGCCAGCAGGTGCTTGACAAGCTTTTCATAGGCCGCCGGATCCGGATCATCCACGAAGGCATCGATTTCTTCCGGGCTCGGAAGCAGGCCCGTGAGATCGACATACAAACGCCGAATCATGGTGAGGCGATCGGCCTCCGGAGCCGGGGCGAGTCCACGCGCCAGGTGCGTCTGGCGGATAAAAGCATCGATGGCATTGCGGCTCCAGCGGTCCTCGCCGAGCTTCGGAACCTCCGGGCGTTTGAGTGATTGAAACGCCCAATGGTCTTCCCACACCGCGCCTTGCGCGATCCAGGTTCGGATCAGCTCGATCTGCTCCGGGGTGATCGCCTTGCCACTATCCTCAGGCGGCATGCGTTCGTCCGGATCATCATGCAGCATGCGCGTGATGATTTCACTGGCCTCCGGTTCCCCCGCCTTGATGGGCCAATGCCCCAATCCCAGCATGTTCGTTGCCCCCTCTTCCGTATCCAGGCGGAGCTTGCCCTTGCGCGCTTCAGCATCCGGACCATGACAGGGATAACAGGTGCTCGACAAAATGGGTCGAACCTGGCGGTCGAACGATACCGGATCAGCATACCCGGGACCTGCGAGGAGCAGGACTCCGGCTAATCCGTACAGCATCCATACTGATATGCGGGGGGGGGGCATGCCTTGCATGATGAACGCTGTTCACACGATGTCAAGGAATGCCAATCTTTGCAAAGGCTGCTGCGCGCACCAGGATTGACCCCGCTCACGCCTCCTGGCCTAAACGGAGAAACAAGCTTGAGCAAGAGCAGGTTAATCGCTAGGCATTCACCATGAAAATGATCCTTCCGGCCTTCTCGATCCAACTTCTTTTCACCGGCTGTGCCACCACGGCACGAAAGC
>JBLIND010000441.1:0-5063 GCA_047639095.1 Candidatus Omnitrophota bacterium | reverse complement strand
GGCTTGAAAACCAGCGTCTGGGATGGCGGCTCGCGTGTACCTTTTATTGCCCGCTGGCCCGGAAAGATCCCGCCTGGCACAAGCAGCGATCAGCTCATCGGCCTCACCGATCTGCTGGCGACCTTCGCCGCGATCTGTGGAGCGCCTTTGCCTGCAGGTGCGGGAACCGACAGTTTTAATCAACTGCCGGCCCTGTTGCAGCAGACCGACGCGATCATCGCCCGATCGCCCCTGGTGACCGCGTCATATAAAGGACTCCTCACCCTGCGCGACGATCGCTGGAAAGCCGTGTTTGGAACCAAGTGGGCAGGCGGTTTCCCGAGCGCACGCTACGGTGGCATCCCCCCGAAGGGCACGCCAAAGAACGATCCATCCATCGGCCAGCTCTACGATCTCAGCGCCGACCCCGGTGAGCAGAACGATCTCTGGGACAGCCATCCCGAGGTCATCGAAGGCCTGCGCCAAAAACTGGAAGCGATAAAGGTGCTTGAGGAGCATGAAGCGCCAGTTGAAGCGACGCCCCTCGAAGAGGACTTCGTTCCGATCTTCAATGGCACAGACCTCGGCGACTGGGACGGTCGTGACGGCGCCTGGGTGGTCAAGGAGGGCGCCATCGTTTGTACTGGTGCCGAGAAAACCCGCAACTGGATTGTCTGGCGGAAGGCACAACCCGCCAACTTCATGCTGCGCCTGGATTTCAAATGGGACAACGGCAACTCCGGGGTTCAAGTGCGAAGCGACGATCTGGGTGACCATCAGATTTTTGGCTATCAGGTTGAAATCGCGACGCAAAGCAAGATGGGCCTGTGGCATCACTCCCTCTTGGGTAAAGAAGACCCCGCGCATGCCGCCCGCTTCTTCATGGCCACCGCCGGGGAGGAGGTCGTCATCGATGCCGAGGGCCGAAAAACTGCCCGGCGCGTTGCCCCGGCGGAAGACATCGTCGCCCACTACGAGGATCACCAGTGGAACCGGCTCGAGATTATTGCCGATGGCAACACCCTGATTCAAAAGATCAACGGGGTGGAGTTTTCCAAAGTGACGGACGCCGACGCCCGGATGAGCCGCAAGAAAGGCTTTATCGCGCTTCAAGACCACGGCAAAGGCTGCCAGGTCGCGTTCCGGAATTTGCGCATCAAGAGGCTTCCCTGACCGCAACGAACGGCTTCCTGGTGTAGCGTGGCCGTCCTCAGCCGCGGAGGAATACGCTTTCGAGTTCTCGGCAAAGCGACACACGATGCGGTGTTGGGATGCGTTCTCGAGGCCATCTCTGGGGATTAAAGGCATGCTTGATCTTCGATCGGGGCTGCCATACGCTCGTTAGATGAACAGTGACCTATACCGTATCCGCAGAAAGCAATTTTATGCACAATTGGAGGAGGGCGAGGCCTTGATCCTTTTTGCCGGGTCTGCCCCAAGAAAGACGGCCGATGCGCATTACCCCTTTTTCGCCCGTCGAAATTTCTACTACCTGAGCGGCATCCTTCAGGCGGGAAGTGTGTTCCTGGCGGTGAAGCTCGACGGAGAGATTTCGGAAACGCTTTTCGTTCATCCCAAGGATCCCCTGGCGGAGCGCTGGCATGGATGCCGACTTTCCCGGGAAGAAGCCACAGAGCGTTCCGGGGTGGAAACGGTGAGCGATCTGGATGGCTTCGAGCGAACGCTCAAGGGCCTGCTTGATCGCGGCATCGTTTCGTCCATCTGGTACGACTTCGATAAATTTGATGCCGGGCGAAAAGACGCTCCGCAAAACCAGCATTGCAACTCGATTCAATTGGCTTATCCCTTCGTGTCATTCAAGAACGCCTACACGGCGATCTGTGCCGCGCGCACGATCAAGGACGCCGATGAAATTTCCTGTATTCGTGAAGCCATGTGCATCACCCGCGATGGTATCCATGCGATGATGAAGGCGGCCAAGGCGGGCATGTACGAGTATCAACTCGAGGCGGTGTTCAATAAGGTCCTCGCGGACGCGGGGGTGCGGGAGTCGGCCTTCGCCAATATTGTTTCCGGGGGTCGTAACAATTTCTATATCCATTACGAGGAGCCCACGGGCTTGCTGAAGGATGGCGATTTGATCCTTACCGATGTCGGTGCGAAGCAGCATGAGTACGTCACCGACATCTCCCGCGCCTTTCCGGTCAACGGCACCTTCACGACGGAGCAGAAAGAGGTCTACTCCATTGCGTTGAAAGTGAATAAGGAGCTGATGGGCTTGCTCGTTCCGGGAGCCGTATCCTTTGCGGGTATTGAGGCGCATGCGCGCCGCCGCGTAGGCGAAGAGCTGGTCGCCGCCGGGTACCTCGGCAAGGATGAGGATGTGAAAAAGTACTATTGGCATGGCGGCACGCATCATATCGGCCTGGACGTGCACGATGTTGGCCCACCGGGTGCACCCATCGCACCCGGCATGGTCTTCACCATCGATGTGGGGATTTATATCGAAGACAAAAATATCGGTTTCCGCGTTGAGGACGATGTGGCGATCACCGCGACCGGGTACGAACACCTGTCTTCGGAGATCGTCCGCGAAATCGATGATATCGAAGCCATGATGCGCTGACCCCACGGCATAGATCATGACCACCCGCTGCAGCATCCTGATTGTATTCGCCGTGGCAATTTCAGCTTTCCGTTCGACCGCGGGCACACTTCGCGAGGCGGAGGTCTGCGTCTACGGCGGGACGGCCAGCGGCGTGATGGCCGCGGTGGCGGCAGCACGGGAAGGGGCGAGCGTGATCCTGGTCGAGCCCAGTCGCTGGCTCGGGGGCATGACCGGAGGCGGGATCAGCGACCTCGACTGGGGACGCAAAGAGGCGGTAGGGGGCACTGCTTATGAAATCCTGAAGGGGCAGCCCGGCAACGAAGTCTATCGTAAGGTTTTTAAGGAGCTGGTCGCCAAATACGACATCCAGGTGATCTACGATCATCGTCTTGGGAGCGTGCGGCGTAACGGAACGTCCATCCGCTCGATTAGCCTGGATTATGCGCCGGTGGACCCGACCGGCTGCCCGATTCCCGAACCGGAAAAGATCGCGGCCACGCAAGTTGAGGCAAGGGTCTTCATCGATTGCACCTATGAAGGCGATCTGATGGCCATGAGCGGGGTGTCGTACACCTGGGGTCGGGAAGGGCGCGAGCAGTATGGCGAATCGTTGGCCGGGGTACGGCCGAGCCTGTGGGTGTACGAGATTGACCCCTATGTCGAACCGGGCCGTCCGGAAAGCGGGCTGATCCCCTTTGTGCGAGACCGAAAGGTCGGCCCACTCGGCAGCGCGGATAAGCTCACCATGGGGTATTGCTTTCGGTACAAGTTCGATCCAAACGGCGCGGGTATTCCGGTTCCCGCACCGGTTGACTATGATTCAAAGACATTCGAACTCTGGCGGCGCGGATTTCAGCAAGGCCTGGATCTCACCCAGAATCGGAGCATGAAGAAGCTCGGCATTGTAGCCAATACCTCGAACTATTTCACCGGCGGCACAAGTGGCAACCTGAGTCGGGCACTGCTGACCACCACGGTCTACGGATGCAACGCGGAATACCCGGATGGCGACTGGGCCACGCGCGCGCGGATCTGGAAGTTCCACCAGGAATTTTTCTGCAAGCTGATCCACTTCTTGAAAACCGACCCATCCGTACCGGCGAAGCGGAAAGCGCAGGCGGCGAAGTTCAGCTTTCGGCGCGGGGTGTTCGACGACACCCGGGGTTGGCCGAGTCAGCTCTACGTGAGGGAGGCCCGCCGCATGGTTTCGGCCTGCGTCGTCACCCAGAAGGATCTCGCGGGGGAAACCGACCCGGCGGATTCGATCGGCCTGGCTTCTTACGGCGTAGATGACTGGCCGTATGCAACCGTGGTTGAAGCGGGAAAGGTTGCTTTGCAAGGCGGTGAGTTCTCCATCCTCTACCTCGACGAGAAGCACAACGGGATCTACAAAATTCCTTATGCGTCCATTGTTCCGATGCAGAAGGAGTGCGACAATCTGCTGGTGCCCGTGTGCTGCTCTGCGAGTCACATCGCGATGACCTCCATTCGGATGGAGCCGGTATGGATGGTCCTGGGCGAATCCGCTGGGGTAGCGGCCGCGATGGCGGTTGACGCCGATGTCGCGATACAGGACGTTCCCTATGATCCACTCCGCACCCGGCTTTTGGCGCTGGGGCAGAAATTGGAGCGTCCGGTCAAGCGTGGTGCAGTTGGCCGTTCCTGGGATTCACAAGCGGCCTGGGCCGTGACCAAAAGAGGGTACGAGTGGGTGTATCCACTGATCGACGCGAACAAGGATGGCAAGATTTCCGCCGACGAGTACCAAACCTTTCAGGCCTTCAAGAAGGCACACAAACAAGATTGGGAACAGGCCCTGCGTCAGACGGGTCGATAGAGAAGGGCTATGCGCATGGTGCATAGCGCGCTGAAGTCCAGAAGCCCTGTTCGAGTCATTGGGCTTCTGCTTCAGCAAGGCATTGAACGCCGCCTGGCCATCTTTTGTACGACCGGTTGGATCGGGCTGACCGGATCGGCGGCCAGAGCGACGAAAGGAATAGCGAGCAGAGCCCGAGCGTATACTGGCCACCTACGGCTACGTGTACGCTTCACTTTTCCACCATCGCCCGAGGCTCAGCCTGCCGGCCAATCGCCTAAGCTTAACGGTTACCAAAACGCCACTCTAAGAGGCTCAAATGATCTGATATTCTACGTAAGTCGTTGCGAATCAACGTGGGTTTTGGTCCGACCCCGTCTTGCCTTTGGTCCGACCCCGTCTTGGCAACCCGACCCCGTCTTGGCAACCCCGTCTTGGCACCGAGGAGTAGCTGCCCGGTATTATGGAGCACCGCTCCGTCCCATGGCCTGCCCCTTTACCCGTGGATCTCCAGAGAGCCCCGCGAGTTTGCCGCAGGTTCCGCTATGTAATCCGGTTGGGTTCCGCCAATGGTCGTTCGTTACATCTTCGCCGGGCGGGAATGCTTTAAAACCTAACGTTCTTGTATGTTTCGATATTTACTCTGTGTAGTGGGAGTATGTAGTAGTGGGAGTATGTAGTGGGAGTACTTTCGATATT
>JBLIND010000440.1:0-5073 GCA_047639095.1 Candidatus Omnitrophota bacterium | reverse complement strand
CGATCTGGCTGCACTTGATCGGCAAGGTTTCGTCGATCGATTCCCCCGGTGAGGATCCGTGGTGATCCCATCCCCAGTCGTACAGCTGCACGAAGCGGACGCCCTTTTCGACCAGGCGTCGGGCGAGTAGACAGTTGTTGGCAAAGGTGGGGTCGTCGCCTTTGTACAAAGCGCGCGGGTCACCTGCGCTTTCCGCCTTCGAGATGAAGCCGGGTTTTGCACCGTACAGATCGAGGATGTGTTGGGGTTCGTTGGCAATATCCATCAGGCCGGGAACCGATGTCTGCATGCGGTAGGCCAGCTCGTATTGCGCAATGCGGGTCAAGGTCTCCGGGTCGCCGATCTGTTCATGATGCTGGCGGTTCAGCTCGTCAATCGTGTCCAGAATCTCCCGTCGGGTCTTGCGGTCCATGCCCTTGGGATCGGACAGGTAGAGAATCGGATCGCCGCCATCGGTACGACATTGGACGCCCTGGTAGAGGGTGGGGAGAAAGCCCGCACCCCAGAGCGACTTGCCCGCACTCGGCGTTTTTCCGCCCGAGGCCAGCACCATAAATCCGGGAAGGTCTTTGTTCTCACTGCCCAGCCCCCAGGTGACCCAGGACCCGATCGATGGATAACCCAGCTGGGGGTTGCCGGTCTGCAGCAACAGCTGTGCGGGTGCATGGTTAAACTGATCCGTACGCATGGAGCGCACGATGCACAGGTCATCCGCCACCGTGCTGAGATGGGGGAGGCAGGAGCTGATCCACTGTCCGCTCTGGCCGTATTGCTGGTAGTCGAACATCGGCCTCAGCATCTTGGGCGTACCTTTGATGAAGGCAAAGCGTTTGCCCTCGAGGTATTCCTGCGGACAGGCGCTGCCGTGAAATTTTTTCAGCGCGGGTTTGTGCTCGAACAGTTCCAGCTGCGATGGCGAGCCGGCCATGTGTAGATAGATAATGGATTTCGCCTTGCCCGGCAGCTTCCAGTTCGGACCTGCGCCTTGGCTGGTCAACGCCTGCAGCGCCATGGCACCCAGTCCGAGGCCACTGCTGGACAGCAGGTGGCGGCGCGTCATTGTCTGATGCTTTTCAAAGAGTGGATTCATGGTTTCATCAGCAGTTCGTCGAGGTTGAGCAAGGCGTTGGCGATGCCGATCAAGGCGGGTTCAGTTTTGTGGCTGTCGTTCAGGCCTGCCGAGCGAGCCAGCTCCGTTCCCGCTTCGGGTTGTGCGGCATAGGAGGCGTTCAGGCGATCATACAGCTGCATTAATCCCTGGAGTTCCCGCTCGGTAGGTGGGCGAATCAAGGCCAGTCGGAAGCCGCGAGAGATGCGGGTCGTGGGATCGCTTCCGGCCTCCTGCATGCGCGTGGCCAACGCGCCGGCCATTTCAAGAAAGGCTGGATCGTTCAGGGTGATCAGCGCCTGCAGCGGGGTGTTCGTGCGCACGCGACGAATCTGGCAGACCTCGCCGCTGCCCGCATCGAAGGTGGTCAGGCTGGGGTAGGGACTGGTGCGTTTTAAATAGGTGTACAAGCCGCGTCGATAGCGATTTCCATCCGTTGCGTTCACCCACTTGTTCACGTTGTAGGTAGTCTTCCACACACCGTCGGGTTGTGGTGGCATCACGCTCGGGCCGCCGAGGCTCCGCGTGAGTAGGCCGGAAGCTACGAGTGCCTGATCGCGAATGGTCTCGGCCGGCAGGCGGAAGCGCGACGCCCGGCTGAGCATGCGGTTGTTCGGATCCGTACTGGCGTGCGCCGATTTCATCTCAGCGGCCTGCTGATAGGTGGAAGAATGCACGAGCGTGCGCAATAGCTGTTTGAGCGAGCGGCCGTTATCCCGGAAGTCCACCGCCAGCCAGTCGAGCAGGGCCGGGTTGTCGGGTGGGAGCCCCTGGAGTCCGAAGTCCTCCTCGGTTTCTACGATCCCGATGCCGAACAGACGGGCCCAGATCCGGTTTACGAACACGCGATCGGTGAGCGGATTGTCCGCGCGTATGAGCCATTCCGCTACACCGAGTCGGTTCGTCGGTGCATCAACCGGCCAGGAAGCGAAAATCGTCGGCACCTGCGGTGTCACCACGTCGCCGGGATCGAGAAAGTTACCGCGCTGTTGAATCCGGGTGGTGCGTTGACGGTTGGCGGGCAGTTCACGCATCACCAGGGTCTTCGGAATCTGGTCGTTGATCTGTTTGTGTGCGGCGCGCGCCTTCGTACGTTGCTGGTCCAGCGACTTCAGGTCAGGAGAGGCTTGTAAAAATGCCTGGAACAAACCCGCATCGCCATCCACGGCTGCGGTGAGCAGACTGGGGTCTTCGCCGCTCACCCGCAGGCGGAATTCTCCAAGGATCAATTGTTGTCCGTACTGCTGTTCCAGGGTCAAGCGCAGGCGGGTATCCGGGCTGGCTTCGATGGGGGTTTCAAGGTCGAAAACCGCCGCGTGAGGCACATCCTTCTGCGGCGAAAAGGCCCAGCCAGCCGAAACATCGCCATCGATGGCTTTGGCGACCTCCCAACCCTTTTGCGAGAAGTCGGCGCGCGGATTTTTCAGCGTGAGTTTGCGGGGTGTCGCTTCTGGACCTGCGAGCTCCACGGTAATTTCGCGAATCGCAACGTTCAGATCTTTGGGTCGTCCATTGATGGCTTTCTTGGGCAGGGTCTCCAGGCGCAGGGCGGTGAGTTTTCCGGCGGGTGGAATCACGGTTACGGTCCACGTGTCTTTGTCCGGGCGGGTGCCGGTCGCGCGTAAGAGCCCGTCCGGATCCTGCTCCAGGCCGGCACCGGCATGGCGCGAGGTGAACGCCTCCAGGCGAACATCCGTCCAGGGGTTCGGTGCGGTCTGCTGGGATTTTTTCCAGGCGGCGAAGGCCGGGGAGGTCGGGCTCAACGATTTGTCCAAGCGCGCGATTTCGTTGTCCAGCCGCGCAAGCTCCGCGACTTGATCCGGGCTGGGCGTGGGGGCCGATGGCGCTTCATTGTCGTTGTCTTCGGTCTGATTGAAAAAAGCATAGAACGCATAGTAGTCGCTGATCGTAACTGGATCATATTTATGCGTGTGACACTTGGCACAACCCATGGTGATACCCATCCACACCTGCATGGTGGTGTCGACCCGATCTTTCACCGCCGCCACCCGGTATTCCTCGTTGTCCGTTCCACCTTCTTCGTTGGTCATCGTGTTGCGATGAAAGGCGGTAGCGACCAGCTGCTCGGGCGTTGAATCGGGGATCAAATCGCCAGCGAGCTGATCACGCGTGAAGGCGTCCAGTGAAAGATCCTGGTTAAACGCGTCGATGACCCATTCCCGGTACCGCCACATGTCACGGTGCTTGTCTTTCTCGTAGCCGCGGGTATCCGCATAGCGGGCGAGGTCGAGCCACATGCGCGCCCAGCGTTCACCAAAATGCGGGGAGGCCAGCAGACGTTCCACGACCTTGGCCCAGGCATCGGGGGAGGCATCCTGCACGTAGGCGTCGGCCTCCTCCGGGGTGGGGGGGAGCCCGGTCAGATCGAGAGAGACCCGACGGATGAGGGTATACCGATCGGCTCGCGCGGCATGCGGCACCTTTGCGTCCTCCAGGCGGGCGAGCACAAAGTGGTCCAGCGGGTGGCTGGGCCAATCCGTTTCCTGAACCTTCGGCGGGCTTGCCTTGGTGGGCGACACAAATGACCAGTGCTCCGCGTAGGCACCGCCGCTCTTGATCCACGCGCGTAAGCGCGCCTTCTCGTCGTCGGTCAGGCGGTGCTCGGACTTCAGGGGCGGCATGATGTCGTCCGGGTCCTCCGTCTCCACCCGGTAGACGATCTCGCTTTCATCCGGTTTGCCCGGAATCAGAGCGGCGTGTCCTTCCCCGAGATCGGCGCGTGCGCCGGCCTCGGTGTCGATACGGAGTTTGCCCTTCCGCGCTTCTTCGTCCGGGCCGTGGCAGGCAAAACAGTTCGCTTGAAGGATTGGTCGAATGTCGCGGTTGAAGTCGATGGACTCTGCACGCAAGGCGTGAAGCATTCCGGTAAGCGGTAGAGCAACCAGAGCGATGCCTTTAAGCGGTGTGTTCAATCTCATCCGGCTATGGTGTCGAATGTCCGTCATCCCTCAAGACTAACCTGCAATGGAGTTTCGATCCCATACAATAGGATTCATCGGACTCCCGACCGTCTCTCCGGCCTGTTGTCCGGGAAGCCAGGCCGCGAGATCTGCCGCCTGGTTGGTATTTTGCGGCTCAAGCACCTCGCAGTCGTCCGCACAATAGATGATCGTCATGACCTGTCGCATGTTGGTGGTCGTGTTGCCGGGGGCCTTGTGCAAGGTCCATCCGTAATGCCAGGTCGCATCACCGACGTCCAGCTCGCTGATGCTCAGGTTCATGCCCTGTGCATCCACGATCGAACGGTAGTACGCTTCCGAATGATCCGAGATGGCGAGTTCGCCCAGCGGACCGTCGCGGTGCGAGCCATCGGCAAAGATCAGGGTGCCCATTTCCGCGCCCATCGGGGTGAGGGGCATCCACATCGTCACCGTTTTGCCCGTTTCCATCGGCCAGTAGTATTGGTCCTGGTGCCACGGCGTGTAACCGGCGCCGGGTTCCTTGAACAAAGCCTGGTCGTGGTAGATGCGCACCGCATCGGTTCCGAGCAGCTGCGCAGCGATGTGACCGAAGCGTTGAGCGAGGGAGAAGCCTTCGATGATGGCGTTGCGCCTCCACATGTTGGTGAACTGGAGAAAGGCCTTGTTGCGGGTGTCGCGTTCTTTGATGTCCTTGGCGTAAACGCCGCCGCGTTCCGTGTTCTTCGCGCGGTTCACTTCTTCTTCGATGACGAGTCGATAGGGTTCAATGTCTTCTGGCGTGCAGATGTCGCGCAGGGTGACATGGCCGTGCTTCTGGCAATAGCGGAGCTTCTCATCCGGCACGGTATAGGCGCCGTTCAATGTGGGGTAGTCGAGCAGGGTTGTTTTCATGGTGAGAAGGTACATGCTTTGGGACGGAGCTGCTCCGCGTGGTTTCGCAAGTTTACATACTATTTTAACATAAAACGTATATTATTTTTATTCTATCGTATAATTCGTATGTATGAAACCCACACTCGAGCA
>JBLIND010000439.1:0-5080 GCA_047639095.1 Candidatus Omnitrophota bacterium | reverse complement strand
TCGCCGCATACCTCACCTTCCGCCTGCTGCCGGAGACCTTCACGGGTGCCGAAGGCGATGCGCTCGTCTTCTCCGAGGCGGGGCGAAAGACCCTGGCCGTGATGGTCTGGATGGCCATCTGGTGGCTGACGGAAGCCGTACATGTTTCGGTCACCGCCCTCATCCCCCTGGTCGCCTTCCCCCTGTGCGGAGCGGTGGATATCAAAGCCGCCTCGGCACCCTACGCCTCCGACACCATCTTCCTGTTCATGGGCGGCTTCATGCTGGCGCTGTCCATGCAGCGATGGGGATTGGATCAACGTATCGCCTTGTTCACCCTGCGCCTCATCGGGACCAAACCGATCAACATCATTGGCGGGTGCATGCTGATCACGGCAATCCTCAGCGCGTTTGTATCCAATACGGCCACCACCGCGATGATGCTTCCGATCGGGATCAGCCTGGTCGGATTGGTTCGATCCAAGGTCCAGGCCTCGAGCGAGGACATCGCGCGTTTCAGCGTCTGCCTCATGCTCGGCATCGCCTACGCCGCATCGATCGGAGGCGTCGCCACCATTATCGGATCCCCGCCGAACGTGTTGCTCGTCAACTTCCTGAAAGACACCATCGCTACGCCGTATCAGCGCGACATCAGCTACGTGAAATGGATGCAATTCGGCGTTCCCCTGGTCGTCGTATTCCTGCCCCTGACCTGGATGCTGCTCACCCGCATCCTCTATCCGGTTCGCCTCCCACCTGTCGAAGGCGGCCAGGTATTCATTCGCCAGCAATACAAGGCCCTCGGCAACATGAAGCGCGGGGAGCTGGTGACCATGCTCGTGTTTTTCTGCACCGCCACCTGCTGGATCATTCGCCCGTGGCTCAGCGCGCAACCCTGGTTATTGAAACATTGGCCGGCCGTAGCCGATTTGAGCGATCCGGTCATCGCGATGACCGGGGCGATGCTCCTGTTCGTGATTCCGGTAAACATCAAAAAACACGAATACACCCTCGACTGGAATACCGCGGCGAAACTCCCCTGGAGCATTCTCATCCTCTTCGGTGGTGGACTCAGCCTCGCCAAGGCGGTGAAAGTCAACGGGGTCGCCGAGTACTTCGGATCGCAGGCGGTCCAACTCCAGGGCATCCCGCCCCTGCTCATCGTCATCGCCGTGGTCACCATGGTGATCTTCCTCACGGAATTAACCTCCAACACCGCGACCACCGCCACGCTGCTACCCATCCTGGCCGGCATCGCTCCGGCCCTGCACATGCATCCCTACCTGCTCGTGTTCCCCCTCGCGATTGCCGCGAGCTGCGCCTTTATGATGCCCGTGGCCACCCCGCCCAATGCCATCGTGTTTGGCTCGGGTGAGGTCACCCTCCCTCAGATGTGCAAAGCCGGAATCTGGCTGAATCTCATCGGGATCGTCCTCGTGACGGCACTGATGTACGCGGTTGTGTTACGGGTCATCCCGATCTGATCCGCGTATCAGCTCTTCCACCACCGGAAACATCGCCTCGGCCCAGATGCGATACCCCTTGCGGCTCAGGTGCAGATGGTCCGGCTGGATTTCCCGCTGAGCCGTCCCATCCGGGTTCAACAACAGCGCTCCGAAATCGCGATAGAAAATCGTCTTATGATCCGCGAGGCGGCTGAGGCCTTCATTCACTTGTCGGATGGGTTCGCGCAGGCGGTATGCGTGGTCGTCGCCCCGGGGAAAGAGGCCGAGCACCAGGATTCGCGAGTCCGGGGTGACCGCATTCACGGCCTGAACCACGGCGGTGACGCCATCCACGATCTCCAGCGGGCTTTGGCTGCCCAGATTGTTGGTCCCGATCATGATCACCACCAGGCGCGGGCGGAGATGTTTAAAGTTGCCCTGTTCGGCCCGCCACAGGGCATGCTGCGTGCCATCCCCGCCCATTCCCATAACAGCAGTGGGATACTTGCTGGAAAAGATGGCCAGGCTCTTTCGTCCGATATGCTCCCAGCCTTCCATGATCGAATCGCCAAAGAACACCAGCGAGGCCGCGTTCGATGCGCCGATCGCGTTAAGCTCCCGGTTGCGCTTCATCCACCATTTTGCCCCATTTCGCTCCTCCGCGATCGTCGCCACGTGCTGAGGCGTCTGCACCTGCTGGATACGGTGGGTCGAAACTGGACCCCGTGAACACCCCGCCAGCACCAGCACCAGCACCATGCACAGCAGCAAACTCTTGCGAAATCGAACCATCGGCCCTAAAGTAAATGGCTAATGTATACCTTGCAACGATTTATCCTGATCGCCGCCCTCGGGTTTGGTGTGGTCCTAAACGGCCAGGAAGATGCGCTCTCCAGCGCCAGCCGAACCTATCAGCAATCCGCGGACACCGTGATGGCCGAGTACTGGACCGTGCTCCTCGGCGCGCGCGAAATCTATACGAAAGACCTCGAATTCGCCAAATTGGCGGGCAAAACCGCCGGCAATCTCGACCAGGTCCTCAAGGCCGATGCCGCGCTCAAGCTGTTTGACGAAGCACGGACCGTAATCAGCCACGAAGACCCGGCCTACACCACCGCCGTGCGCAAGGCCGCCTACAACTACGGGCTCAAGATGAACGAGGCCGACAAAAAACAAACCGCGACCCTCAACCATATTAAAGGACAGTACGTGCAACACCTCACGGGGTTAAAACGCACTTACACCCAGCAGGGTCGAATCGAGGATGCGATGAAAGCCAAGGCGGTGATCGACCTCCTGACCGCCGCACCCGAGCCAGCACCCGTCGTCGAAGAGGTCGTGCAGGTCCCTCCGCTCTCCCCCGACAACCGTCTTCCGAACCTGGTCAGGCTGTCGAAAGAATGGCCCTGCTCCAAAGAAGGCCTGATCTTCATGTGGGAGAACCTGAATCGCGGGGACATCTGGATCGACCCACGCATTACCGACAACCCGTCCTTCACCCTGACCCCGAAGGATAACAATCAGCTGCGGACGGATGCCCTCGTCTGCCAGGGCGGGCGCACCGTGGTCGACGGAGCCAACACCTACCTCCTCCAGGCCTGCCAGCAGACCAACGAACTGACCATCGAAGCCATGATCAAACCGGAAAACGTCCGGCAAAGCGGACCCGCCCGGATTATCAGCTTCTCCAAGGATGGCGACAGCCGGAATTTCTCCATCTGCCAGGAGCAGAATGAATTCAGCCTCCGCCTCCGCACCACCGAAACCGGATTAAACGGCATCAACCCTGAAGTGCGCCTCGGAGAATTAGAAGCGGATACCTGGCATCACCTCATCGTCTCCTATCGCGAAGGCGAGCTCACCTGCATGATCGACGGCGTCATCCAAGTCGTGAAACAAATTACCGGCGACTTCAGCAACTGGAGCGGCGATCAACAGCAGCTCCTCTTCGGCAACGAGTATCTCCAGGATCGACCCTGGAACGGCGAATTGAAAAATATCGCGATTTACGCACGCTTTATCGACGTCAGAGAGGCCCAATTCCGCCACAAGGTCTCCTCCCGCGTTGACCGCGGCCCCAAACGCAAGGGCGGCCGCGACCAGTAAAGTTTTCCGGCCATAGGAACGGTTTTTACATCCCGTTCCGATCACCGTAACGCCTACTCAGCGGCGGGCTCAGCCGCCGGCTCGTCATCCACGATGTCTTCGCGCGTGATCTCGGCCTTGGCTTTCAGCGCATCAACCGCTTCACCGATGCGATCATTCTTGCCTTTGTTCCAGATCATCAGACGCAGCTCCTCGTGGACGTCCTCGAAGGGCTGAACCCGGCTTTCTTTGTGTTCAAAGGCCTTGATGACGTGATAGCCGAACTGGGTCTGCACGACATCGCTGACCTCGCCGGGCTTCAAGGCGAAAACCGCTTTCTCGAAATCGGGCACCATCTGTCCGCGACTCACCCAGCCGAGATCGCCGGCATCCTGCGGGCAACCGTAACGTCCGGCCACCTCTTCGAAGTCGGCCCCATCTTCGATTTCGCTGCGGATGTTGAGCATCTGCTCGAAAATCGACGCGGCATCGGAATGCTGATCGGCGGAGAGCAGAATGTGAGAGGCGCGAATCTGCTCGTGCTCCAGAAAGGAGGCTTCGTTCTGCTCATAAAATTCCTGGCAGGCGGCTTCGTCGGGTTCCGGCACTTCGCTGCACAGCATATCGAGATATTTTTCGTACTGAAGATCGTCCGCGAGGCGTTCGTGGATGAACGGATCATCCGTGGCTGAAAGCCCGTAGGCCTTGTAAAATTTTTGCGGACCGCCCGCTTCGCGCTTCAGCTTGTTGAACCGAGCGACAATTTCTTTCTCGGAAACTTTTTCGCCCTGACCTTTGGCGGCCTGGTTCAGGAGGAGGCGCTCGATGGCGTTGTCCTCGGCGTCCTGAAAGATGGTTTCCTGCTTTTGGGCAAATTCGGCCGGTGGCAGCGATTGCTGGTAGCGTTGATAGAGCGTTTGCAGCTCCTGGCTGATAAAGGCATGCGGGACTTCCTCGCCATTGACGAGAATGCGCTGCGGTTTATCGAGCGGACTGGTCGTGGGAACGGTTTCCTCAACCGTTTCCTCTACTGGGGTATCCTCCGCCGAGGCGGTGGTTTCGGTCGTCGGCACGTCTTCTGGCTGTTTTTCATCGCTCATAGCGGGCGGTTGTACGCCGGAGGTCCATTTCCGTCGAACCGAAAATGCGGGAATGTTCGCCGGGGCTTCCTCCATGAGCGATATTTCAGCTCAATCTACGTGTCAAAAGGCCCGAAGATAACAATTGGAGGCAGGCAAGACCCGGTGTTGCGGCTCCAAGAATGAATAGAATCCCTGCAGGGTCGTCAGAATGATCAGGATAACCCGTAATAAGTCAGGCTTTTCGGTAAGATGTGGTCTTGCAGTGGAGTATTAAGTGTATATAAACGACCCGATTTCCGAACCCTAACGAACGAAAAGGTTGCCGAACAATATGAGTGATCAACTTCAAAAAGCAGAATTCAATCGCCGCGAATTTATAGCCGCCACCGCAGCAACGGGCCTCAGCCTGAGTGTCGCTGAAGCGCTTGGCCAGGAAGCCAAGAGCAAAGATGAAATCAATATCGCCTTAATCGGTGCCGGCACCCAGGG
>JBLIND010000438.1:0-5083 GCA_047639095.1 Candidatus Omnitrophota bacterium | reverse complement strand
ACGTTTACAAAACCGCCCACGCCAGCCAATCGTGCGCCGAAGGTCGACACGTTTACATTGCCATGGCGGTCGATCTGCGCCGCACCCAACGCACTGAAATCCAACCCACCCCCGTCGTAAAAATCGAACATCGCCGGTTGGTCGATAATGGCCTGCGGATGAACCGAAGCGCCAAAGCTGAGGCCGCCCGCAGGCCTGCCGCCGATGGGTCCGCTTTCGACCGTCAAGGTGAGTGCGCCGAGGAGACCGCGTTCTGCAGCGATACGTGCGACACCCTCGGGTAAGCCAATCCCCAGGTTGGCGACATCTCCGTCGTGTAATTCATCGCAGGCCCGGGCCGCAATAATACGGCGTTCATTGAGGGCCATCGATTCCTGGACCGGAGGTGTTCCATGGCGTTCGCTTGAGCAATAAGCGGTGTTCATGGTTTCAGCGAACGTTTGATCATGCTCATCGGCTTCCGCCAGGATGATGTGATCCACGAGGATGCCGGGCACCCGCACCGCATGGGGATCGATCGCGTGATCGCTGAAGCGTTTGACCTGCGCAAGCACGATCCCGCCGCTGTTGCGGGCGGCCTGCGCGATCGGCAGGATCTCACCTATGACGGCTTCATCCTCCATCGAGAGGTTGCCCTGTGGGTCGGCAGTGGTCGCTCGGATCAGGGCGACGTTGATGGGGAACGCAGGATAGAACAACCAGGTTTTGCCGTTCAGTGCGATCCGCTCGACCAGGGCTTCGGTTGTGCGTGCGTTTAGTCGCCCTCCCGCCTGTTCGGGATCGATGAAGGTTCCCAGGCCGACATGGGTGATGCAGCCCGGACGACCCGCCGCGATATCGCGCATCAACTGGCAGATGACGCCTTGGGGAAAGTTATAGGCCTCGATTTGATTCTCCAGCGCCAGCCTGCCCAGACCGGGTGCGAGACCCCAATGACCGCCGATGACCCGCTTCAGCAATCCCGCATGGGCGAGGTGATTGAGTCCCCGGGACTGTCCGTCACCCTGGCCGGCGGCATAGACCAGGGTCAGATCATTCGGGGTGCCCCCGTGTAAGAAGCGACGCTCGAGGGCCGCGGTTAAGCTCTCCGGGTGTGCCGCGCCGACGAACCCACTGCAGACCACGGTATCACCGGGCTGAATCCGCTGAACCGCGTCATCGGACGTGCAGCACTTACCATCTCGGGCGAGGCTCATCGACCTGCATCGCCAGTCGTTCGAGCAAAAGGGATAACGATCATGCCACCGACTATAGAGGTCTCGTCTGCCGCTGTCTACTGATTCGCTGGGTAGTGGTTCCATTCCGCTGTGAAGCACGTTCTGCAATCATTGATTATGTCTGGCTGAGTGAAGGGGTCAAAGCATGATGGAGGAATGATAAATCAAAACCTGATCCTTTATTTCGTCCCTGCCATGATCTGCGCCATTTCGGCATGGGGCCAGGAAGCTGGAAATCCATCCTGGCTGAAATCTCAGGACTGGAAAAAGGCTGCACCTTCCCCCTTTGCACGGGTCGAATCGCCTACGGCCGTGGTGGACGGAAAGCTCTACTTGTTCGGCGGATTTACCAGCTCCCTCGGCGCCTCCACACAGCTCGACGTGTACGATCCGGCGACCGATACCTGGTCACGCTTGAAAGATATGCCGACCGGCGTCACCCACTTGAATCCCGCCATGGATGGCAAGACGATCTGGTTTGCCGGAGGATTCAAGGGGAAGCATCCGGGACCGGTTACAGACGAGGTGTGGAAATATGATGTGAGCTCGGATCGGTGGGTCGCTGGGCCGGCGCTACCGGAACCGCGTGGGGGAGGGGGCCTGGCCGTCGTCGGTCGTACGCTTCATTTTTTTGGCGGGTACAAACCCGATCGCCAGACCGATTCGGGTGACCACTGGAGTCTCTCACTCGATGATGGAAAAGCCTGGGAACGCGAAGCAGACTTGCCCGATCCGCGCGGGCATGTGGCGGCGATTGCGTTGGGCGGGATGGTCTATGCGCTCGGTGGGGATCATGGCCACGATCGGACCCAGATCGATGTCGCCTCCTGTCACCGTTTTGATCCCGCGACGAAAAAATGGACGGCCGTTGCCAGCCTGCCGGACGGTCGCAGTCATTTCGAATCGAGCACCTTGATCCATGGCGGTCAGATCATCGTGATCGGCGGACGCTGTAATCAAACTAAACCACCGCGTGGCGTCGTGCGTGATGTGCTGGCCTACGATCCCAAGGCCGATACCTGGACCGTCGTCGGAGACCTGCCCGGGGTGTTGCTCGCACCCTCCGCTGCGATCATTTCCGGGCGAATGGTGATCACCGGGGGCGGCTTGAATAATCCGATGCCGCTCACCGAGAAAACCTGGACCGCCTCCATGCCGACACCTGAGGGGCAAGGTCGGGTATTCGACCTGGGTGATGGACGAAGGGCGCTGGTAAGCCAACTCGAATGCCTGCCCTTTGTTGACGATGCGTATAGCCAGCGGTTTCGCTTTGATCGATTCGAGAACCCCAAACTCAAAGAGCTGCGCACCCGGTACAAGCTTGATGAGGTCATCGCTTCCGGCCAGACGGAATTTGAACAGCAGGTTCGCTTGATGGACTGGACCCACCAGCAATTTAAAAAGTTTGGTCAACCGTCTACCAAAGCCTTCGGGGCACTGGAAATTCTGCGCGATATTGGGGAAGGGCAGACCTTCTTCTGCTCGCAATATGTACAGGTCCTCGTTTCTGCCGCGGCCAGCCTCGGTTGGGTGGATCGCCCGCTCGCCTTGCGACGACACCAGGGCGTAAATAAGGTCGGAGGCTCCACCGAACATTCCACCACCGAGATTTGGTCCAACCAGTATGGCAAGTGGGTCATGCTCGACCCCACCAGCAATCTGTACGTCACCCGGGATGGGCTTCCCCTCAACGCGGTCGAAATTCGGACGGAGTGGTTTTATCATGGCGGCACCAATCTGCGGTTTGTCATTGGTAAGGAACAGAAGGCCTACCGCGCGTCTGAACTTCCGGTCGTGTTAAAAAACTTCGCCGGTTTTGGTGAGCTGGCCCTCCATCCGGATGAAATGGACAAGTATGGCTTTATCGGATTTATTCCCAATACCGACTACCTGGACAACGGCCCCGACTACGGCAACATGTTCATCGTGCAGGACGACCTCTGCAAAGGCACGGCATGGCATACCCGACCGATCCCGGAGAACCCGGCGGTGGATCCCTATTTCCCCATCGGTCAGGCGAGCTTGAGTCTGTCGGTCGAGAAGGGAATGATCCGGTGCGCCCTTCGCACGTTCACCCCCAATTATTCCCGGTTCGAACGTCGCCTCGATGAGGGAGACTGGCACCCTGCTGACGCAACGTTCGCATGGGATGTTGTCGATGGCGCCAATCGGGTGGAGGTGCGTACGGTCAATGCCTTTGGCATCACCGGACCGATTTCAACCGCGATGCTCGTGGTGAGTGTGGGCGCTGCGCGTTGACGCCTGCTCCGAAGGCCCGGTCGGCGGGTCGTCCGTAAGAATGGAGCATGGGCTTCCCAGCCCGTGTTGGGAGAAGCCAAATTCATCAACACGGCCTTGTAAGGCCATGCTCCGCCATCCTGTGTCAGTTTTCATGCGCGACGCCCGTATTTGTTTCATGAAATTCAAAACCTGCATTATCCCGTTTCTTTCTTTGGTCTGGAGCATCCAAACGCTTTTGTTTGCCGCGGACACGCGCCCCAACCTGATCTTCATTTTATCCGATGACATCGCCCAGGGAGATGTCGGGGTATACGGTCAGCAATTAATTCAGACGCCGAACCTGGATCGGTTGTGCAACGAAGGCACGCGTTACCTCTCGGCTTACACCGGCACCAGCGTGTGTGCCCCCGCGCGCAGCTCCTTTTTTACCGGGCTTCACATGGGCCATTGCCCGACCCGTGCGAACCGGGAGCTCCGGCCCGAAGGTCAGCGCCCCTTGCCCGCGGATACGGTGACGGTGGGCAAGGTCCTCAAGGCCGCGGGGTATCAGACGGCCACCATGGGCAAGTGGGGAATGGGCATGTTCGATACCACCGGGAGTCCGTTCAAAAACGGCATCGATCACTTTTTCGGGTACAACTGTCAACGCCATGCCCACAGCTACTTTCCGCCGTACCTCTATAACGATGACCAACGTTTTGAGATTCCCGAGAACGCCAACGGGCAGAAAAAAGTCTATGCGCAGGAGCTCATCCAACAGGATGTCCTGAAGTGGGTGGATGCACATGCCGGAAATCCGTTCATGCTGTTCTATGCCATCACCTTGCCGCATGGAAGATACGAGATCGACGATCAGGGCATCTACCAGGACAAGGATTGGACCGAGCAGGAAAAGAACTATGCCGCCATGGTCACCCGCATCGATTCCGATGTCGGCGCGCTGGTCGAGCTGCTCAAGAAAAAGGGCATCGATAAAAATACCCTGCTCGTTTTTTCCGGCGACAACGGCTCGTCCTTTAATCCGAATACCGCCATTGGCAAACGCTTCAATCAGACCATGGATGGGACGCTGCGCGGCTTTAAACGCGGCATGTACGAAGGTGCCTTGCGCCAGGCAGCCTTTGCCTGGGGACCGGGCTTTGTCAAAGCTGGCCGGGTGACGGAAGAGCCCTGGGCCTTCTGGGATCTCCTTCCGACCTTTGCCGAGCTGGGCAAGGCGGAATTGCCGGCCGGATACCAAACCGACGGTCACTCGCTGGTGGACTTTTTCAAGGGCGGCCCCGCGCCCAAGCGCGACTACTTTTACTGGGAACTCCACGAAGGGAAAAGCATCCAGGCCATCCGTTGGAACGACTGGAAAGCCGTCCGCCCGGCACCCGGTGCCCCGGTCGAGCTGTACAACCTCGCCGATGATCTGGGCGAGACCACCAACCTCGCCGGGAAACATCCCGAGCTGGTCAAGCAGGCGATCAAGATGATGAGCGCCGCCCGCACGCCCGATCCGGATTGGCCCGATCCAGCGCTTGCATCCGTGAAAAAAGCCCGGGCTCCCAAGGCAAAGAAAAAATAGGGCAGCCTTAAAGTTAACACGTCGTAAGTGACGCATTAATTGGGCTTAAGCCATT
>JBLIND010000437.1:0-5093 GCA_047639095.1 Candidatus Omnitrophota bacterium | reverse complement strand
CCGGAGCGCGCGAGCGAACGAATGGCGTTGTTTCGCGTGACCAACGTTTGCTTTTTATCGACCGCGATCTTTTTCAGCTCATCCACTGGCAGGCCCGCACCAAACATTTGATTCAACGCCGCCAGGCTCGATTGAACACCCGCATCGGCATGACCGGATAAGGACTGACTGAACGCCTTCCATCCCTCCGGTGGGTCGACCTTACCCCACCCCTTCAACGCTTCCGACAAGCCGACGATTACCGGGACGAGGTCGGTCTCCGGCACATCTTTAAGCAACGCAGCGACCGCTTCCGGCTGATCCTGAATCATCCCCCCAATACGTCGGGCAATGAACTGCTTGAGCAGCGGCGAAGGGGTTTTCTTCAGCAAGGCCATCCCCCGAACCGGATCCTGGGCCACCAGTCTCTCCAGTCCATACCAGAGAAGCAGTTGGAAATTTTTGTCCGAGGCGGACAGCGAATGGGTCGCGAGCGCTTCAGCCATCGCCCATGCTTCACCCGTAGCCATCTTCGGAAGCGTACCCGCCAGATGACTCCGGACCAGATCACTTGGGGTCGATTCCGCCAGGCGGGCGAACGAAACCTCCGATTCGCTCTCTGAATGATCCAGGATCAGCCGAATCAACCAGCAGACCACGGCCTCATCCTTGTCACCCAGCTGGCTTTCCATCCATTCCGGCAGGGTGTTCGAGAGCACCCAAAGGGCCGACAAACGGACGGTGGTTTCGCTGCTCTTCAGGAAGAGTTCCTTCAAACGACCGGCCTGGCCATCATCCAAATTGGCGCGCTCCTGCAGGATACGCACCGCCTTCCGTACGTACCACTGATTCTGATGCCCCAGCAGGTTGATCAAGCGCATGTTGCTCAGCTGCTGCAGATCCAGATCCGGCACCACCGGATGCGGATCCCCATAGGTAATCTTGTAAATCCGCCCACTCGTCCGATGCACGCCGTCATGATCGTGACATTCCCCGTTGTCGGTCCAGTCGAGCACGTACACCCCACCGTCCGGGCCGTATTTCATCTCGACCCCACGAAACCAGGGCTGATTGGCCATAAGAAAATCGTCTTCGTGTTTGGCCACGTAGCCGGAGCCGCTGCGCTCGAGTCGATCCATGTTTATACGACGACCGTGTGTGTTGCAGAGGAAGGCCTTGCCGCGATATTGCTCGGGCCAGTTGTCGCCCTGGTAAATCATCAACCCGCAATGGGAATGCCCGCCACCCAACTTGCTGTGATTCTCCCCGCTGCGGGACTTGGACCAGGTCTCGCGATCGTCCCAGTGATTGTGATCCGCACACATGTCCATGTACTCGTACAGATGCGGGTTAAAATGCTGACCGTGCATACGCTTGAAAAACGAACCGGGAACGGCATGCCAAAGATGGCCATTTACGTTGTTCGATAAAAACATCTCGCCCTCTTGGTTCCAATCGAAGCCCCAGGGGTTGGTGGTGCCGGAGACAACGACTTCATATACCTTGCGCGCGGGATGATACCGCCAGATCCCGCAGGTGAGCCGCAATCGTTCTTCCTCCGGAGTGCCCGGCGGACCGATCTTCGAAACGTCGGTGATTCCGTGGCGAATGTACATCCAGCCATCCGGCCCCCAGAGCAGGCCGTTGACCATGTTGTGCCCGGCATTGAGTCCAAATCCGTCGAGCAAGACCTCCGGTGGGCCATCCGGTTTGTCATCGCGATCTTTATCCGGGATAAAACAAAAAGTCGGCGACGTGGTCACCCAGACGCCGCCATAACCGACTTCAAGCCCGGTCAGTCGTTCGAGACCATCGAGAAATACCGTCCGCTTGTCGAAGCGACCATCCTGGTCGTGATCCTCGAAGATCAGGATGCGATCTTTCATGCGGAGATCCCACTGCCCCTGCTTTTCGTAGGTGTAGCTCTCGGCCACCCAGAGTCGGCCCCGATCGTCGAAGGTCATGGCGATGGGTTGGTGAATATCTGGTTCAGCCGCGAAGAGAGTGACGTTAAAACCGGGCGGCAAGGTGATCGCCGCCGCAGCCTCGGCGGGAGTGGGCGGGTGCTGACCGTCCGGCTGGGAGTTTATGATCTCCTGCTCCGCGGCGAGGAGCTGGGTGGCAACGATGAGGCTGAGCAAATAGGTTTTCATACGGGCTTTCTTATTTTGGAGTGCGGGAACTTGTTCCCGCACTCCAAAATCACACAATCTTCACCACCAGTTTACCCAGGGTGCGTTGAGTTTCCTGCTGACGATGCGCTTCCGGAATCTCGTCCAGCGCATAGGTTTCAAAAATATGCGGCTTCAACTTTCCCGCGTCGGCCAATTGCGCCACCTCTGCCAGGATCTGCCCCTGCTTTTCCGGGTGGCTGTTATTCATCATCGCCGAACCCATGAACTCAAAATGCAGCGATCCGTTTTTACCGAACAGTTTATTGATCTGATCACCCGGCACCCCGGGCACAATCGTCACCAAACGACCGTTCACCCCGAGGCAATCGATCGACTGATTAAACACCTCACCGCCGACGCAGTCGAAGACCACATCACACGCACCCGCGGCTTCAACCACGTCCTGGGTTTTGTAATCGACCACCTCATCCGCTCCCAGCGCCTGACACAGGGCAAGCGTCTCCGGACGACCGGCCGTGGTCACCACGGTACATCCCGCCTCCTTCGCGAGTTGGATAGCGAAGTGCCCTACCCCACCCGCACCAGCATGAATCAACACCCGTTCACCGGCTTGCATCTTCGCATGGCCGTGGAGCGCCTCCCAGGCCGTGATCACCGCGAGCGGAAGGGCTGCGGCCTCCTCATGCGACAGCGATGCAGGTTTATGGGCAACCGTGCGCGCATCGACCGCCACCAGCTCGGCATACGAGCCCTCGCGCACGAGGGCGGGCGAACAATAGACCGCATCGCCCACCGCAAAACCCTCTACGGCATCGCCGACCTGCTCCACCACCCCGGAGGCATCGAAGCCCAGGATCATCGGCGGCTTGCGATCGCCCCAGCGGGGAGCCAGCCGGGTTTTGCAATCGACGGGATTGATCGCCGCCGCATGCACGCGGATCAACAGGTCGCCCGGCCCGATAAGGGGTTCGGGAAAATCCTGTAGGACGAAGACATCGGGTCCTCCAAAGTCGGTCATTACCATCGCGCGCATAAAAAATTCTCCTGGGTTGAGGTGGAGCGGGCGTTTGACGCACGTTCCTATGATAGGAACCCGTTTTAAAAAGTCTTCCGATGATAGGAAGACATTTCGGGAGGTTTTCCGGACCGCTTACTCAGCGTGGCAGCAGGTCTCGGGTGCAGAAAGGTCTGGACTGAGGTAGGGAATGCCAAGTCCGAGTCCGCGCACCAGCAGGAAAGCGGCAACCGTCAGCGCAGCAAACGGCATCGCCCGCTTGGCCCACACGCGATTCACCTGGCGAACGCGCGTGGCACCCAGCGAAACCGCGAGCATCATGGGGAAGGTCCCCATGCCGAAGCTGAACATGAACACGGCGCCGTTGACCGACGTAGACTGCACCGCCGCTCCCGCCAGGGCCACGTAGACCAGGCCGCAGGGCAAGAGGCCATTCAGAATGCCGATCGGAAAAAGGATGCCGATGCCTGGATGATGGAGCAGGCGCGCCACACCGCCTTGCACCCGTTCGACCAAGGTATGCGCAATCGGAATCCGGCTTTTACCATGGAGACCGAGCAGGATGATCAGAATGAAGACGCCCAGGCCGAGACTCAGGGCCTGTTGAAATCCGGCGAGGGCGGCATGCCGACCCAGCCAACCGATGACCGATCCCAGGAGGGTGTAGGTGAGCACCCGACCGAGGTTGTAGATCACCCGGCCGGTGAGCAGCGAGGGCCAGCGCCGGTTCCCGCCGGGCAACACCAGCGCGAGCGGTCCGCACATCGCCAGGCAATGCAGGCTTCCCGCGAGCCCGAGTAAGAACGCCACCAGGCTCATGGCGTGAGGACCAGTGGCTGTTCGTAGTAGTACGATTCTCCATCCATCCGCCAGCTCAGCCGGGCCTGCCAGAGCCCTTTGGGTCGACCAAACAGGGAAACCAGCTGTTGCCCGGACGCATCGAGTGCCAGGTTTTCCACCAGGTCCTGACGGGCATCGGACGGGCGGTAGAGATGGATCTCCCCCTCCTCCAACTGGCCGTTATAAGCCGCGGGAAAGGACACGGTGACCTGTTGCTGCTGGTCGGCCTCGATACCCGGCATTTCACCCAGCGCCTTCGTGCGGGTGATGCTGTCGATGCGATCCTGGTAGGCCATTTCCTCGGCGTAGTATTCGGGACTCACCAGGTCGAAGCGCTTACTGCTGATGACCACGGCAAAGGTCACGATCGCGATAACAAAACAGGTGTAGAAAATCGTGATGCCCATCGGCCATATTTTTGCATTTTTCATAAAGAGCCTCCGGGGCCGATGAACTGGGTTTTAACGGTCTGAATTTTACGATCCTCTTGATACACGGAGATGTGCAGGGGTATTTTTCCGCCACGAATGGCATCGGCAGGCAACTTAACGAAGGCGGCAGCTTTGGTGATGGACTGCCCTTCCGCGACAAGCTGGGTGCCAATGACCTGGATCTCGCCCGACTGCTCTTCCAACACCAGACGGACTTCGACCGGCGCATTGGTTTTGTTGAGCAGCTTGATCGTGAACAGGTTGCTCAAGAACCCGTCGGGTTGTTGCTGATAGATGGATCCCTGTGCACGTAACATGGAGACTTCGACGTTTTGATGCGTGCCGAGCAGATAGACGAGCAGTCCCCCGAGGATCGTGAGGATCGCACAATACCCGGCCAGGCGCGAGGTGAAGCGGAATGAACGTTTTTCTTTTAAGGCATTGAGCGAGGCATAGCGCACCAGGCCCGACGGCAGGCTAAGCTTATCCATCACCGCATTGCAGGCGTCGATGCAATGGGTGCAGTTAACGCACTCCATCTGAATCCCGTTACGGATATCGATCCCAGTTGGGCAGACCGCCACACAGGCATTGCAATCCACACAATCGCCGAGCCCTACCGTACGGCGCTCGGACATCTGGCTGCCGTGGGCTTTCTTCCCACGATTTTCGCCGCGCACATGATCGTAGGCG
>JBLIND010000436.1:0-5142 GCA_047639095.1 Candidatus Omnitrophota bacterium | reverse complement strand
GTTCGAGAAGCCATACTGAAGATGATCTACCTCCCAGTTGTCCTTTCCCGGCATTGAGATCTTGATGGCTGATATTCCTTGGAGATTGATTACGCCAATAAATCGATCTTCCGCGGTAGTTTGCGAAATGCTGTCATCGCCGAGCGAGAATGGCCCAACTAGACCGAGAGATCCCCCATCTGGCCCGAATGCTTCAAACGTAACGTTGTCTACAAGATCTGCAGCGAATGGAGTGCCTCCGCCGTTTCTTCCGATATCGGTCCAGACTATTCCGGCGTGGGTCGGAAGAGACCCGAGCGCGGGTCGAGAAAAGGGAAACGTAAATGAAGACGTTACAAAATTGGAAAAAAGACTCTGTGTCCCTGTGGCAATTCCATCAACTGATCCATCATCCCCATCAACTGAATCACTAAACGCCGGCATGGGCGTACCCGAGGGGTCGCCTGTTTCGGATAGCGTGACACCTGGAGTGTTCAACGAGCCGTCCTCAAAATCCTCTAAATGAAAATAGTCGAAGTCTAGTGGGGCAAATGGGCTCACAGCCTGCCCTGCGCTCGCGTTCGTGAATGCGAGGTACTCTTGCGGAAGGATAAATTGCGGCTCGAGGGTCGCCCTCGCTGAAATGCACAAAAGTATCGGAATCAATAAGGTCGTTGCGTATTTCATTCTTACTAGCGAGCAGGTGAGTCTACAGCCCTTGGATATCATGCGAATGGGATGGATAGTAGCCAATTTCCAAATCTTTTGAAAGCCGTAGCGCTCAACGTGTTCCTCGGAGCAGAGGAACCTGTGGAAGCGTTAACATGTTGACCTTTTGACCTCATTCCGACCCCGTGAAGGTCACCCCGTCACCGACTGCACCTTCCCCGCGCATCCTCTCCAACGCCTCCTCGTACACCCGTGCCTGACCCTGCCTGCCTTGGGCTTTACCGCATCGCACGTCTCCTGCTCACTCTCTGCATGTGCGCTGTGGGGGTAGAGGACGGTCCGGCATGGGGTGCAGGCTGGGGACTGCTGCGTGAGGTGGGTTGGCAAATAAATCGAGGATGGGGTCTGCGGGAATGTATATATAAGAATGACGGGGACCGGAGGGAGGGAAGGTGTACCCCCGGTCCGCACTGCTGCCGAGTGCCCCGATGATATTAGCCGTGCGTGCGAACCTGACTTGGGACGTGACCTGAGTTTACCCTGACATTCCCTGTGTTAACCCTGTTGGTCGATTAGGTAGTGAATAGGGGTTTTCAGGCAAAAAAATGGTACACCCACCGCGATTCGAACGCGGAACCTTCGGCTTCGGAGGCCGACACTCTATCCAGTTGAGCTATGGGTGCACTTTGAAATCTTGAGCTGCCATTATCGGGCAGCTACGCGGGATATCAACCGTTCTTTTGCGCAAAATCCTGCATGAAGGCGACGAGCGCCTCGACACCTGCTTCCGGAAAGGCGTTGTAAATCGATGCCCGGATGCCGCCGACGTCGCGGTGGCCTTTCAGCCCAGCCATGCCCTGAGCGGCCGCTTCGGCAATGAATGGCGCTTCCAGGTCCTCGTTGGCGATGCGGAAGGTGACGTTCATGGTGCTCCGGTAATCCGGAGCGGCGGTGCCTTTGTAGAAGTCACTCGCGTCGATGGCGTCATACAGCTTGGCGGCTTTGCGGTCATTGATCACCTGCATGGCCTCGACGCCGCCCTGATCGATCATCCATTGGGTGGTGAGCGAGAGCATGTAAATGCCGAAGCAGGGTGGGGTGTTCAGCATGGAGTTGGCTTTCATGTGCGCCGCATAGCGGAAGATGCCGGGTACGGTTTCCGGTACGCGCTCGGCGAGGTCGTTGCGCAGCACGACGACGGCGAGACCGGAAGGCCCGAGGTTCTTCTGGGCGCCGGCGTAGATCAGGCCGAAATCGTTGACGTCAATTTTTCGGCTGAGGATGTCCGATGACATATCGGCCACGAGCGGTGCCGGGCTGGTTGGGAAGTCCTTGTACTGATTGCCGCCAATGGTTTCGTTGGATGTGATGTGAAGGTAGGCCGCGCCATCGGTGAGCTGCAGGCTGTCGTTGGCCGGCATGCGGGTGGGGATGTCCGAGCCGGTATCGCCGGCGATATTTACCTGGCCCACGATCTGAGCTTCCTTGATGGCCTTCTTGGCCCAGGCCCCGCAGTTGATGTAGTCGGCGGTCTGACCGGCGCCGAGCAGGTTCATCGGGATCATAGCAAACTGGGTCGTCGCACCGCCCTGGAGAAACAGGACCGAGTAGTCGTCTGAGATGCCCATCAGGGTTTTCAGGTTATCCAACGCCTGGTTGTGCACCGCATCGTATTCCTTGCCGCGGTGGCTGGCTTCCATGATCGAAAATCCGGCACCTTTGTAATCAACGAGCTGGTCCCGGGCTTCTTCCAGACAGGAAAGCGGGAGGGTAGCGGGTCCTGCGCTGAAGTTATAAATGCGGCTCATGGGTCATCTCCAAGGGTTGTGTATACGTCAAAACGGGTTTGGAGCGGCGTGCTTAACATGCACTTTGCGGCCCTGCAATCCCGCTTTGCACATTTCACCGGCAAGGCCTTCGGGCCGGGCCTGTTTATAAGATAGCCATGGTATTAAACCTGATCAAGCGTCGGGAGCCGTGTAGGATGTTCGCACACATGTTGTCCTCTTTACGCACCCTGGTTGCCGTTATGTTTTGCTGTTCCACCCTTCCGTCGCTGGCGATCGATCTAAAGATCGAAGCCTATGGGCTGATGGCGGATGGCCGTTTCGTCGTGGAATACCAATCGGAGACCAACCGCTATTTTCTGCTGCAATCCGGGTCCTCCATGCAGGCGATCAGCGAGCTCGTCGCCGGCACCCTGGGTACCAATGGCCTGGATCGACTGGAGGACGTGCCCACGCCCAACGTGCTGCGGATGTTTTATCGGCTCCAGCGCCTCCCCCTTAATGAACCGGTTGACACGGATCAGGATGGCCTGGCCGATCCGCTGGAAACCCTCGTGCTCGGAACCGATCCGAATAACCCGGATACGGATGGCGATTTTCTGAATGACGGCGATGAGTTTGCCTTGGGGTCGAATCCCTTACTGCTCGATTCGGATGGCGACGGGTTTTACGACGTGGATGAGGCGCAGGCCGGATCGAACCCGACGGATCCGCTGTCCCGGCCGGCTCGCTACGCGCATGCCTTCCCGGTGAGCGTGTTGAATGTCGATATCGTGGATACGCCTGATGTCTACCAGGTGTTTTCCGATGCGGTGTCCTATTTGAACACCACGCCGCCCGCTGCACCAACGAACGAGTATATCCTCGCCAGCGTGGTCTCCTATCTGAATGCGTCTGTACCGAATGCGGCCGGACCGAATCGCGCGCGTTCCAGTGTGGTGAGTTACCTACAGGCCCAGGTCAATCCGGATGCGGCGTATGAAACGGCGGCTTCATCTACGGTGGGTTATCTGAATGCCCTCGTGGGCGCCGACGATCCGTATGAACAGGCGCACAGCCTGCCGATCACCTATCTCAATGCGCAGGTTGCTTCCGCATCGCTGGAGCAATCCACCTTGTCCGCACCGGTCGTCTACCTCAACGCCCAACGGGTCACCGGGCCGAAGCTCCACGGCGTGGCCTCGATGCCGGTATCGTATTTGAATGCCCTGCTGGAAACCGGGCCACGCGTACATAGCGTGGTCGCCGTGGCGGTCAGTTATTTAAACGCCGCGCTCTCGCCGGCAACAAATGTGTTTTCCCTTTCCCCGATCGTCACGTATCAGAATGATGAATAACCCAACCCAAAGATCCGTCATGAAAAAGTGCCTGAAATTCCTGCTCAGCAGTATCCTCGCCGCGGTGGCTTCGCTTCCCGCCCAGACCCTCTTCGACAGTGGGTCCGACGGCACAGACGGCGCTTTGATTTTCGAGCAACCTCCTTCCGCTCGAAATGGCCTCGGCTTCTCCTACCATGGCGGCCTGCAGAAAATATTTGCCTTCGGCGGCTTCGACAACGCGGGCGCGCGGCTGAACGATACCTGGTCCTACGATGGCACCTCGTGGAAGGTGGAGCAGCCGGTCTTCGTTCCGGATCTGCGAAACTCCCTGGCCATGGCCTACGACAGCACGCGGAACGTCCTGTTGATGTATGGTGGATCGAACCCGACCAACATCAGCGTCGCGACCGAGACCTGGCAGTTTGAAACCGATCGGTGGGTGCTGAAGACGCCTGCGAATAATCCGGGGACGGAAAACAACCGCACCATGGTCTTCGACGAGAGCCGGCAAGTCGCGGTGATGTTTGGCGGGATTGGCCCGATCGATGAAACCTGGGAGTACAGCGGCACGGACTGGACCCAGATCGTCACCACGAACAAACCTTCGGCCCGGCGCCTGGGTGGCTTTGCATATGATTCCGACCGCAATGTATGTGTGCTTTTTGGTGGGCAGGGCGCTTCCGGGCTCCTGTCCGATACCTGGGAATACGATGGCAATGACTGGACGGAAATCACCACCGCCAATCAGCCGACCCCGCGTTTCGGCGGCCACATGACCTACGATCAGAACCGGTCCAAGATGGTCCTCTTCGGTGGAGACGACGGCATATTCAAAGCCGATACCTGGGAGTACAACGGCACGAACTGGACCCTGGTGCCGACCGCGAATGCGCCGAGCCCCCGGGTGTTTGGCGGGACCTCTTACGACAGCCTGCGCCAGCGTACCGTTCTCTTCGGCGGGATCATCAACGGGGATCGCTCCGCAGAAACCTGGGATTACGATGGCGTGAACTGGGTGGTCAACAGCAGCCAGAACGCTTCCCCGGTGATCGACATGAGCGCGCATCCCGATGGCGTGTACAACTACACCCGTGTCTCGGTTGGTAAAGGCGTAAACCTTTCCTTCGCGTCCAACACGAACAATACCCCGGTGGTCTGGCTGGTCGGCGGCGATGTGGCCATCGATGGAGCCGTCACGCTCAGCGGTAAGGACGGCGGCGCGGTGCTGCAACCCGGCATGCGTCCAGCGGGCGGACCGGGTGGATACGCCGGTGGCATGGGCGGAGTCGCCACATCTGAAAATATGAAAAGTGGCGAACCCGGCCTCGGCCCAGGTGGCGGCAAGCCCGGCTTGATTGAGAATGAGGATGGCGGCGATGCGGGCTTCG
>JBLIND010000435.1:0-5215 GCA_047639095.1 Candidatus Omnitrophota bacterium | reverse complement strand
ACTGGCGGAAGTGACGAATACCAATGCACCGAATTACGATCCAGCTGAACCGATCAAGCTGGAAGTCGAGGCCAAAGCGCTTTCGGGAGCCCTTACCCCGTTCGAGGATAGCTACACCTTTCCCGCACAGGTGGTAGACGCCGGGTCGAGCTATCGGGTGCGTGTGCGTCACACCGACAGCGATGGCTACGCCAGTCACTGGTCGGATCCCATTGCCTTCACGGCGTCGCTTCCCGACCTTTCCGGCTACACCAACAGCCTGGTCATCTCGGAAATCATGTACAATCCTCCCGAGGGTCCCGCGTATGAGTGGATCGAAATCTATAACGTGGGCGCAATCGCATTGGATTTGAGTAACGTCCGCTTCACCAAGGGCGTGGATTTCGATTTTGCCGCTTCGGCCATAACCAGCCTCGCCTCCGGTGCGCGTGTACTCATCGTGAGCGATCAGCTGGCCTTCGAATCCAAATACGGCACCAACCTCCTCGTCGCCGGAGAATGGGATGCCGGTGATCAATTGAACAACGATGGCGAGCGGCTGAAGCTCAGCTTTGGTGCCGGCGAGGCGATTCACGATTTCACCTTCGGCGATTCCGCACCCTGGCCATCGCCGCCGGATGGACATGGGTACGCCATGGTGCTGGTGCGCCCCGAAACCGCTCCGGATCATGCGGATCCGACGCAATGGCGGAGCAGTCTTGCCGTGGATGGGACGCCCGGCAGCGCGGAAGTCACGCAGGTTTTCCTGGGGTCGCCCACCGCGGATCTCGATAACGATCGATTGCTGGCCCTGGCAGAATATGCCACGGGCTTGAACGAAGGAGATGCTTCCGATGCACACCTGGCCCTGAGTATCGGTCGCGACCAGGTGATCCGCTATCGGCGCGCGCTTGACGCCGAGGATGTCCTCATCACCCTGGAGCTGTCCCGCGACCTCCAGCTTTGGATGCAACCGCTCGATGACGAATCGATGCTTCAGTGGATGGATTCCATCGTGGTCGATGGCATTGAAACCCTGCAAGCGATGCCGGTCGGCCAGGCCGTGCTCTACGCCCGGCTGAACATTCAACTGCGTCCTTAAATTGCTGGCGAAGCCCCGGGGCGATAAGCGGATCTCCAAGCTTTCGAAGGCTTTTGGTTGCGGGGATACCATGTGTGCACTATTTATTTTGTATGGACGGGGCTGATAACGACGAATTGAAGCGCCTGGCCGAGGTAGAGCTTTTCGATGGAGTAACCATGGCCTTGCCATCTTCACCACCCGCGAGGGTTGCTTCAATTTTACTGCCCAGGACCTTTGGCGACTATGAACTTCTCGAAGAGATCGCCCGCGGTGGAATGGGGGTCGTCTACAAAGCCCGGCAGCGAAGCCTGAATCGTATCGTCGCGGTTAAAATGATCCTTGCCGGCGAGCTCGCGGGTGAGGAACATGTGCAACGGTTCTACACTGAGGCCGAGGCAGCGGCAGCCTTACGTCATCCAAACATCGTGTCCATTTATGAGGTAGGTCATGAAGCGGGTCAGCATTTCTTTTCGATGGAGTACGTTGACGGGTGTGGCCTGGACGCGCTGATCGGAGTGGAGGGCATGTCGCCAATGGAAGCAGCGGCCATTCTCTGCTCTGTGTCCGAAGCCATTCATTACGCACACGAACATGGCGTCATTCATCGGGATCTTAAACCACAGAACATATTGATCGATCAACAATGCCAGCCGCAAGTAACCGATTTTGGTCTGGCGAAGTTGACGGAATCCGGTTCGGATTTGACCCGGACGGGAACGGTCATGGGGACGCCCACCTTCATGTCTCCGGAGCAAGCATCCGGTGATCCGACCAGCGTTGGACCGGCCAGCGATGTGTACTCGTTGGGAGCCATACTTTTTATGGCCCTTACCGGACGTCCACCGTACGATGACGATAACCATTTGGAGGTGCTGCTTCAGGTGCGCGAGTCCGAACCGCCCTCACCCCGCTCGATCAACCGTACGCTTCCACCCGACCTAGACACGATTTGCCTGAAGTGTCTCGCGAAGAAGCCAGATGACCGGTATGCCAGTGCTGGTGAGCTGGCGGCAGACCTGGACCGTTTTCTTGAAGGGGAGCCTATACATGCGCTTCGTTTATCGCTTCCCCGTCGGATTGCCCGCTGGGCCCGTCAGGAACCGGTCCTGGCCAGTGCATACTTTTGCGGCCTCATTTTCTACGCGACCCATCTATTCAGTATGCTGGTGCTGAATGTGGAGTCGGAGAAGGGGCTGTTTCACTGGGTGCTGACCAGCTTCATTTTTGGACTTACCGCGGCGGCAACGATCATGCGCAAGCTGCTGGTTCACCCTCGTTGGCGTCGGCTGGGGCTATATTTGTTTTTCACCCTGACCCCTCTGTTTTTCATGTTGCCACTGGCCATGCACCGTGGCGTGAGTGGCACGCCGGTGAACCTCTACTTGTTGTTGGTTGTGGTTGCACTGCTGTTTTCTGAAGGGCCGCGACTGATCTGGACCGCTGTGGGGATGGGGGCGGTCTGTTATAGTTGCCTGCTTTTGTATGGTGTGCAGTTTCGACCAGATACCCTGATCCCGATCAAGGATCGGATCATTTTCTACGTCTTGCTTTTAGCGATGGGGATGATTGTGCATTTGATCATGCGGCGGACCCGTCCGGCGATTGCGTCCGGTACGCTGCCCGTACGCAGCCGGCCGAGCTATCGCAGTCGCTCGGGAGGTTCGTCCCAAGGTGGATGAACCAACGCCGAATGGCCTGCGCATATGGGATAACCAGGCCCGTCTCTCCTTGTCTAAGGGGTTGGTGCTCTGGTTGGCCTGTCTGGTCTTAACCTGCCTGGCGTCGGTGCTTTTTGTTCGGGATCATATTCCCGCGCGCTGGTTGCTCAGTGGTTTCGTCCTTAGTCATTTGATCGTCTTCGCCAGCCCACCTGTTTTTAAAAACACCTGGCGGATTGGACAGGTGGGGCTCTTGCATATTCTTTGCTGGGGACCGGGCGGTATCTTCGTTTTATTCGATGTCACAGGGAGCACCATGCGTCCGCTGAACTATTCAATCTGGGGTAGCACACTCACGCTGGTTTTGATTATTGCGTTTGTGTTCGACGGACGTGATGCATTGACCTGGTTGAGGTGGAAGTCAAAAGTAGGTCGCTAATTATACCGGGAGGGCTGCTGTCGACCAAGCGGCTGAGCGTCAGGGCGTGCTTATACGGTAATACCGCCGCCCGCCATTTGCCTCCGTGTCCATGACACTCACCCGACGTTCTGCCGGTGCGGAGGGTATGAGGTCCAGTAGAAGCCAGGCGGTCTCGTCCAACTGGTCGCGCACCCAGATACGGTAGCTTCGGTCCGGCTTCGCGGTAAAGGAGATCAGCCAATCGTTGCCCGAGGGATCGACGCTATGGCGCAAGACATCCAATGCATCTGATCCACTGGTGCCTGCCCGGAATTCTGAACCGTTGCTGTGCCCGTCGAGATCGTCATCCGCTTCGGCATCCATGGAGGATTGTGGATTGAGCTGGAGCGCGGTTTCCCAGTGGTCGGGAATGCCATCGTTGTCGCTGTCTGCCATCGCGCTCTGGCCCGTGTTGACCCGCCCGGGGGTGGGCGCCTCCGCGATCCAGTTCGCGGGATCGTTGCCGATGATCAAACGCTGTTGACGTTGAAGCGAGGCACCTCCTCCGTCCGCCGCGGTGGGCCAGAGACCCTGATCCGCGTAGGCGACTTTGTCGACGAGCAAGGTGGCCAGAGAGCCTGGTCGGCCGAGTTCAATCTTGCCTTCCCCGTTGGGTAGCTTGGGGGTGAATGGCCCCAGGATGGTGGTCGTGAGAGGCACCCCGAGCTGGGTTCGAAAAGTTGACAGCATCGCCGTGTTGGTCGGATTAAACCCAACCACCAGGATGTATTCACCTGCCTGGAAAACCGAACCAGTGGGGAAGATGTAGTCGGCGGTGTTTTTCAACCGCCACCCACTGAGGTCGACGGCCTGGGTGTGGTGCACGTGCAGTTCGATAAATTCGCTTTCGGCGTTATCCGAACCGTTCGTGTAATCTGGCGGATGATAATGAACCTCGTTGATCAGGACCGGCGTGGTTTTCGGCAGGCCATTTGTCTGGCCAAAACTGCGCTGGAGCTGCGGCCAGAATTCCGTTCCGCCGAGAACCGGAACACGGCCAAAGGAGGTGTATTCCGCCGAAGCGCCAAAATTCACGCGGGACCGGAAGCCGTTGAATCCGCCTTGTCCATCGATCCCGGTGACCACGATTTCATCTCCCAGCGAGCTCAGGGAAAAGCTGGGTGCGACGCCCGGAGTGGGGTTGAAATGCGTCTCATCAAAAACAAGGTAGGCTCCGTTGCTCAGGACGGTGCTCGGCGGGATGGTAAATTTATCCGGAGTGCTCGGGTCATCGCTGATCCACCAGCCGGACAGGTCCACGGCCGCCGGGCCGGGATTGAACAATTCGATCCGATCGCTGAGCGGCGGGGCCGGGGTGTTCGCAAGCGCTTCGTTGATCCAGATGGGGGCGGGGAGGTAGTTGCTTTCGCCCGGGGATGCAGTGTGCGTGAAGGCTACGATGACGGAATCCCCATCTGGAAAGCGCCCGCTGGAAACGCCTTCCAACTGGATGCCGAAGCTCATTTCATCTATCGGCGTGAAGCCATCGGCATCCGTGAGCAGGAGCATATCGCCTGCCCCGGCGAGCTGGAAGGCGGTGTGATTTGCGCCCGTTCGGTCGTCGGCATCGAAGCGCGTGTGTCCACGACCCGCGATATAGGACAAGGTGGGCACTTGGCTGAGCGTGCGATTCGCGGCGCTGTCGGAGAGGTAGAGCGCGGCGAGGGAAACCGGGTTCGTGCCGCGGTTGTACAACTCGAACCAGTCGTCACCGCCATCTGGATTCGCCATCCATTCGTTGATCACCAGGTTGGTCACGTTGCCCAGGGATGCGATGGGGGTGTTGGGTGCATTCGGGGAGGTCGTGACCAATCCCCAGTCGGTTTCGCCGTCGACGATACGGCCAATGGCGTAGTCCGTGGCCTGTGGACCGAATTGAATCGTGTCGTGGACTGTCTGGTCTTGAACGAGGGCGAGGGTCTGTCCATCGGCATCGATGCCGAAGCCGGTGTACAAGGCGTTTGTGCCCTGCGCATCGCCCGCGTAAACCAGTAGCGCCTCGCGTGGACCGATCATCGTGTTACCAACACGATG
>JBLIND010000434.1:0-5216 GCA_047639095.1 Candidatus Omnitrophota bacterium | reverse complement strand
TAACAATCGCTCCTTCCGCTCCCAACTCGGTGGCGTCGGCTCACCCGGAGAGATTCGTAACGAGCAGGAAGGCCGCCGGATCATGGATGAGATCACCTACGCTGACAGTACCCCCTGGCCGGTGGGTCCAGACGGATCGGGTGCGACCCTGGCCAAACGTCGACCAGAGCAGGGCACCGCCCATCCCATCAACTGGTCGGCCAGTGTGCAGCCCAATGGCACGCCGGGCTTCGTCAACGTCGGTGGTCCGCGACCTGCGATCGCCTTTAACGAAGTCGCCGCGAGTACCAGCAGCCTCTTCCTAGTGGAGCTCCACAACTACGGGCCCACGCCGATCGCGCTCGACGACCTGGTGCTGGCCTCCTCCGATCCGCTGCATGCCGACTACCTCCTGCCCGCAGGCACCCTGGCGGGTGGAGCCTATCTGGCCATCGATGCGACGACACTTGGGTTTACGCCCGCCGACAACAACCGCCTGTTTCTGTTCAGCGTCGGGAAGGGTGGCCTGATCGATGCAGTGCGGGTCGATGACCGGGCCCAGGCGCGGCAAACCGATGGCACCGGGCGCTGGCTGCGTCCCGCTGCGCCGACCTTCGGCGCTCCCAATGTGTTCAGCATCAAGGACGACATCGTCATCAACGAAATTTTCTACCATGCCTATCCGCAACGCATCCCCTTTGCTGAGCGGGGTGAAGAATGGATCGAGCTCTACAATCGCGGCACCGGTACGGTCGACCTCACCGGGTGGCGGCTCAGCGGCGGGATCGGGTTCAGCTTTACCAATCACACCCTGGCGGCCGGCGCCTACCTGGTCATCGCCCGGGACGCGGCTGCGCTGTCCACGAATCATCCGGGCGCGAACATCATCGGCGATTTCTCGAATCGGCTGGGCAATGGCGGCGATCTGATTGTGCTCGAAGACGCGCAGGGAAATCCCGCGGACGAAGTGCGGTATTATGATGGCGGTCGCTGGCCTGCGGCCGCGGGTGGGGGAGGGGCCAGCCTGGAGCTGGTGGACGCCCGTTCCGATAATCGCTATGCCAGTGCCTGGGCGGCCAGCGATGAGTCGTCCCGGAGCACGTGGCAGACCTACACTTACGAAGGCGTGGCGCTCGACGACGGGCTGGGCAATAACGTCTACCATGAATTTCTCCTCGGTCTGCTCGATGCGGGGGAGTTCCTGCTCGACGACGTCAGTGTGATCGAGGATCCGGGCGGATCGGCGACCGAGTTTATTCAAAACGGCAACTTTGAAAGTGATGCCCCGGGCGTGAACCCGGCGACCTGGCGCTGCATCGGCACCCATGGCAGCCACGGACGGACGGTCGTCGTGAACGATCCGGATGCGCCGGGCAACCAATGCCTGCACGTCGTCGCCACGGGTCCGACCGAGGACAAGCACAACAAGCTCGAGACCACCTATGCCGGCGGACAGACCGTGGTTCCAGGCAGCACCTATCGAATCCAGTTTCGGGCCAAGTGGATCCGTGGATCCAACCAGGTGAACACCCGCCTCTACTTTAACTATCTGCAGCGCACGACCGCCATCGATGTGCCTACGATCTGGGGGACGCCCGGGCTGCCGAACCGCGTGGCCCAGGTCAATGCCGGGCCGACCTTGTCGGGTCTCACGCATGCGCCGGTGGTGCCCGATGCGAGTGAAGCGATCACGGTGGAGCTCGACGCCTTTGACCCGGATGGCATTCCAGCGCTTACGCTGTTCTATTCCGTAAATGCGGGTGCCTTTCAATCGGTACCGATGTCCGTCGCGTCGGGCGCTCGCTTCGCGGGGGTGATCCCCGGACAGCCTGCCAGCAGCATCGTCCGCTTTTATGTGCGCGCGAGCGACACCTTGAATGCCGACACCTTTTATCCCCCGGCCGGTCCCGAGGGTGGCGCTTTTTTCAAGGTGCAGGATGGCCTGGCGGATACCTCGGGCGTGCGGCATAACCTGCGTATTGTCATGGCGGAGGCGGATCGACAGTTCCTGTTCCTCAATACCAATCGCATGAGCAACGACCGCATGCCGGTCACGATCATCGAGAACGAATCCGTGGTCTATCACGATGTCGGCCTGCGGCTCAAAGCGAGTCCGGCCGGGCGTTACGGCGCTGGGGGCTACGGCTTTAACATCCGCTTCCAGCCCGACGCTTTGTATCGCGGTGTGCATGGCACCTTGTCCATCGAGCGCAGCGGCGATCTGAAGGAAGTGCTCGCCAAACACCTGATGAATCGTGCGGGCGGGGGCTACTGGTCCTTCTACGATGATGTGGCGTTTATCATCACCCCGACCACAGGTGACCGCGGCTCCGGCCTGCTTTCCATGGCTCGGCATACCAGCAACTTCTTTGATGGCCTCTTTCCCGATGAAGACGAGACGGGCACGTTGTTCAATCACGAGTTGCTTTATACCCCGAATGGCACCACGGGCGGAGCCGAAGGATTTAAAATCGGCAACCCGTATAACCACACCAACGGCCGCTACGACCTGACGGATCGCGGAGCGGACAAGGAAACCTATCGCTGGGGTTTCCAGGCGCGAAGTGCTCGCGGGCGAGATGACTACGGCCGGATCGTAGCGCTGAACCAGGCCATGTTGCTCACCGGTTCCGCGCTCAAGGACGCGGTGGATCCCCTCATCGATGTCGACCAGTGGATGCGTACCTTCGCCATGATGTCGCTCAACGGAACCGACGATGTCTACGGGCGTTTCTGGGAACATAATTTCAGGTTCTTCGTCCGGCCTACTGACCAGAAAATCATCGTTCTACAATGGGACCTCGATCGTTCGTTTCGTCTGGGCGCAACGACGTCCATGACCCCGACCACGAATAACCAGGGCACCCTGCTGAGCGTCTCTAAGCTGTTCGGTATTCCCCAGTATCGACGGCTGTTCGACGGGCACGTCGATGACCTGATGCAAACCACCTTGAACAGCACCTACATGGCTCCCTGGGCATCACACTTTTCCACGTTGACCGGATACAATCTCACCGGCAATACCGGGTACGTCACTGGCCGGGCCAACTATGCGCTCACCACGCTTCCGACGACGATTCCGTTTGCGATTACGACCCAGGGTGGGGCGGACTATGCTGAGGCGGCCCGTTTCACCACGCTCGAAGGTGACGCCTGGGTGGATGTCTTTGCCCTTGCGGTAAATGGGTTCCCGGCAGCGGTCACCTGGAGCGATGCAGACAGTTGGCAGATTGCGGTTCCGCTAGGGAAGGGCGCCAATCCGCTTACGATCACCGCGTTTAACAACCGCGGCACCCAAGTCGGCAGCGATACTATCACGGTTACGAATACGAGTCCGATCGATGTGGCTCATGCGGGGAACACCATCATCTCCGAGCTGCATTATCATCCCACGGATCCGAGTATGGCCGAGGGTCTGGCGGGCTACAACGATGCGGAGCTGTTCGAGTTTGTCGAGCTGACAAATATCAGCACCAACGAGGTGGATTATACGCAGGTGCGGTTTGCCGACGGAGTGTTCTTCACCTTCACGAATACCGTCGTGCTGGGACCCGGCGAAAAGCTGGTGCTGGTTTCGCATCAAGCCGCCTTCGAATTTCGTTATGGCGTTGGCGGAGTCAATATGGCCGGTGTCTACTCCGACACTTTCCGCAACAGCGGTGAACAGGTGCGCCTGGAGGCAGCCGACGGTTCACCCATCGCGGACTTTACCTATTCCGACGATGCCCCCTGGCCGAAAAGTGCGGATGGGGTTGGATACAGTTTGATTTACCTCGGCGACGATCCAACCAGCCCCCTGGACTGGCGCAGCAGCACGGCCTTCGGTGGCAACCCCGGTGCGAGCGACACCGTTACCTATCCCGGTGGCGACCTCGTGACCTACGCGATTGCAGCCGGCCCCGATGCCGAAGTCGTCGGTAATGATTTCCTCCTCCATGCCATCGTCAACCTCGCCGCCGATGATGCCCGGATCCATGCCCAGTTCTCGACCAACCTCGTCACCTGGATTCAAGCCGATGCAAGCGCCCTGATTACCCGAACCAACCTCGGAAACGGCACCGCCCATTTGCGCTTCAGCTCCCCGCTCACTCTGCTGCGCCAATACGGCCGCCTCGCCATCGAACTCCAACCGTAGTACGGAATTCATTCCGTCCCAGGTCCCAGGTCCCAGGTCCCAGGTCCCAGGTCCCAGGTCCCAGGTCCCAGGTCCCAGGTCCCAGGTCCCAGGTCCCAGGTCCCATGCTCTCCCCACCTCCCATGAACAAAACCCTCATCAAACCCATCGCCCTCTTCACCCTCTTTCTCACCCCTTCCTCACATCCTGCAGCCGCAGCTTCCCCTTGCCGGGTGGATACGCCATCTTCATCGCGAGCAGCTCCGAGATCATGCTCGTCGACACCACCGGCGCCGCCGGACCACACCTCCAGAAAGTCGGCAACGACGGCCCCGTCATCCTCGGCCTCCTCCAGGCCCTGAAGGGCAGCAAGCCCGGTTACTTTCTTATCGATTCACGTACAGGCACCCTCCAGGACGGACTCAGCAAAGCCGACTGGCTGATCGCGCTGCACGCGGCAGGGATTCCCGAAGAGCCCGCCCTGGGCGCCTCCGAACGAAAGCGTCCGCGTTACAGACCATTAAGTCCGCATGCCAACAGACCGTAGCCCGGCAGTCCCTGCCGGATCAGCACTGTAGCCTTATCGCAGAGGCTACTCGAACGCGATGGTGACCTTGTCCACGATCGGTTTCGATTCGTTTTCCGTCGTGTCTTTCATCGTAAATTCAAACTGGAAGCCAAAGCCTGCAGGCAGGCTGGAGAGGTCGATGGATGCCGGCGTCTTTTCGACGATCTTGGCGAAGCCGGGCGTGTACGCGTAGCTTTCGTTCACCGCCTGCCAGTCGGTCCACTGGTCGATCTTGCCATCGTTATCCGTGTCGACCCCGGCTCGGGCTTTGACTTCTTCGACCCAGGGCCCGGGACTGACGAAGTCCTGATTGAACTGGGTGATCAGGTAAAACTTTCCCTCGGCAAAGCCGATGTCCGGATCCGGGTGACCCCTGCCGATCTTGCCGACCTTGGTAAAGGGCTTGTCTAAGCTGGAGGAGGTGAACCAGCAGACGCTCATGTGATCACCGACCGGGTCGTAATCACCGAAGAGGTAATACTGACCGCCGACCTGGATCACCGCCCAGTCACCATACGCTTCTTGCTCCGGCTCATGCACTTTGTAGGTGCCGAT
>JBLIND010000433.1:0-5247 GCA_047639095.1 Candidatus Omnitrophota bacterium | reverse complement strand
ATTGAGCTGGACCATCCGTGGCGCGGAAGCCGGAACGGCCATGGTCTGCATTTCGCTACCACCGCGGGAGCCGAGGCGGCGGGCCATCAGGGTCACCCGGGCCGTCTTGCCTTTAAGGCCGGACTGACGCAAGTGTGCGGTCACCGTTGCTTGGACATCGTTCTTGAGCACCGGCGGTGCACTCAGCCCAACCGCGACGTCGATGACTTCTTTCGGAGCGACACCCACCGTGTAAACCGGCGCATCGAGATCCCGCCCGGCTGCGAGCGGATCGGTGCCGGCGTTCTTGTCAAAATCACTGAACACCACCACACCCGCAAGCAAGGGGCCTTTATGACGGGCACCGAGATCGCGCAAGGCATTGCCCAGAGCAGTGACCTGTCCTTCGGCGACGAGATTGGTGCTGATGTTCTGGGCATCAATTTCACGTACCCGATCCGATCGATCCATGACGTAGGCCCGGATGCGTGAACGCTTTTCGAGTTCGATCAGAGTTTCCTTTGCCGGACCATCCAAGGTCTTGCGAATCAGGTCCAGACGAGTCGGTTTGACCAGCTTGTCCGCATCCGGGATCACCGCCATCAGCTCAGCTTTCGCTTCATCGCTCAGCTTGTCGGGGATATTCATACTGTCCGAGCCATCGAATAGCGCGATCACCAGCGGCTTGGGATGCTCGGTGAGTTTCATCGTGATTACCGGTTCGGCAAAGATGAGCAACAGCACGAGCAGCAGCAATGCACGGAACACCGCCATCACATCGCGACCAAAATGCCGGGCGACGGATTGATAGCGCACGTAGTACAATACGCCAATCACCAGCACGGCGATCACGGCAAACAAGAGCAGCACCGGATAGGCGCGCGCCCAGGCCGCAGCAAAGGAAATGCCCCAGGAATGAATTTCCGAAACGTCTTCCAGACCGAACAGCTTGCCGACCCACTGTGTCATGCGTTGCTCTCCTTGATCTGACGTTTTTCTTTCAGCACCAGCATCTCCAGTACGAGGCAGGCCATGGTAATTCCGAGCAGCCACTTCCACAGGCGATGACCACCAGCAAATCCACCCGCCAGGGTAATCTTGCCTTCCTGATCCACCCATTTCACGGCATCACCGGTGTAGCTCGCTTTAAATTCTTCGGCATCCAAGCTGTTCAATTCGCTTTCAGAAGCCGGACCGTTCAAGGCGAGCAGGCGCGTCCAGCCCCCGGTGGCCTCTTCGCCGGCATCGGGCAAGCGCTCGATCCGATACACCCCACGTGCGTGCAATCCACCTAGACGCAAACCAAAGGTGGTCGGGCTCAAGGGATCGGGACTCAGGCTGATGGGGATTTCCTCGCCGGGGACAAATACCTGGAAGGCGGCTTGCTGGTCATCGGCAAGTACCGGATAGGCCCATTCGTTGGCCGGCTCGATATTCCGATCGGGCAGCGAGGTGCTCAAGAGCCCACGCACCAGACCGTCGAGCAGGACCACGCCCGCATCCGCGGCCAAGTTGTTCCACTCGGGGAAGAGCCCGCTGGTCATCATGACAATCGATCCCTTGCCGACACTGCGACGAACCGCGAAGACTTCGCCGTTGTCGTAGCGGCCCATGATCACGGGACGGGAAAGGGCGAGGCGCTGATCCACTGACAGTCCGTCCAGCTTGTGCGAACGCGTGGGCACCCACTTCAGCCAGTTGGCCCGACCTTCGGAAAATTTTGCATGCGCCTCTTCCCGCGCCTGGGCATCGGCCGCGCTTAAGCCACCCGCTTGTGCCTTGGCGGACCAGGCCTTTTCGGATTCGGCATACGCCAGTTCGGCGGTGCTCTGCGTTTCGAGCTCCATGCGGAGGGCTTCCGAGAAGGTATCGATGCTTTCGGTGTCGACCGAGATAGCCTTATAGAAAAACGGTAGATTCAAAATCGCGTTGCGCTCGTTTTCGGTAAGCTCGAGATCGAATGCAGGATCGGTCAAGGAAGTTGCATCCAGACCGAAGGACTTCAGCTCGCGGGACGTGGGCGTGGGAAGTTTGCCAATCGACATTTCCCGCAAAGGCGCGGGAAGAATGCCCCGGCCGTCATTCCAAGCGATGTCCATCCAGGCCTGACTTTCGAATTCACCACCGGCGGCAATGAACACCGGACCACCCTGGGTGACGTATTCGCGCAGAACCGTTACCGATTCATCCGTGGGCGCGCGCACCCCGGCCATGACCACCATGCGGGCATCGGCGAGCAGCTCGCGGGTCACCTGTTCAATCGCGAGATGGCGTACTTCGATCAAGCTGTTGTCCCGCGATTCGCCCGGACGACGAGCGGCGAGCATGCGGCGCAAGGGATAGGTTTCGCCGTAGCGGCTCATCCGAGGCTGTTCGCGACTGCCGTACTGATCGACGAAGACCACGGGCAATCGGGCGATAACGGGCACGAGGATCGAACGGCTGTTGTCTTCGTTAAGCTCATCGCCGGATATTTCCAGGGTGACCGGAACATAGAGTGGCTCGCCGGCACTGCCCGCAACGGTGAAACGATGCTGATAGATCAATTGCAGATGCTGACCCGGGGTAAGGCTGACCGTCTGGTCCCCTACTACGACGTCGCCAGCTTTGAGTACGGCGCGAACGCCCGTACGGGGCGCCTCGCCTTCGTAACGCAGGGTGGCCGTGAACAAGGCGGGCGTTTCACTATCGGCCATGCCGTCACGCACCGACAACTCGGAGATCCAGACGTTACTCCGGCTGGATGGACCAACGGCGACCAGCTGCACGTCGTTCATGCTCTGGAAGGACCGGGAAATTTCGTCTTCGCTCCAGCTGTTGCGCTGCATGTCGCTGATGATGACAATGCGCTTCGTAGGGAGATCCGGGACTTCGGCCGCGGCCCGACGCGCGAGCTCGGCCGCGTCGCTGATCCGGGTACTGCGATCGACGAGGCTAATGTGGCCGAGCGCCTCGAGGGCGTCTTCGGGTGAGGCGTACGCGCTGTGATGCGCGCTGCTGCTGCCTGCGAGCGGGAAAATACTGATGCGTGAACCTTCGGGCAGCTCCTTAACGAAAGAGGCTGCGCGCGTCTTGGCGAGATCGAGCAAGGTCTTGTCGAGTGGCTTGTAGGCCATGGAGAGGCTGTTATCCACAACGATGACCGCGTGCACCGGCTGACCCGTGTAGGCGGACTTGGAACCGGATGACATGAAGGGCTGCGCCATCGCGAGTACGAAGAGGGCGACGGCAAGCGTGCGGAGGATCATCAGTAACAGGTCGCGCAGCTCGAGCACGCGCTTGTTGCGACGGACCGCCGTGCGCAGAAAATCCATGGCGGCCCATTCAACCGTACGGAAACGCCGACGATTCAACAGGTGGATGATGAACGGCCCCGCCGCTGCGAACAGGGCGACCAGGAATGCACCGGATACGAAACTCACTTAGTACGTCTCTGGGTGAGCTTGGCTTCGCCTTCTTGAAGGATGGGCAAATACCGATTGGGAATACTTAAGGCGAATACCGCGACGGAGGTGCCATAACACTGGCCGACCTTGCCGCTGAGGTGCCCATTGGCACCCCAGGAACCATTGCTGTCGTTGCCGCCACCTTTGGACTGCATCTCGACAATCGTGTCGCGGATCTTGGGATAATTGACCTGCCAGCGTTGACCGCCAACCTGGTAAAGGGCTTGAGCTACGTAGTTCATCGCATAGGCATCGAAAGGAATGTTGCCCGGGTTCAGCTTTTCCTTCATCTCCCCTTCGATATCACCGATGACTTTGTCCACACTGCGGAGAATACGAAAATCGTCATATTTGCCAAATTCCTGCATGCAGACCGCACCTGCGGCGGCCATGGCCACGGTGGCCTTGTTGCCATTGTAGGTAAAGGCGCCCGGGCGTTCCGAAAGCGGGTCGTTCCCGTAGCGGATGCCATCGACTTCACCATAGGGCTTGTAACGAGCGCGGATGAACTGCAGCGAACGCTCGATCGCTTCCTCCGGAATGTCCAAACCGATGTCCATCGCCGAGCGCAACGCCTTCGCCTGCATCACCGCGAGTGAAAGGTCTGCCCCCTTCTCTTTCCGGATGGCTTCGTACGCCCAACCACCGTCGTCGCACTGAACATCCAGAATGAGCTTGATGCCGAGGTCTAAACCCTTGCCGATGCGCGGATCGTTGGTCATGCCATAGGCCTGCGAGAGCACGAAAACCGCCATCCCATGGTTGTACATATCGCGCCGACCTTCAGAACTGTTGAGGAGTCCGGAAGGCTTCGCGTGCTGCAAAACGTAGTCCAGAGCACGACGGACGTGGGTGCCATATTTGCCCCGGTCCGGAAGGTGCCCAGCGGCCATAAACGCCAATGCCCCATAGGAAACGACGCCTAAATCATTGCTGTCCCAGTTACCCGCAGGTCCCTGGTTGCGAGCCAGCCACTCCAGGCCACGATCGGCCGCCTGTTCGGATGCCGACGTGATTTCCCATTCGCCATCCGACGATCCGGTAAGGGGGATCAGGAGGGCGAGAGCGAGTACGATTTTTTTGATAATGCTTTCCAAGGTGACGACATACTTATCTTTTTTCGCAGAGGGTCAAGGGTGTAGAAAAAGAATGTCACAGGTATGAGAGCGGCCCACTTGAGGGAAGCAACTTGAGCCATGATCAGCGGTTTTGATTTCGGAACATTTACGAAAAGCACAGCAGATCGGGCTGCTGTACAAAATCGAATCGGATCTACGCAATGCTCGCGCGGGGCCCCACCTTCGCGCGGCCGTTCGTGCAGCGGTGGCCCCGAAAAACGGAGCCAAAAAAGTTGGCGGTCAGGCTGAGGTTCTCCATGGTTACCCCACCCAAACACTGGAGAACACATGAGAAAACCAAGACGGAATCACAGCCCGGCGTTTAAGTGGCGTATCGCGATGGAAGCGCTCAAGGGGATCAAGAGCGTAACCGCGATCGCGGAGGAGAACCCGTTGCACCCCGCCCAGGTCACCGCCTGGAAAAGCGAACTGGTCAAGAACGCCGAAAGCTTGTTTGTCCGCAAGAACGCGGTCGACGAAGAACGCGTCGATATGGAGCGGGCAACGGAACGACTGCAACGCAACGCAACGTTGGCCAGTTGGTCATCGAAAAAGAGTTCCTTGAAAAAAAGTGCAAGCAGTTGGGGTCGATCTATGAGGAAACTCATGGTGGAACCGGAGCATCCCCAGCGCTCGATTCGGAAGCAGGCCCGGCTGCTGCATATCAACCGCAATCGACTGAAGCCGCGGGTGGCCAAGTCCGA
>JBLIND010000432.1:0-5273 GCA_047639095.1 Candidatus Omnitrophota bacterium | reverse complement strand
GCCCTGTTCGCATCGGCCGCCGTGTTTTTTTGATTCGTTCCTATCATCGGAACGCGCTGTTACACCCTTTTTACAATCACAGGCTGTCCTCGCGATACGATTTGCCGTAGGATTCAGGCCGTTGAAACCACCCTGGAGTTCCCCCTTATGAAAGCAGCCGCCCTTGTCGTTCTTTTCGTCACCCTTTTCGCCTCCCTGCTGCGCGCGCAGGAAAGCACCATCACCGCCGTGACCATCTTTTCGGATCGGGCCCAGGTCACCCGGACCCTGAAAGTGGATTTGAAACCCGGGGTGCAGAAGCTCAGCCTCAAGAGCCTGCCCGCCTGGCTGGATCGCGGCTCTGTGCGCGCGGCGTTTGAACAGCGCGAAGGCGTAGAAATTCTCGACGTGCAGATCGACAAGGTTTACCTGGCGCAGGCGGAGGATGAGGAGGTGAAGGCGGCCGAACTGGCGCTGCAGGAGCTCACGGATCAACTCGCGGATCTGGAAGATGAGCTGCTTGGCCTGGCCGAGCGAAAAGCGCACGTCGCCAGCATCACGAAATTCTCCATGGAAAAAATTCCGCGCGATGCGGCCACCCGGGACATCCCGGTGCAGACCTACAAGGACCTCGTGGAGTTTGCCGCGTCAGAAGGGGCGGCGATCAGCAAAAGCAGCCGGGAGCTCGAGCGGAAAAAGCGGCTGCTCCTCCCCGAGCAGCAGGTGCGGCAGTCGCGCTTGGCTGAGTTGCAGCAGAAGAATCACTTGGAGCAGGTGAACATCACGGTCACCGCGAAAGCAGAGAAGGCGGGCGCGAACACTTTGCAGGTGAAGTATCAGTTGCCGGGTGCGACCTGGGAGCCGGAGCACGAAGTGCGGCTGGAAGCGGGGAATCAGGTCACGTTGATTTCCTATGCGCGGGTCACGCAGACGACGGGTGAAGACTGGCGCAACGTTGCGCTGACGCTCTCGACGCAGAGTCCGGGCACCGCGGTGAACATTCCGGAACTGGAGTCGCTGTTGGTCGGTCGGAGCAATGCGGGCCGGGTGCTTCAGCAGCAGGGCCAGGAAGACAGCTTTAATGCCGCCAACGACTACTACATTTCCAACAGCGTGAGCATGAACAGCATAAAGGGCGTGCAAGGCGGCATGGCGATGCGCGATTACCAGGGCAACTGGGATCGCCAGCAGGCGGTTCAAGCCAAAGTGCAACAGACCTTCAAGGAGTTGGCACAACGCGGAACGACGGGACTGTTTGTTGCGGAGGGTTCGCAGACCGTACGCACCGATGGCAACTCTATCCGCATGGCGATCGGTTCCACGCAGATGACCGGAAAGCCGAGCATTGTCGCCGCGCCGGAGATCTCTCTGAATGCCACGCGCACCCTGGACCTGCAGCACGACGGGGCGCTTCCGCTGCTTCCGGGTAAAGTGGGGCTCTTCCTGGATGGATCGTTTATCGGCACGACGGAAATCGCCTTCGTCGGTAGCGGCGAATCGTTTGCGCTGTTTGCCGGACTCGTCGATACGGTGAAAATTTCGCGCGTGCTCGATCATGAAAAAAGTTCCATCGCCCGGGGCAAGCGCGAGAACAAGGTGAAGGCGTACTTCAACATCGAGGTGGAGAACCTGAGCGACGAGATGCTGGACATCCGGATGGCGGATCGCGTCCCGGTGTCGGACGATACCGCTATCTCGGTGAGTTATGTGCGCACGAGCCCGAAGGTGGAGCCGGATAGCGATGGTCTGATTCTCTGGCAGGTGGCGATTGCGCCGAAGCAGAAGCAGTTGCTCACACTCAGTTATACGGTGGAATATCCGGTGGGGTATACCGCGGAGCGGAGCAAGTTGCAGGCGGCCCCCTCGAATGCGGTTGATCAGCTCTTTGATCTCGAAGCCCGGTTTTAAGGTTGGGCAGGTATCGCGTCGGGACGGAGTCCCAACCTACTTGACGAATTATGTCACGCTTTCACCTTGGCCTATGGGGGATTTTACTTAACCTTTTTGGGTCACATGAGCGAAAACCCACCAGTCGAAACCCAGTTTTATCATTTCAGCCCTGAGCATCTGCCCTTTCAACTCGTGAATGGCGATACCTTGCCGGAGGTGACGCTCGCCTATGAAACCTACGGCGAGCTGAATGAGGCGGGTGATAATGCTATCCTGGTCTTCCATGCCTTGAGCGGCAGCCAGCATGCGGCGGGGTATAATCCATCGGTTCCCGGGGTGGAGGACTTCTGGACCAAGGATTGTCAGGAGGGCTGGTGGGATGCCTTCATCGGCGCCGACCGCGCGCTGAACACGGATAAGTTCTGTGTCATCTGCATCAACTACCTGGGGGGCTGTTACGGGTCGACCGGCCCGTCCTCGATCAATCCCGAGACCGGCAAGCCTTACGGCGGCCTTTTTCCCGGGCTGACTTTTCTCGACATCGTGCGGTCACAGAAGCGGGTGCTCGGTCACCTCGGCGTGAGCAAGCTGCACGCCGTGGTTGGGGCATCGGTAGGCGGGATGATCGCATTGACCTTCGCCACGCATTATCCGGACTTCGTGGAGTACGTCGCGGTGATTGGCACGGGCACCTCCTTGAGCTCGCTGCAGCGGATTCACAACCACGAACAGATTTGCGCGATCCAGCTGGATCCGCATTTCAACTACGGGGATTATTACGATCAGCCCGTGCGTCCCAAGCGGGGCCTGGCCCTCGCCCGGATCATTGCGCATAAGACCTACGTCTCGATTCACACCCTGGAACAACGCGCGTCCAGCGAAATTATTCAGCCGAATCCCGACAGCAACCTTTATCAGCTGAGCCATCAGGTTGAGTCGTACATGCACAACAACGGCAATCGTTTTGTGAAGCGTTTCGATTCCAATACCTACCTGCGCATCATGGAAGCCTGGCAGCGTTTTGATCTCGCGCAGCAGAACGGCTGCGACTCCGTGGTGGAGGTGCTGAAGCGCTGTCGGCATCAGAAATTTATGGTCTTCAGCATCGATTCAGATGTGTGTTTTTATCCCGACGAGCAGTCGGACATGGTCCAGCAGTTGAAGGAGGCGGATGTGCCCTGCCGGTATCTCACGGTGCATTCCGACAAGGGGCATGATTCGTTCCTGCTCGAGCCGGAGTTGTTTACGCCGTATCTCGCCTACATGCTCGAGCACGACTGGGAATTCGGGAAGTAGGCTGGTTTTCTTCGTAGCCCGGAAATCCTTGCTGGATCTTCTATTTGGTTGATCCAATTCGATCCAGTAAGTGTCGTGAAGCGTGACGTGGGGGGGCGGTTTCAAGCGAGGAGCTGGGAGGGACCACGAAATACGCGAAATGCACGAAAAGGGTTTTGGCTGGCTGGATGGATGGATGGATGGTTTGATAGTTGGCTGGGGAGGTTGGGGGACAGGTCTACCCTCGTTGAAACTCGGGATGACCTATCCTACGTACGTAGGACGGCCTCGAATCGGTTGTTTCAATGTTATGTGTGCCTGTTTCGTGACGGGTAAAAAACCCAGTTGACCCGGTGGGGTTCGACGCTAGGGTTAATCTGTTCGTTTTATGGTGCCCCGGTAGCTCATCAGGACAGAGCGCAGGATTCCTAATCCGATGCTTTTATGTTGTAAGTTGTTGGTAATGAGGCATTAACAAAGCCGCCATATAGGCTGCGTGGCAGCTGCGTGGCAGACAGCTTCGCAAAGGGTCTTGAGAAAGGCCCGAAAACAGAATATTTGAGAGAAAATTAAGCCCTCGTAGCTCATCAGGACAGAGCGCAAGATTCCTAATATTAATTGGGCCTCTTAACGGAAACATTAAGAGTGACGGCAATCAAACTCAGGGAAACCCGACCAGTACGGCTGAGGGCAATCCTGAGCCAAGCCCGACCCCTTCGGGGACTCGGGAAGGTGCAGAGACTAGACGGTTGCTACCTACGTCTCAGAGCGATCTGGGATACGGTAAAGGGATAGTCCACGGAGATGGGTAACCATCACAAACGTGAATCTTGAGGTAGTGGGTTCGAGTCCCGCCGGGGGTACCATTTTGCCATCTGTTTTGCGGTTGAGAAATTCCGGGCTATTTTCCTTCAACGAAGACAGAACGCCTCGGCATATCTGCCAATTGCCATGTCCCATTGCTCCGAGGAACAAGTTGGAATTCATTTTGCGGCTCGATTCGAAAAGGCAAATCGTTCGATTTAAAAAACATCTAGGCTAGTTTCCAGCGCAATGAGAAACTCGTTCGCTACTATCCACCATGTGGCTATCACGCAGAACCCAATCAAACCCCACCTGATTTGGCTTCGCCCCATCGCTGTCCACACTATTAGAGGCAGGCAACCGAGAACTACTATTGTAGTTATTGGCCAGAATCCAACCCACATCGCGAATGGGTAAACCCAAAATGCCAAAGTGCCGCCAATACTCTCAAAACCCAACATCAGGTATTGCCGCACAGCGCTGATACAGAACGCGGCCATGAAGATCATTGCTCCCCATGACCACAAGATTTTTCTGGATCGCTGACGCATAATTGGAATTTAACAACTTCGACGAAATCAACAAGGCTTCGTGTGGCTCAACTTGTTCCTCGGAGCAGAAGAACACGCTGGCTTTCGGCCACCCTTCTCGCCAAAGACTACCGATGCAATTCAGAAGACGGGGTCGCGACTTCACTTACCATTTCAGCCAATCTTCAATTTCGCCATCTCGCCCTTCGAATGGGGCGCGTTCAAATGGCCATAGACCTTGTCAATCATCTCGCTCGAATGATGCCCAGTCCATTTCATGATGGTCAAGTAATCGACCTTCTGCATGACCGCCATCGACACGAAGTAATGACGAAGACCGTAACTCGTAAACCATGGAATCCCCGCATTCTCTCTCGCCGTTCTGAATCCACCGCGAAAAGCCTTCGCTCGCTCGCTGATTTTCTTGGGATTGTAGAACACCCAATTGTGGAGGACCCGTCGTTGAAACCTCTTCTCCCAACGCGCCCTCAACTCCAGTAACTTCTCCCTTAGCGCAGGACTAATGTCGATCTTCCTCTCCGCCCCATGCTTCAGCGGATTTCCAGCCTTGGAACGTATATGGATAAGGTCATGTTCGAAATCGATGTCATCCCACTCAAGCCAAAGGGATTCTCCCGGTCGTATTCCTGTCCATGCCCTGAGATACAGCCATGCAACCAACTGATCACTTTGTTGCGTTTTGGCCGCTTCCTCCAGAAATCTGTGAAATTGATCCGTACTCGGAATCCTAACATCGGTGCGTTTCTCACGGAGATTCTTTACCTGACATGCGGA
>JBLIND010000431.1:0-5289 GCA_047639095.1 Candidatus Omnitrophota bacterium | reverse complement strand
TTAGCGAAGCCCAGGGGGAGGCCTTCATCGTGGCGCTCGCGGCCTCCCTCGCCGAGGCCAACGACTTCCTGAAAAGCCTCGAAGGCATTTAAGACCGAGCGGGAACCAGCGAGCACAAAAAAACGGCGAACCGTTTCCGGTTCGCCGTTCATCAAAGGGACCTGCTGGCAGGGTTACAGCGCTTCTGGATCGCCGCCCTTTTTGTCACCCTTGCGATGCTCAGGCTTCTTGCCTTCACCTTTGTGCTCGGGCTTCTTGCCGTCACGGGCACCGGGTCCACCCGGACGATCACCATGGCGCTCCTTCATGGCGGCACGCGCCTTTGCACGCTCGTCTTCGTTCAGCTTGCCATCCTTGTCTGCATCAAATTCCGCGAGCAGCTTCTTCTTCATTTCAGGAGAAGGTCCGCGTCCGCCTGGTCCACCTGGTCCGCCGCGATGCTTGGCCATTTCTTCACGGGCCTTGGCGCGCTCGTCTTCATTCAGCTTGCCATCCTTGTCTGCATCGAACTTTTCGAGCATCTTCTTGTGCATCTCAGGTCCGCCACGGCCGCCACGGGGTGCTTTGCGTTCGCCTTCTTCGGCTTGAGCCGTCGAAAGGGAGACCAGGCCGCCAATAAATGTAAGTGCGAGTACTTTTGTCAGGTTCTTCATTGTTGTTCCTTCGGGAGTTGAGGTTGGTATCAATTGTTGCTCTCTATAACGGCAGGCAAATATTTTTATTGTATGCTTCAAAACTTTACTTAATCCCAATATGTATTGTTTGTATCGTTTATACAGGCTAAGGAAGTAAAAGCCCTTAAATGAACCCAAAAACCAGAAAGTCATCATGCCAAAATTAGAAACCATTGAAGGGATAGGTCCGGTAAACACCGATAAATTACGGGCAGCCGGCATCAGCAGTCTGGAGAAGCTCTTGCGGTCGGGGGCGAAGCCGTCCGGGCGAAAAGAGCTCGAGGACATCACCGGGATTGGGCACAAAACCATCCTGAACTTCGTCAACCGGGCAGATCTCTGCCGGATCAAAGGGGTATCTGGCCAGTACGGGGACCTGCTGGAGTTCGCCGGTGTGGATACGGTTCCTAAGCTGGGTCAGCGCAATGGCGCGAACCTGCACGCCAAGATGACGGAAGTAAACGACGAGAAAAAGCTCGTGCGCACACTACCGGCCTTGAGCCAGGTCGAAGACTGGATCGCCCAGGCGCAGGAACTGCCCCGCATCGTGAAATATTGATCCTTCACCTGCACAGTGGAAAAGCCCCGGGTCTACCCGGGGCTTTTTTGTGTCCCTTCCGCCACCCGCGGGTTACGATACGCGGATCATGCATGACCCAACCAAGAAGAAACCCGATCCGCGCTTGAGCAACATCCGTGTGGTCCTCGTCCAGCCCATGTACGGAGGCAACGTCGGCTCCGTCTGCCGGGCGATGAAGAATATGGGCATTCACGATCTCGTCCTCGTAAATCCTCTTAAGCACGATATGAAGGAGCTTCGGATGATGGCCGTGCGGGCGATTGATGTGTACGATAACCATCGCCGCTTCGACACCCTGGCCGAGGCCGTTGCCGATTGCGGAGCCGTCGCGGCAACCAGCGCACGCGATGGCTTTTACCGCGATCATGCATACACCCTTCGCGATGGGGCGCCCAAGCTGCTGGACGTCGCGGCAGGTCAACCGGTGGCGCTCGTCTTCGGCCGTGAAGACAGCGGTCTGGGCAACGACGATCTGAAACTCGCAACCCACATCATCCGCATTCCAACCTCGGCAACCTTCTCCTCCTTGAATCTCAGCCAGGCCGTCATGACCTTCTGTTACGAATTATTCACCGCTGCGGAGGTCTTCACCCCACCCAAAGAAATCTCCCCGGAAGCCCCCATCGCTTTTCGCGAGCGCATGTTCGACGCCTGGAAGACCACCCTGCTGGATATCGGTTTTTTTGAGGAGGCCAAATCCGAACACATGATGATGGGCCTGCGCCGGATCCTCACCCGGGGCAAACTGACCACCAACGACGTCAAGATCATGATGGGCATCGCCAAGCAGGCCCATTGGGCGGCGAACCACAAAAAGGCCAAGGACGACGACGAGGAGTAGGCCCCCGCTCTTCCCGGCGCATCGCCAAGCCAGGAACCTTCTTCAGATAGTTGCGCAAAAAGGTCATAAAACCGCTAGGCCACCACATATATCAGCCAGTAAAATTGGACGCCGCCACCCAGGAACTCACCCATGATTGAAGAGATGCATCACGCGAAGTTAAATGCGCAATTAGGCGCCATGGAACAGCGGCTAAAGAAGATCCGCTTCTGGCGGGCTGCCGGCCATACCTTGATCCTGTTTCTCATCGCCCTCGGGGTAGGGGCCATCGTCGATTACCTCATCCCCCTGAACTTCAGCCAACGCCTCGCCCTGACCCTGGGCGTCTATGGATCCGCCATCGCATACGCCCTCTGGGGCTGGTGGCTGCCGTACCGTCGACCGATGAAACCCGAACAGGTCGCCTGGGTGCTCGAAGACCTCGAACCCGCCTTTAATGAAAAGCTGATTTCGGCCGTCGAGTTCTCGGGCGCGAAAGATCAGAAGATCTCCCATGACATGATCCATGCGGTCCTCGAAGATGCGGAACTGGATCTCTCCAAGCACCAGCCGGAGTCGACCTTTCCTTTGACCGCCCGCAACTTCGCCCTGCCCATCGCCGTCGCCGTCGTATTTATCGGCCTGTTCTTCGTTCCCAGCTTCCAGTTCACCCGACTCGTCTGCCGGGTCGCCTTTCCATCGGATCATCAGGCAACCGTGGGTTCCTTTCGACTGATCGTCCATGCCCCGACGCGTAAAAAAGCCGCCGAGGCGGATACGCTGGTCTACGAGGTGGAATGTACGGATGGGAGTGTCGAGAACGTTGATCTCATCATCGAAGACGAAAAAGTTCGACGTTTTGCCATGCGTCTCGATGCCACCAACAACCGCTATGTTTTCTCCCAGCCAGATGTCCAGCAGTCGTTTCGCTTCTGGGCACAATCGGGTCGCGTGCAATCCGGCAAACACGAGATGACCGTCCTCTTGCGACCAAAGATCAAGGACATGACGCTCACCTACACCTTCCCCTCCTATACCGAAATGCCTCCCCTCACCACAACCCAGGCGAGCGGAGGCATCCAAGGCTATCCCGGCACCCAGGTTGCGGTAACGTTCCAGGCGACGAAGCCCTTGAAATCCGTCGAGCTGACCGAGCTCGGCACGAAACGACTCCTGGACATCGACGCGACCGGAACCGCGGCTACGGCGCAGTTTACCATCGAAAAAAGTGGCGAGTACCGCCTGACCCTTACGGACACGGATGACCTGCAGAACCGCAATGAAATCGTCTTCCCGATCGTGGCCCTGGAGGACCAGGCGCCGACGGTAAACATCCTGAAACCCGGGGGCGAAGTACACCTCAGCCTGGACGACCTGCTGCCGCTGGAATGGGAAACCTCCGACGACTTCGGCATCGTTAAACAGGAATTGATCTGGACGACGCCCGGGCGTGGACCCGGCATGTTGTCCCTGGATCCAAAGGCCTCGACCCTGGCCTGGGCGCTGCGGACATCGGGCCTCCGCACCGGAGATGACGTGACCTACCGCTTGCGCGTGGAAGATGCGGTTGGCCAGGTGGCGGAATCGCAAACACGATCCCTCTCCCTGCTCAAGGATCTGGCCCTGGCCGATTCCACGGCATTCCGGAACATCGCCCGTACGCTCTCGGGCGAGCTGAAGGGAATGGTCAAGCGTATGGGGTCCATATCGGAACTGGAGACCAGGCTTCACGCCAACGGCGGGGCGGCGGCGGAGGACCTCAATCACAACCAGAACATGATGACCAAACACGCGCAGTGGCTTTCTGACCGACTGGCGGAAACCGAAAAACTCTCCCACGACTTGAAAGGCAAGAGCTTCTTCCCGCGGGCACAGATTGCCTCCGAATTGATGGGCCGGTATTTCCGCCAGGAGCGCCTCTTCTCGACCGTGCGCCTGAACCGTGAAGATGCCCCACAGGCCATCGCTTCACTGGGTGAAATGCACGATCTGAATCAGCAGATGACCCAGGAGCTGATCACGAAAGCGGACCAGCACGTGCCCGCAATTCAGGTCCGGCGTTTGGTACGGACCGCCCGCTCAATGGAAGCAGTCAGCAACAAAGAGCTGCTCGACGGTCTTGCCGACCGCGCGGGCAAGCTCGCCGCCAGACATCATCCGAAATCAGCCGAGGCTTTCAAAGATTCGGATCAATTGGAAAACAAGTTGAACGCCTTTCAGGTTGAGCTGGATCATAAAGCCAATGACTACGCAGAGGTGGATCGCCTGATCAAAGCGATTCGCGAACGCCTGAAAAGTCGTGAAGATCAAATGGCCGACCTGGCGCGACAATTGAAGCTCTACAACCAGGAGCAGGACTGGGAGTCCGTGAAAGAAATGCGCGACGCCTTAAATCAGGCCGCGATGCAGGAGACAGAAAATCTGGCGCGCCAGGCCGATCTGGAACTGGCCGCCAAGGTCCTGGACAAGGCCATCGAAGAACAGGATGCCGATCGCGTGGACGAAGTGGTTAGTCGCCTGCCGGAAATGGAACGCCAGCACGAACTCGATGCACTGCGCGACAAGATCGAACAGGCACGTGAAGAGGCTGCGGAAGCGCTGGCCGCACTGCGGGAAGAGCTGGCGGACGGGGAGACCCCGAAGCCGTCCGAAGCGCTCGACGCCCTTGTCCATACCGTGAACCAACTGAAGGAAACGCCCTTGGCGGGCGAGGCCCTGCGGGAGGATGCGGAAGGCCGGAAGGTCGCCGATCACATGCAGGCGGCGGACCAGCATCTGAAACAGCTCGAACAGGCGCTCACGGCAAGCGACCCCGAAAAAGCCAAACGCGAATTAGATCAACTTGAAGCGCGCATGCAACAGGCCGAGCAGGCAGCCGACCAGGCGACTGCGCGGGGCGAGGAAGCGCTGGCCAAGGACCGAGGTGCCCTCGACAACCTGAAAGAAAGCCTGTCGGAACAGCTGAGCGAAGTCGCCGATCTTATGCAGCGCGAAACGCCTGACACGCCGGTTACCGCCGAGGCCGTGCGCACGGCCTCCGACGAAATCGACCAGCTGGCCGAAGAGCTGCAACGGGAGGCGCAACGTGAAATTGCCCGTCCGGATGGCGATGCCGAAGCGGCGCGCAACAAAATGGCCATGGCGGAGGCCCTTGAACAATTGAATCAGGAAGGCCTGCAACCCGCCGCTCAGGCGATGAAGGATGCCGCTCATCC
>JBLIND010000430.1:0-5305 GCA_047639095.1 Candidatus Omnitrophota bacterium | reverse complement strand
GCGTCGCAGGCGGTGGTGTTTGTGCAAACAAGGGTTGAACGACCTGCAAAAGAAGAAGGCCAAAGGTCTGGAGCAGGGCAGATTTCATAAACCTATCAAAGTCCCAGATACAGCGAGCTCATGTCAATTTTTTTTACAGGCTCTAAATCGGCTCTATCGTCCATTCTATGTATGCCCGGCCCATGAATGGATAGGAAATCGCTTTTCGGCCGAAGCGTGGTGAGGTGGGTTTGAGGTCGCGATGGGGCGGATCATGGTGGGAAAGTATCCTGAAAGCGGGCCGGGAGCCAAGGCGAAGGAGCCAACCCGTGCCTGCCGGGGTTCGGGGCGCGCGGGTTGGAGGCTCTTCAAGCCTGAATGTACACATAGCTCTCCCTTCGCAGTCGGTCAATCGTCTGCGTAGAAAAGCACGGGTTCGGTGTCGGTTTCAGGGAATGGGTCCTGCTCCCAGGGTTCGTAAACCCAATCGCCGTTCGGCGGGTCCGTGCCGCTGTGGCCGTTCGGCTCCACGCGAACTCCTTGCTCCCACAAACCGAGACACTTGAGCATTTTCTCAATCACGTCGCGTTCGTCGATGAGGGACACGATGCGCATCTCGCGCTGGCAGGTGGGACAGATCATGGGATCGGCCTCCCAGACCTTCTTTATGAGGTCCCGCGACTTTTTGGAGGGAATGCCGCGGGGCTGGTGGTTGGAGACGTCGATGACCTCCACGCCTTCCTTGAGGTCTTCGGCCTCTTTCTCCTCCTCGGCGCGTTTCTTGCGCTGGCCTCGCATCTTGTTTGAATACCAACCATAGTAGCGCACGAGCTGAAAACTCTTGTCGGAGATATGTTGGGTGATGGCGGCGATGAAATCGCAGGGGGTGAAGAGTTGAAAATTGCGGTTGATCTTGGGGTTCATGTCGGAGCGGTAGATGTCACCGAGCACCCCAAACTGACCCCCCTGCCGTTTCATTTAGTTATTCTTGTTTGCATTAATCTCAACGAGATCAGATTGTTTTTCGCCGTCGGCAGGATAGGGCTCTGCGTGGACGCAATCTGAGCGGCCTGACGGTGCTTATACGACAGGCCGGGGGAGTGACTCACTCCCTCCGCCTCTTTCCTGTAAGTCCTGCCTGTTGGCAAGCCCCTTCAATAAATCCCAGGGGGTTTGGGGGACAGCGGCCCCCATGTTAGATCGTCGGTTTTAAACCGTCCTTTGAGCTTACGCAGAAGCATCGGCACCTCCTTGATCGCTGCTGCCCTTGCAGGCGGCTTGGTTACGAATGCGGTAGCTCCTTCCTTTGATCACGATGACTTCGGCGGACTCCATAAACCGGTCGAGTATTGCCGTGGCGGTGGTGTTGTCGCCGAGCAGCTTGCCCCAGTCTTCAAGCGGATGGTTGCTGGTCATGATCGTGGACTTGAGGCCGTGGCGGCGCATGATGACTTCCATGAGGTGTTCGCCGGATTGTCGTGGCAGTTCCTTCATACCCATGTCATCGATGATGAGCAGGTCGGTTTTGAGGTACTGCTGCAAGATACGACTTTGCCCCTGCATGGCTTCGTCTTTGATGAAGTCGCGGGCGACGTCGAACACGCTGCGGTAGAGCACGGTGTAGTCCTGTCGGATGGCGGCGTTGCCGACAGCTTGCGCCAGGTGGCTTTTGCCGACGCCGGGCGGACCGATGAAGAGCACACAGCGGCTTTCGCGGATAAACGAGCAACTCGCCAGCTCAAAGATCTGCGCGCGCTTGACGCTGCGATTAAATGTCCAGCCAGTCGAAGGAGTTGATCAGATCGTTCACCTTCATGATGTTCGCATGGTTGTTGGCATGACCAAAAGGACCCCAGTAAAAGTAGAGCGGGGCCTGCTTGCACGGGGCCTTCGGGTGCATGACGACAAAGGTGTCTTGTTGGGGCGCTGCGTCGCCCCATGCCGGGTTAACGCCGTGATGGTAGACGTACAGGCTTCGGTCGGTAGTCAGTTCTTTTGCCTTGGCGGGATTCTTGGTAGGGGACCCGTCTTCTTTGGCGTGCAGTGGGAGGGTAAGGAGCAGGAGGGTCAGGATAATATGCTTCATAGTTCTTCCTGGGTTTCGCCCACGGACGCTCGCTGAGACGACCCGTCCATGCTAGAGCTAGACTTCTGTGAGCTCACCCGTGCTGTCAGCAAAGGTGTCGGAATTTACGCCCATGCGCTTCTGCATAGTGACGAAGAGGTTGGCGAGCGGGACGTCCTTGTCGTAGCCCAGGTGCTGTCCGTGCTGATAGCCCATGTTTTTGCCGCCGGCGAGGATGAGCGGGTAGTTCACGTTGTTATGCGTGGTGCTGTTGCTGCTTCCGTAGAAGATGCAGGTGTTGTCCAGCAGGCTGCCGTTGGCTTCTTCGATGCTCGCGAGCTTGTCGATGAAGTAATGCAGGTGACTCGCCTGGTAGCGATCCCACTTGCCTTGCATCATGGCCCCATCGCCTTTTTTCATTCCATGCGCGAGGCCGTGGGCATCCTTGCCAAATCCGAGCAGGGATGGGAACTTGTTCGCAATTGAAATCGCCCCATGCATGCTGGCCAATTGATAGGTGGCGAATCGGGTGGAGTCGGTCTGGAACGCGAGCACCATGAGGTCGTACATCGTGCGGATCAGGTCATCCGGCGTCTCGTTGTCTGCGTCAAGGCTCAGACCGTCCGCATTCACACGGGGACGGGGGACGGTGAGCCAGTTCGATGCGCGTTCAACATCCTGTTCTACCTCGCGAACGGAGGTCAGGTATTGATCCAGCTTTGCCTGGTCAGCTTTACCTAGTTTATTGTGCAGCGACTTGGCTTCATCCATGAGCAGGTCGAGGTGACTGCCCGTGCGCGTGAGACCTTTGCGTTGCGCGTCGATAGAATCGCCGCTGAGTCCGAAGAGCCGTTCGAAAACGATGGCCGGCCGGTTCAAGGAAGGGATGGGCTGACCGGTCCGGCTGTACGAAAGCGTGTTGGCCCGGGTCGGCATACCGACGCCGCCATCGTTTGACAGTACGAGGCTGGGGAAGCGCGTGGTTTCACCCAGTTTGTGCGTCCGCGCCATGAACTGATCCAGCGAGATGCTGTTTTTCAGTCCAGTGGTCACCTGCATTTCTTCGCCGGTCAAAAAGGTGTCACCACTGTCGTGTCCGCCGATCCGGCGAACCTTGGGGTGGGAGAGTCCACTGAAGATGGTGACCTGGTCACGCACCGGCTCGAGCACGTCCAGCGATTTGTTGAAGACGAAGTCCTTGCCGGTTTCGTTGGGGAACCAATTCCAATCCTTAAACTCGTTCTTGGAGTTTGGGACGCTCACCCCGTATGGGAAATAGATCGAGCAGAATCGGCGAGGCGGTGCCGGTGTCTTGGGGCCCGCCATGGATTCCATCCAGGGCAGGGCGAGGGAAATGCCGGTGGCTTTGAGCATGGTCCGGCGGTTCATGGGGCGTGATACGTTCATAGTGGTAGTGTCATATGTTAAAATAGCTGTGTTTGTGACCGGCAAGGTCAGCGCTTATCGTACGGAAAAAACCTCGCTGGTAACAATCTTTTCCATGAGGGAGGCCAGACGATAGTCGTTCGCGGCAAAGTCCTCGCTTAAGGCCTTGATTGCGACCTCATCTTCCAACTCGAGCGACCGTCCCAGTGCGTAGGTCAGGAGTTTGGCCACCAGCGCTTCAGAGAACTGGCCTCGCCTTTTGCTGAGCAAATACGTCTGTAGATCCTTCACTCCGGAAATCGGGTGATTGCCGGGCAAGACCGTTTCGGTTGAGATGGCCTTGTTGCCATGGGCGGTGCGCTCGCGGCTCAGCCCGACCGCATCAAAATGTTCCAGGGCGATGCCCCAGGGGTCGATGCCTTTATGGCAGTCGGCGCAGGAGGGTTTTTCGCGGTGCGCAGCCATTTGTTCGACCACGGTCAGCTTCGCGAAGTCGGGAACGCTTTCGGCAAGATCCGGCACATCCGGTGGCGGCGGCTTGGGTGGATCATGCAGGAGGCGTTCAAGAATCCAGACCGCGCGTTTGATCGGATGGGAGTCTGCGCCGTTCGAGCCTGACAGATGCGTGGAGGCGTGACCGAGCAGTCCACCTGGCCGATCGCTATCCTTCAGGGATACCCGTTCAAAGGATTGCGACTGTGGACCCGTCATCCCGTAGTGCTTCGCGAGTGATGCATTGAGCATGGTGAAATCGGCATCCAGGAATTGAAGGGCGGAACTGTTCGATCGTAGGATCTCTTTAAAAAAGGCGCGGGTCTCGTCGACCATGTCCGGCTTCAGGGCATTGTCGAAGCTCTTGTAATACTGTGGATTGATGGCCACGCGATCTACCCCATCCAGGTCCAGCCATTGGGTGCTGAACTGCTTCGCGAATCGGTCGGTCTTTTCATCCGCCAGCATACGGGCGAATTGTTTACGCAGGACCTCGGGCTTCAAGAGGGCTCCGCTGTCTGCCTCGGCGGCCAGTTCGTCATCGGGCAGGGAGCTCCAGAGGAAATAGGATAGTCGGCTTGCAAGCTCGTGGGCATTCAAGGGGCGTGTGCCTTGGTCTCCGGGCAGGGGCTCAACCAGGAAGAGGAAGTTGGACGAGGCCAGGGCGGCGGCCAGGGTTTCGCGCAGGGCGACCACGCTGGACTCGCAGTCGGTTCGGATGGCCTGGTAATGGGCACCCCAGGTACCCAGTTCCTTTTCCGTCGGCGGTCGCCGCCAGGCCCGACGTAAGAAGCCCCGCAAGACGCGCTCGACCGATTCCGTGGAGGCGAGGTCTTCGCCTTCCGGGACGATACGGCGATGCAGGGGCGGGGGCCAGCTTGGGTAATCGTTAAGGACGAATTCCACGGACTCGATGATGGCCTTCGGGAAATCCGGATCCTCCGGATAGGTTATTATTTTCTTCTTGCGCGTCTTTCCATTTTTCACTTCGTACACTTCCTCTTGGATATGTTTCGGAAGCGGTTGTGCATCGCTGAGGACGTTTTGCATGGTGATGATTCCGTTGAGTTTCTCCGACGGCACATGGGCTTCGGGGAGCGGGAAAAATTCTGGTCGTGTGTTGATTTCGTAGATTGCAGATTCGGTCGACGTAATCGGAATGGTGGCTGCGTCGCCCATAATGTTGATCGTCAGCCCGCCAACAAAGTAACCGTAGCGTGCAAAGAGCAGGGGGTCGGGTTGATCATCCCTGCGTTCGGCCCGAGCCTTGATGCGGATGGTGAAGGAACCGCTGCGGGGTAAATCTGAGAACGTACCGTGCCAGAAATTTGCCCGGCCCAGGCGGTCGGATGCCTTGCCGATGAACTGTTTGCCCTTGGGTTT
>JBLIND010000429.1:0-5315 GCA_047639095.1 Candidatus Omnitrophota bacterium | reverse complement strand
ACCTTCCAGTCAGGCCGGATGCTCGAAATGATCGATGTATTCGAAACCCGCGTGGAAGATGCCATGGTTTCGCACGTAGCCCGTTGGGGCACCCGGGGCGGCATCAGCTCCATGACCTCGTGGCGCAACGAAATCAACACCATGCGGGCCTTTGCCACCCAGCGTCCCGCGGCGATGTTTAATAACGTTGCCAGCACTTTCAACCTGAGCGGCGGCCGATCCGACATCGTCCTCGATCACGTGGGCGACGGTGCCGGCCAAATCCTGGCCAACGTGGTGGTTATGAATCCCGGGGCCTCCACCAACGAGTTCTTTAACGGAATCCCCATGACCTTCACCGCAGTTCCAGAGATCGGGCATACATTCGATTACTGGAGAATCATCGGGCAGGAGTCGTCCACGACCAACTATACCTTTCTTACGCAGAGCAACGTCTGGAACTACCTGGACGATGGCTCAAATCAGTTCACCAATAATTGGGAGGCGGTCGATTTCGACGACAGCACGTGGTCGAACGGGGTCGCTCAACTGGGCTATGGCGATGGCGATGAAGCCACGGTCATTGGGTTCGGCCCGAACTCCGGTGACAAGTACCGGACATCCTACTTCCGTAAAACCTTTGTCGTGCCTGAGGTGCCTGCACTCACCTCCCTGTCCATTCAGCTGAAACGTGACGATGGCGCAGTTGTCTTTATGAATGGAGCTGAACTCTTCAGGGACAATGTGCCGGGGGGTACCCTGACGGAAGATACGGAAGGGATTGTGTTTACGGGCGAACCCCAAGAGCATACTTTCTTCACGCATACGATTAACCCGGCGCTTCTCCTGCCCGGAACGAACGTTTTTGCGGTTTCCGTGCATCAGGCCTCCGGCACTAGCTCGGATGTCAGCTTTGACCTCTCTCTCACGGGCAGTTATTCCGAGACGATCGCCTTAAGTACCCAGATCGTGACCAACGCTGAAATGACTTTTATCCCGGATTCTGATATCCGTTTCGAGGCCGTATTCACGCAGGATCTCAGCGCCCATGTACTCTGTGGAAGCTTCGATACGAATGTCACCCTGACTGCTGCGGAATCGCCCTATCTGGTGTCCTGTGATTTGATTATCCCTTCCAACATCACGGTCATCGTCGAGGCCGGGGTCGAGCTCCACATGATCGACAATGCCAGCATCTACGTGTACGGCGGGCTCGATATGCAGGGGACTCCGGCGAATCCCTGCATGATTATTCCGAACACCAATTCGAATGCTCGCTTACCTCTGTATGTGGATCATTCTCAAAATGCCTTCTCCGATCCGCGCTGGGGCGGGCTCGCCGCGCACCGTGCGACGTCGCCTTTGCGGATGAGCAACGTAATCATTCGCGGCGCCACCACCACGGCCGATGCGATCAACCATAAGTCCGCCATCTCCGCGCTCGGAACCGATGTCTATCTCGATGGCGTTGACCTCGATCAGGTCGATTTCCCGATCTTTATCCAGGAAGGAAATCATGTCGAAGTGCGGAACAGTCGAATCCATTCCGATGTGGTCTGTGACTACATCAACGTCAAGCGAGCCAAATATGCCCTCGTGGAAAACTGTGATCTCCGTGGCGATTCCGCACCGGATACGGATGCGATCGACTTTGATGGTCTTTCGACCGGCATCGTGCGGAACACCGTCATCCACGATTTCATCGGATTCAACTCCGATGCCATCGATGCCGGTGAACAGGCCATGAATATCCTCATCGAGAGTAACATCCTTTACAACTGCACCGACAAGGGCGTTTCGGTCGGGCAGGGGAGTAAGGTTACGGTGCGCAAGAACCTGATCTACAACGTCGATATGGGCGTCGGGATCAAGGACACGGGTTCCTACGCATTGATCGATCAGAATACGATTCACCATGCACGCCTCGGGGTTGCCGTGTTCGAGAAAAACTTCGGGGCCGGCGGAGGATCCGCGGATGTGATCAACACTATTCTGTCCGGATCGACCAATATCGGTTACTTCGTGGACAGCAAGTCGTCGATTAATATCAGCTACTCGATGTCGGATACCGAAGTGCTGCCGGGCGTGAGCAACCTGTTTGTGAATCCCTATTTCGTGAGCATCGATAATGTGGACTTCACTCTTCAGCGGAGCTCACAGGCCATTGATTCAGGCGATGCGAGTTCTGCCCTCGATCCCGATGGCTCTCGCGCGGACATGGGCGCCTTCCCGGCCGATTCGACGAAGGGCTATGTGGTCATTTCCGAGATCCACTATAACCCGGCCACCACGCAGGGGCTGGATGAACAATACGAGTTCGTCGAGCTGCATAATCCTGGACCGGGCGCTGTCGATCTCACCGGCTACCACTTCAGCCAGGGCTTGGACTTCACCTTCCCCGCCAGCACAACCATGGCTGCAGGTGAATACCTCGTGATCGCTGCGGATGCCGCGACCTATGGCGGCCTGGGCTTCCAGGTCTTCGCCTACGGCACTAACACAACTTTGAGCAACTCCGGCGAAACGCTTGAGCTGTCCGACAGCGTCAGCAACCAGGTGGACATCGTGAAATACAACGACGATCCACCGTGGGCCCTGACGCCCGATGGCTTTGGCCCCTCGCTTTCCCTCATCCATCCCTGGATGGACAACAACCTGGCGGAGAGCTGGTATCCCAGTCATCGCCTGGGTGGTACCCCGGGAGGCGCGTTCGACAACCTCGCGCCCAATATCGGCTTGGCGCTCATGCCCGGCAGCTCGTCCCTGGTCATGGTGCCGACCATTTCCGGCCTGCTCTATGTGGTTGAATATAGCGATTCGCTCATGCCGGCGAGTTGGCTCCCGCTCGGCCCCCCGATTCAGAGCACTGGCCAGGACATCATGTTCCTCGATCCAGATACCGATGGCATGATACAGCGGTACTACCGGGTCAAGGCGCTGCTGCGCTAGCAGGTCCCAAGCGTAGAATGGCTGTCCCCAGACGTTGCTGGCCCCCGGCTCCGTTTACCCTGCGGCAGAGGACGGCCATGCTACGCGAGGGACCCGTCGGAATCGCTTCCCTATAAAGGGTAAACATGGTTTAATCACCGCATGAAGATCCTGCACCTGCTCGCCCTCATATGTGTTCTTCCCCTCTACCTAGCCGCTTCGTCGGTGACCATCGAGGTGAAAAACAAAGCCGGCGAAGCCGCCGCAGGTTATCCATTCAAGTTGTTTGAGGTTGAGGTATTCGAGGGCGAAGAATTTGCGCTCGTTCCTTTCCTCATCGATCACCTGGATGCAAAAGGACAGTACACGGTCAAGGACCTCAAACCGGGCGTGAAATACGAGCTCGGGGTGGGCGGGCGCGAAACCGCGCGCTTCATCTACAAGGATGGGGGCACCTGGCAGACGCAACTGACGTATATCGGTGCGGGCGACAACCTCCCGGCGGAACTGACCTTTCACGATATCACCCAGGCCAAGCCGACGACCTTCGGGGCGATCAAAGGCCCCATGATCTATCTCGAATATTGGGCCGTGTGGTGAGGCAATTGCCGCAAGCCTCTGGAGAGGCTTAACCAGCTTGCACAATCGCCGCCCGCCGCATGGAAGGGCAAACTCGAATATTATGCCGCCAGTATCGATGATACGCTTGCCCGCGCCAGTCGCGAAATTGAGCGGCGGGGGATCACTCACATCCATCACCTCTGGAGCGTGTCGGCAGATGGAAAAAAAGTGGGCTACCAATCGCCCGCCGCTGTCGCCTTGGGCATGCAGCCCATTCCGGAGGCCTACCTGATCGATCGCGATGGGAAAATTCTCTACCGGGGCCACCCGGACTTCTTCGAGGATGAAGTCGTCCCGCTGATCAATGCACGCGTGAAGAACTGGTAAGTTCGGCCGCGTTTTCGTATACTGGCGGCCTATGTTAAACCTCACTGGTCACTATGAACGGCGCGCCCATCATTGCGATGGCCTCTCGCGTCGGCATTTCCTGAAAGTCGGAGGCATGGCCGCTGGTGGACTTTCCTTGTCCCAACTGCTGAACCTTGAAGCTCAGGCAGGAAGCGGTCGTTCGCACAAGGCCGTCATCAATATTTATCTCCCCGGCGGGCCGTCGCACCTGGACATGTGGGATCTCAAACCCGATGCGCCCTCGGAATTTCGCGGCGACTTTCAGCCGATCAAAACGAACGTCCCGGGCATGGAAATTTGTGAGTTGTTTCCCCGCCTGGCCAAGCTAGCGGATAAGTTTACCATCATCCGTTCGCTCTCGGATTCAGATGGCGGCCACGATGGGTATCAGTGCATGACCGGTCATCGGCGCGGCGACATGAAGCCCCGAGGCGGTTGGCCGAGCATGGGGGCCTGGGTGTCCGGGGTGCAGGGGTCCCACGCCGGGGTGCCCGCGAATCTCTCGCTGATGTATCCCACCGGAAATCGGACCTGGGGGGAACCCGGCGACGCCGGTTTCATGGAGCGTGCACACGCGCCGATGAGCCTGGTTGGCAAGGATCCGAATCAGAAATCGCAGAACATGACCCTGCAGGGGATTTCGCTCGAGCGGTTAAATGATCGAGACAAGCTGCGCCGCTCCATCGATGCCTTCAAGCGCGAAGCGGATGTGACCGGCAATATGGTGGGCATCGATAAATTTAATCAGCAGGCCCTCGATATCCTGACGTCCAAAGGGCTGGTGGATGCGCTCAATCTCGACAAGGAAGATCCGAAGATCGCCGATCGGTACGGCGTGAACGATCCGACCTTCCAGCGGGATGGTGCGCCCAAGATGATCCGCAACTTTCTCATCGCCCGCCGCCTGGTGGAAGCCGGTGCCCGGGTCGTCTCGCTCAATTACAGTCGCTGGGACTGGCATGGCGGCGACGGAATGAATTTCCCCCGCTCCCGTGAAGAATTTCCGCTCCTGGATCAGGGCCTCGCCGCCTTGATTACCGACCTCCACGAGCGCGGCCTGGACAAGGATGTCTCCGTGGTCGTCTGGGGGGAGTTCGGTCGTACCCCAAAGCTCAATGCCAACAACAGCCGCGATCACTGGCCGCGCGCCAACGCCTGTCTGTTGTTTGGCGGCGGCATGCGTAATGGCCAGGTCATCGGTGCCACCGACAAACACGGGGGCGAACCCGTCGAACGGCCGATCAAATTCCAGGAAGTCTTCGCGACCCTGTATCACAACCTCGGCATCGATCTCAGCAGCACCAGCGTCCGCGATGCCTCCGGTCGCCCGTACTACCTCGTCGATCCCGGTATCGAGCCCATCCGCGAACTGATTTAAGCCTAGCATGGCTGTCTCCAGCCGTGAAGAACACGAAGGGATCCGTTGTGGCTTGTTACAT
>JBLIND010000428.1:0-5337 GCA_047639095.1 Candidatus Omnitrophota bacterium | reverse complement strand
GAGTGGTGCATGCCCATCAAAGAAATTCTGACCCTGATCCCGGACTCCTGATCATGCTCGAATGCGATTTGTTTTTCCGCCAGCTGAGCGAGCAAGGATTTCACTTCTATGCCGGCGTGCCCGACTCACTGCTCAAGAATTTCTGTGCGTACGTCACGGATCATGCCGATGCCTCGTCCCACATCATTGCCGCCAATGAAGGCAACGCCGTGGCCCTGGCCAGTGGGCACACCCTGGCGACCAACGAACCGGCTGTGGTGTACCTCCAGAATTCGGGACTGGGCAATCTGGTCAACCCCCTCACCTCCCTCGCCGACCCGGAAGTCTACAGCATCCCCATGCTGTTGTTGATCGGCTGGCGAGGCGAACCGGGACGACCCGACGAGCCCCAACACGTGAAACAGGGCCGGATCAACAACGACCTGCTCGATGCCCTGGAAATTCCCTGGGCCGTTCTCCCTGAGGAAGCCGATGCCGCGGGCGAAACCCTCGCGCGCATGGCCGGCGTCATGCGGGAGCGTTCAGGTCCGGTTGCGCTCGTGGTGCGCAAAGGCACCTTCGGTCCGTACAAATTGCAGTCGGCCCACATCCAGGCTGGTTTGACCCTTTCGCGCGAGGCCGCCATCGAACAGGTGATCAAGGCCCTCGACCCGCACACCATCGTGGTTTCGACCACGGGCAAACCCTCGCGTGAAGTCTTCGAAATCCGAAAAGCCTCCGCGGAAGATGGCGTCACCCGGGATTTTCTCACCGTCGGATCCATGGGCCACAGTTCGCAAATTGCCTTGGGCATCGCGCTGGCGAAGCCGGATCGCCGGGTGGTGATCATCGATGGCGACGGTGCCCTCATCATGCACATGGGCGGCCTCGGCATCATTGGCGAACGGCAACCAAAGAATCTGTATCACATCGTCGTGAACAACGGCGCACACGAATCCGTGGGTGGGCAACCGACCGTGGGCTTCAAGCTCGACCTGCCCGCCATCGCCACCGCCTGCGGCTATCCGACCGCCCAACGCGTGCAATCGGCCGAAGGTCTGGCCTCCGTCTTGCCGACCTTTCTCTCCGAGACCGGTCCGACCTTTCTGGAAATCCAGGTTACCCTCGGCAGCCGCGAAGACCTCGCGCGTCCGGATCGTTCACCACGCGAAAACAAAGAAGCCTTCATGCGCTTCGTCCAGGAGTCCTGAGATGGCGACGGCGCTGGGCTTTGGATCGCTGGAGCAACTACCCGACCTGCTGGCTGGCCTGGGGAGAAACATCCTCCTCGTCACAGGTGGGGAATCCTTTGAACGCTCCGGCGCTTCGACCGCCATCGCCCCCATGATGCGCATGTACCGGGTCACCCGCTTCTGGGACTTCAATCCCAATCCGGAATACAAAGACCTCCTCAAGGGTGCGAGAATCTGCCAGGATGCCAAAGCCGACCTGGTGCTGGCGGTCGGAGGAGGATCGGTGATCGACATGGCCAAACTCATCGCCGAGAATCGGCGGAGTCTGAGTGAGGTCTGCGAAAAAGATTTATTCGAGCAAGCACCGGCTGGAGCCGCCCTCCCCCTCATCGCCCTGCCCACCACCGCGGGCAGTGGCAGTGAGGCCACACACTTTGCCGTGCTCTATGTGAATGGTGAAAAATATTCCATCGCATCGGAGGACATACGCCCCCTGCACGTGATCGTGGATCCAGCCTTGACCCGCAGCATGTCCCCGCACTTGACCGCGGTGACCGGATTGGACGCCCTCGCCCAGGCCATTGAATCGTTCTGGGCCGTCGGCGCGACCGACGAATCGAAGATCGCGGCACGGCAGGCCTTCAGACACATCCTGCCCCATATCGAAAATGCGGTTCATGCGCCCACAGACGAGGCCCGCGAGGCCATGAGCCTGGGCGCACACTGGGCGGGAAAGGCGATTGATCAATCGAAGACCACCGGCGCCCATGCGATGTCCTACGGCATGACGTCCCGCTTCGGCATCCCGCATGGCCATGCGGTCGCGCTCACCCTCGGTCACTTCATGGCGTTTAATGCTGACGTGGGGCCAACCGATTGCACCCATCCGGATGGACCCGAACACGTCCGTCAAACCCTCGATGAACTGTTCAGCCTGCTCGGTGCCGGCTCGGCCGAAACCGCACGCGAACAGTGGTTGTCCCGCATGAAAACCCTCGGCTTGCCGACCCGCCTGGAAACGATGGGAATTCCCGCCGAGCGCATCGAGGAGTTGGTTGGCTCGCTGAATCTGGAACGGGCGGGCAACAACCCCCGCCTGTTGAATGCAAACACGGCACGTGAACTTCTCCTCGCCGCCTTTTAATCAAATGCCCTTACCGGATATGCTCCTGAAACTCCGCGCATTCATCATCGCGCAAACACCGGAGGTGATGAGCCATCGCCGCCTGGCCTGCTGGTTGTTCCTCCGGGTGCTCGGGGTCATTTTTATTATCGCGAATCTTTCGCTGCTGGTTCAGGTCCAAGGGCTGATCGGCGAGCAGGGCATCGCGCCCGCCCGCCAGCTGCTGGACCAGATTGCACAACAAACCGAGGGCATTCGGTGGATCCAGTACCCCACCCTTTGCTGGATCAGTGCCAGCGATGTCGCCCTGCGTGCGCTCTGCATCATCGGCATCCTGGCGGGCCTTTTGCTCGCGGTGGGGTGCTGGCCCTGGCTCAGTTGCTTCACCTGCTGGATCGCCTACCTCTCCCTCTGTACGGTCTCGCAACAGTTTTTGGGTTTCCAGTGGGACAACCTGCTGCTCGAAACCGCGGGGTGCGCCTTATTCCTGATACCTCTGACGAGCGTGCGACCGCGGGGCCTGTTGACCTTTCGCTATCACCGACTCGGCCTGATTCTGCTGCACGTGCTGCTATTCAAGCTCATGGTTTCATCCGGGGCGGTCAAACTCTCCAGCGAAGACCCCGCCTGGCGGGATGGCACCGCCCTCACCTATCACTACGAAACCCAACCGCTGCCGATCTGGATCGCGTGGCACGCCCACCAGGCGCCGAAAGGCGTGCACGCCTTTTCCCAGATCGTGATGTATGTCATCGAGCTCGTCCTCCCCGTCCTGATCTTCCTGCCCCGGCGTTTCCGATTGGTCAGTGCCATCAGCATGATCGGCCTGATGCTCCTGATCATGCTCACCGGCAACTATACCTTCTTCAACCTGCTGGCGATTGCCTTGTGCCTGCTCTTGATCGATGACCGGAGCTTCGCGCGCATCCGAAAATTGCGCGACCTGTTGAAGGAACGTAAAATCTATCGGGCTCCGAAAGGCACGCGCATCACCCGGCAGGCCATCGGCTGGCCATTGGCCATCTGGATCATCCTGATTTCGACCCTGCAGACGGTCGGCGCATGCAACCGCGCGTATACCTGGAAGCACTGGCCGAAGCCGATTCAGTTGAGCTGGCGCAACACGGCGCAGTTCCGCTCGTTGAGTCCCTACGGACTCTTCGCGGTGATGACGAAAGAGCGTCCGGAAATCATCATCGAAGGCACGGAAGATGGAGTGACCTGGCTGCCGTACGGTTTCAAATACAAACCCGGGCACCTCGATCGACGACCGGGCCTGGTGGCTCCCCACCAACCGCGCCTGGACTGGCAGATGTGGTTTGCATCGCTATCCTATGAGTATCCCCGGCCCTGGCGGGCGCAACCGTGGATGCTCCCGCTTGTCATCGACCTGCTGGAGGGCCAATCGACGGTGCTGAACCTGCTCGACTACAATCCCTTTCCCGATCAGCCACCGAAACGCATCCGCGCCTTGGTGTATCGCTACGAATTTACCACGCCGGAAGAGCGGGCCCTATCCGGCGACTGGTGGAAACGAAGCTTCGTGAAGGTGTATCTGCCGGAGGTGCAGCTGAATCCGTAACGCGGGCGGTCAGGTTTCTGCACTTTTATACGTGCCCTGCGATGATTCCTGCTTATCCTGCACCCATGGCATTCATCTTTTTCGTCATCATTTTCATCGGCATGCCCCTCGCGGAATTGTCCTTTCTGCTCAAGGCCAGTGACGCCATCGGCCTGTGGCGCACGCTCGCGCTCTGTATTTTCACCGGCGTACTCGGCGCAAGCCTGGCCAAGTGGCAGGGAGCGCAAACCCTGCGCCTGATCCAGAAGGACCTGGCCACCGGGCAGATGCCCGCCAAGCGCCTCATCGATGGGGCCATGATTCTCTGTGCGGGCGCGGTGCTTCTGACCCCGGGATTCATCACCGACGCGATCGGCTTCCTCCTGCTCCTGCCGATGACGCGGCCCATCTTTCGCGAACCGCTGAAGCGCTGGCTGGTCAAGAAGATGAAGAGCGGGACTATCAACGTGAACGTGAATGTGAACGGGCAGACCTTCACCGAACAGCGTACTGATGAGCAGGATTACATCGACGTCGATGAAGTGAAGTAACACTGATTGGCTATATGGGCTTCAGCCCGTATTCAGTGAGTAAGCGGGTAAGCGAGGATACGGGCTAAAGCCCATGCTACGGTACTTACTGGGTATACTCGGCAAAGGCCTGGATGGTCCCGACGCCGGCGGGCACATTCGCCGTAACCGAAGCGGCTCCATTGGCGGCTACGCCGGCGCTCTGCACCTGGATCACCGTGCTTCCAGACGTAATCCGCACATCGATCACCGTGCCCTGTGGAACATTGGTCGTGCTCATATTAATCGTCACCGGACCGCTTTCACTGAAGATCACATCGGGATTATTCAGGTCGCCGCCGGGATTCGCGGGGACGTTATAGGTCTGCACGGATCCGTCGATATCGGTAATCACAATGGCTCCCTGCCCGGCGAGGTCCAGTGCGTACGGCGGGGCCTTGCTTTCCGTCGGACTGAAGGCACCGTTGAGGGTCACGAAGAAACCTTCGACGCGGATACGTCCCGTGGTTCCTGCATCGACGGCACCAGAACCTTCCACGCGATTCGCCACGAGGCGAACGGCACCACCTGAACCGGCTCCTCCGTTACCCGCCGTGGCCACCACCTGGCCCGCGCCCCCGGCCGCGAGGATGCTGCCGTTCAGACTAATTTTCCCCGTAGCCGCGATCAGGATCGCACCGCCGGCTCCGCCACCGTTGCCACCATTATTCGTGGGCCCGGCAGCACCGCCACCCCCGCCCGATCCGCCGATGATGGGCGAGTTCAAGGGATTGCCGTAAGCGCTCCCGCCCAAGGGTCCGGTCCCGGCAACTGCGAAGCCCGCACCGCCGCCATCCTCATTCTCAATCAAGCCGGGCTTGCCGCCACCTGGGCCGAGGCCGGGTTCGCCACTTTTCATATTTTCAGATGTGGCGACTCCGCCCATGCCACCGGCGTATCCACCCGGTCCGC
>JBLIND010000427.1:0-5362 GCA_047639095.1 Candidatus Omnitrophota bacterium | reverse complement strand
GCGAGGCGGCGTGTCGACAGCCTCGCCGCTTTTTTGTATGATGGATGAGGCGTCTCAGCGACCGTCCGTGGTTGCGGGGCAAGGAGAGTGGAGGGTGAGGGGGGAGCCACGAAATACGCGAAACACACGGAAGTTTTTTTCGTAGTATGGAAGTGTCGTCTCCGCGACCATCCGTGGTTGCGGGTCAAGGAGGATGAGGGGAACCACAGATGCATGCGGATTTGGGTGGCGTACGTACGTATTTTTTTAGCGGGGGGTACAACCTGCGAGGAGACTCAATACACGATGAGGCATTGGGGCATTTCGCTACGGAGCCGGGCAACCCCGGCGGGGCTGATCCGGCATCCTTCCAGACGAAGCGTCTTGAGCTTTTCCAAGCCGAGCAGGATGGGGATACTCGCGTCCGTCACCGGGGTTTCCATCAGGTTCAACGATTCGAGCTGGGTCAGTCCGGTGAGGTGGCGCAATCCGGCATCGCCGATCCGGGTCTCGCGAAGACCGAGATAGATCAGGTCTTTGAGATCTCTCAGATGGTGCATCCCCTCGTCGGTGATGTTGGTCCCGCCGATGGGCAGATGCTGCAGGCGCTTGAACCCACCGATCACCTTGAGACCTTCGTCGCCGATGGCGGTCTGCCAGAGGTTCAGCCATTCCAGGCGATCACAGGCGGCGAGATGGGCGATGCCCTTATCGGTGATGGCGGTGTGCTCCAGTGAAATATCGGTAACCAGGGGGAGCCAGCCGAACCAATGCAGATCGTCATCCTGAAGCTCCAGCTGATTTGCCACAAGCTCTTTCACGTGCCCGTCGGACTCGAACACCTTCACGCCTTGTCGCTTCAGGGTGTCGATGGTTTCGCTTTCCGGCGTCGCTTGCGGAACATCCCAGCGCACTTTGTACAGGCGTTCGTCCGGCATCGAAATGGCGTCACGATTGGATACGTGAATTTCGTGCCCCCACCAGTGCAAAGCCGAGGCCTGTTGCCAGGTCCGTTTGCCGCTTACGGGATGCTCATCGACCGATTTCACCTTGGCCTGATCACCCAGCTGCGGATCCGTATCAAACCTGCCGGTCGTGCGATCGAAGCGGTAGACCGCGGTGTTCGTTGTGATCAGCAGCCGCCCGTCCTTCGCGCGTGATAAATCGTGTCCCCCTTCCGTGGGGAGGGGGTAGGTATGGACGATCTCGAAATTTCGGTCGAGCTTGATCAGTACCGTGTTCCCCAGTGCCCAGCAAGTCTCGCTGGCGGCGTCCCAGATAACGCCATGTGCACCTTTAAGTGGAATGGCTTTCATGGGCTTGATCTCCAATCCCGACTTGCGCCGATTAAACAGGTAGAGGTGATCGCCCCCCGTACTCGCGGCGACCGCGACCCGCATGCCCGGCAGCAGGCAGGCGCTGTGGGCATTCTTGGCCTGAGTGTAAAAGGCGCAATGTTTGCTCGCGCGTTCAATGAGCGCGACCCCGCCACTGGAAGAGGTGATGAGGATGTGTTCGCCAACCGGTTTGCATTCGTCCGTCGTGCGGAAGAGGGCGTGGGCGTTGGCTGGGATTTGCGGGGAGTCGGACGCCTGCCAGGTCCAGGTCTCCTGACCGGTTTTATCCACGATGAAGACCCGGTCGCCGCCGCAGCAGATAATGGAATCCGCATGGACGAGCGAGCAGAGGAGGACGAGAAGGGTGGGGATTTTCAGCATGGGGGAGTATAGGTCGAATGTGGGATAGATAAAAGCCTTGCGGCGAGGAACGAGTCGCTTGTCGTTATCTGTCCCCGCTGGCTTGGGGTTGGGCTCGCGTTGGATGGAGCTTGGCTTTGTTGGGTGGGGACAGGTAACGGCTCTGCGTTGGTCGCCAGGGCTCCCTTTGCATGGCCTTTTACCTATCCTACATTCGGTGGACACGTCGGTTCAATGGCATCCATACGAAATAGCCTTTCCACCACGTACGTTGCACGGTAGGTTGAGGGGATGCGACAGGCGGTAATCTCACTATGGATCATCGGGGTGATCATGCGCTGTTCGGTTTCCGGGCAGGTGGTGATCAATGAGATCCTCTATGATCCGGAACCGGACAGCCAGCCTTTGGAGTTCGTCGAGCTGCACAACCCGGGCGGTCTCCCCGTGGACCTCTCCGGCTGGCGTTTCACCTCGGGGGTCGAGTTCACCTTCACGAACGGGACCTCCATCGCGGCAGCTGGCTATCTGCTCATCGCCCAGGATCCGGCATCGCTCCTGGCCACGTACAACACCTCCGCAGAAGGCCCCTGGTCGGGTTCGCTGAAAAATACCGGCGAGCGACTCACCCTGCGTGACGCTGCGGGTAACAAAATCGACGAAGTAGATTATCAACGTTCCTTCCCGTGGCCGACCTGCCCGGGTGGCGCCTCGATGGAGTTGATCCATCCTGCTTTTGATAACGACCTCGGCGCTTCCTGGCGCAGTTCGTTGAACCCGGTGACCGACACGCCGGTGACCTTTCTCGCACCCGCCCAAACTGACTGGCACTATTCCAAGGGCACCCAGGAGGCGTCCAGTCCGGTCGAGGCCTGGCGCGATCTCACCTTTGTCGAAAGTACGAACTGGTTGAGCGGCCAGACCCCGATCGGATACGGGGATGGAGACGACAACACCACCTTGAGCGACATGCAGGGCAATTACAGCACGGTGTATCTTCGTCACCCGGTCGTCATGCCTGCGGTCATTCCCAGTCAGTTGTTACTCCGCGTGTATGTGGACGATGGCGCGATTGTCTGGATCAACGGCGTTGAAGTCGGGCGTCCCTTCGTCTCGGCTGGCGATAAAGCCTACAACGATTTTGGCAACAACCATGATGCGACCTGGGAAGAGATCCTGCTGACGAACCCGGGGACCTACATGACGCCGGGGACGAACCAGATCGCGGTTCACGCGTTGAACGGAACCCTGAACAGCAGCGATCTCTCCATCGATCTTGAGTTGAAGACGGTCCCGCCCGGTGGATCGAACCATCCCACCCCGGGCGTCGTGAATCGCGGGTATGCCGACAATGCCCCACCGGCGATTCGGCAGGTGAAGCATCGCCCGGAACAGCCGACCAGCATTGAACCAATCCGGATCAGCGCGAAGGTCACCGATCCGGATGGCGTGTCCTCGGTGCTCCTCAGCTACAAGGACCTCCCTCCCGGCACGTACGAACGTCTGACCGATGCCACCTATGCGACGGGTTGGACCACGAACAACATGGTCGATGACGGTACCTCCGGCGATGAAGTGGCGGGAGACGATGTGTTTACCGCCCTCCTGCCCGCCAGCCAGCATCGGCATTTGATTCGCTATCGCATCACGGTGGAGGACGGCCTCGGCAACGACCAGTTAGTGCCCTACGAAGACGATGAACAGCCCAACTTCGCCTGCTTCATTTATGATGGCGTCCCCGCCTGGACTGCCGCGGACAATCCGGGCACCACGCCGACCCAGACCTTCGCGGCTACGAACATGAGTGCCAGCCTGCCCGTCTACCATCTCCTGGCGAGCGAGGCCGATATCCTGGCCTGCCAGTACAACGGCAGTTTTCGCGACAACCGTTTTCCCGGGACGATGGTCTACGAAGGCACGGTCTACGACCATGTGCACTTCAAGGTCCGGGGCGAAGCTTCAACCTATCGATCAGGTAAGAATAAATGGCGCTTTTATTTCAACAAGGGTCGCGGGTTTGAAGCGCGGGACAACAACGGTAAAAAATATCCGGACCCCTTGAACCGCATGAATTTTAACGGCTGCGCTGCTCCTTGGGCACCGGTCAATCGTGGCATGGCCGGTCTCGATGAGGCGGTGAGTTTTAAAATGTACGAGCTTGCGGGCGTCCCGGTGCCCAATACGCACTTTTTTCAGTTTCGGATCATCGATCAGGTCCAGGAAGCGCCTGCGGATCAGTATGCCGGCGACTTGTGGGGTTTATACATGATGCAGGAGCAGCTCGACGGCCGGTGGTTGAGCCGCCTCGGTTTGCCCGACGGCAACACCTACAAGATTCAGGGCGGCAACGGCGAGAAGCGCAACCAGGCAGTCGGGCAAAGCGAGGATGCGGCCGATTGGAATACCTTTCGGGGCAGCGCCCAGAATGCCGGCACCGCGCAAGCCTGGTGGGAAAGTAATCTGCATCTTGAAAGCTACTTTGGCTTTCGATCGATCAACCGCGTCTGTTCCAATGTCGATCTGCGCGAGAATACGAACTACGCGATGTATCATGATCCCAGTGGGCGGTGGCGGGTCATTCCCCAGGACATGGACATGATGATTTTTCCGGTCACCCACTGGGCCGGCATCGTCTACATGCGGAATGCCCTCCTGCATGCCGAGATCGATATCGCCTTCCGGAATCATGCCCGCAGTTTGTTGGACTTGTTGATCAGCGACCGCAGTTCGACGGGTGGGCAGGTGGCGCAGGTCCTTGACGAATACGCCCGCATCGTCAATCCCGCCGGCCAGGCGCGGACCATGTCGGACATGGATCAGTTCATGTGGAATTATCACCCAAGGACGGCCGGAGATCATCGCGGCATATATTACCGCACCCCGTTTAACGACAGTCGGATCGGTGGCGCCTGGGTGCGGACCTTGAGTACGCCGGATCACGAAGGGCAGGTGCAGCATATGCTCGACTTCATGACCGATATCGATCCGGATGGCTTCTCCGTCGGCGACGGCGATCCGCGTGGTTACGGGTATAACTACCTGGAGCTCGAGGCCAGCGATGTGAACATTCCAAATCGCCCGACGATCACCTACACTGGCCCCGCGGGTTTTCCCGTCGACGATTTACGCTTTCAGTGCAACGCCTTCTCCGATCCGAATGGCAGTGGCACCTTCCAGGCCGTCCAGTGGCGCATCGGTACGATTTACAACAGCTCCAGCCCCGGTTATCAGTTGGGGGATGCCTGGGCGTATGAAGTCACCCCGTTCTGGGAGGAGGAAGTCGCCGCCCCGTTTGTTGACACGATCGAACTGCCGCCGGTGGGTCTCGTCGTTGGCCGCACCTATCGTGCGCGCGTGCGACATCAGGACGACACCGGCCGTTGGAGCCGCTGGTCCGATCCGGTGGAGTTCGTCGGCGGGCCGTCTCAGAGCCTTGCGGCCTACGACGATCTCCTGATTTCGGAACTTCATTACAACCCCATCGATTTTGAGGACTACGCCTTCATCGAGTTGTTCAACCGGGGCACCGGGCCCATCGACTTGAACGGCTTGAGTATCTCCAATGCGGTTAATTTTGCGTTCACCAACGAGCTCTTGCTCGGGGCGGGGGAATACGTGCTCATTGTGGAAGATGCGGCCGACTTTGACCTGCGGTATCGCAATCCGGCTTCTGCCTATGCGTATCCCGG
>JBLIND010000426.1:0-5394 GCA_047639095.1 Candidatus Omnitrophota bacterium | reverse complement strand
CTCAGGGATACTGTCGTGCTCGTAGCGCAGGACCTTTCGCCCGCCTTTTTCGAACTCCTTGACCAGCTTCACCTCGGGCGTCCCAAAACTGACCGTCTCTAAGGCAGAGAGTGATGCCGGCGATAGCAGCAGGATGGAAAGAACCGTAACGAACCGTTTAATCATGGACGGCATCTTCACTTTCTCAGTTCTTTTTGGTAGGCTTTAATGGACTCCACTTCTCACGGTATTCCATCTTCACCTTGCCAGTATTCGGATCCAAATACAGCGGAAGAAAGAGGTAGCGCGACTTGTTAATGTCGTTCTTATCGGGAGTCCGCCACTGGTCGCAGAGAGCCATCACGGAGTCGGACTCTTTAAGGTAAATGAGATCGGTAGACCGGCACGCAATTACAAATCATACTGCGGGATCTTCATCCATTCGCCACCTTTGAGGGCTGACTTGTGGGCGATCACTCCGCCCAAGGTCATGTTCAGGGCATCCCCGACAGGCACGATAGGCTCTTTGTCCAGCAGAATGGATTCGATGAAATTGTTTGTCAGTTGTCCGTGAGAACCGCCATGGCCGCCACCTCCAACGCTTGGTGGCAAGGGCGGACGATCTCCCTTGATCGCGTCGTTGTGCGGCTTTTGTCCGTAGACCCGACCCTGTTCACCGTGGGCATTTTTCATGTCCCAGCTGCCACCCATCCGCGAGATCCCGCCTTCGCTGGTCTTGAACATGGCAATTTCCGTCCCAAAAGGATTCTTATGCTGGTTATCACCACCATTGTATTCGGGATAGAGACCGGGAGTGCCGACTGCTGAGACTTCCGTGAAGCGGCCACCGGTGATGGAAACATAGTAAGCCGCCGCGTGGGTGGGATACCACATTGGCGGGAGGGCTTTTCGCCATCCATTGAGATCAACCTTCCCGTTCCTGGGATTGTAGGAGGGAAGGCCCTTGGCTCCAAAGTCATGCCAGTATTCGCCCTCGGAGTAGATGACCTTGCCCAAGGCACCCGCCTGATACTGCATCCGCTTGGCATAGCAGGCGGCGTGAAACGTGGAAGTTTCATTCATCATGTATTTCATGCCGCTTTTCTTTACCGCATTGAACAGTTCCTCCGCCTGGCCCTCGGCTTCAAATCCAAAGACTGCGGGAACAGCGGAGACGACATGCTTGCCGTGATTAAGCGCCATAATGGCCAGGCGGGCATGACTCGGCGCATCGGTCGCAATGTAGATCACTTCAATATTCTTATCCTTGATCATCTCTTCACAAGATGGGTAGGTCTTCTTGGCACCCACCGCCCTGGCCAGAGCAGCACAGCGACCGGGATCGAGATCCGTGGCGGCCACCACTTCGACATTGGGATGGCTTTGATAAGAGAAAGCCGCGCCGAATTTGCAGAGACCGTATCCCGCGATGCCTACCCGCACCTTGCGTTCTGAAACAGGCTGCCAGTCTTTCACCGTATTCGCATCACCCTGATTCTTCTCGAAGCCTGGAATGACATTCCCGTCAGCATCCTTCGGAGCCTCGTCGGCTGTCGCCTGGTCCGTGAATCCAGCCATGCCGAGGATCGCACCAGCGCCACCCATTCCGTGTAAAAATCCCCGCCGTGACATCCCGATTTGTTCTTCGTTGTTCATAATATTTCGTCAATTTACCGTTTCCACATGGAGAACCCAACGAGAATCTTCAAGAGAGCCCAAGGTTGATCAATGCGGCGGGCTAGCCCTTCAACAAGCCCAGATTCCTTGTGCTGCTGCCAAAACCATCAACATCGATGTTGTCATTCTGAAGGAGCCCAAGGTAGAGGCTTTGGACGACGTCCTGCTCATCCTCGATCTGGCGGTGATGAGGATGGTCGTCCCGTGCCAGCAGCAGTGAAAGCTCGCGGGGGTCGTTGAAGAGAGCGGCCGGGGCTTCTCGACCTGCCCGGGCGGAGAGGGAATCGAGACCCAGGCAACAAGCAAGGACAGGAATGAAATGGTGGAAACGGTATAAACCGAAATCTATCGTGACTTCGGGGCAGGCGTGGGCGGCATGGAATTTGGAAGACGACCTCCAGAGGTCGGCCTGCCCGAATCAGGTGCGTTGGTGGGTTCGGGCGCGCCGGGCCGGAAGCCCGAGCCCGCGTCGGTCGCGAAGAGACGATTACCCGACTTGCTAAAACAAAGGGTCATTTGCCCCCGCCGCGATTTCAAGAAATCCACCCCGGAGGCCGGATAGACAAACCAAGCCGGTGCCTTCTCGACGCCCGCCACCTCCTGGGCCGGGCTAAGGCCGAAGGCGTTGGCTTTCTGCAGGTATTTGCGCAATTCGGGTGAGGCCTCAACCTCAAGAAACCATCGCCATTTTTTAACATCCGCGGCGTCCACCCATTCACGGCGCTCGGCATGCAGGATTTTATCGGCAGCGCCGGGCGGCTGCCAGAAAGCCCTGCGGAAGATCTCCTCCGCCTCGGCCTTGGTCTGATTTAAATCGGGTGGATCAACCTCGACTGCGACCACCTCCGGCGCGGGCACAGGGAGTGCCGCGTCCGGACGCTGCGACCGCTTCACGAAGCCGACGACCGCGAGCGAACCCACCACCAGGACAGCCAAGAACACTTTCCCTGATTTCATCAATTGCCAGAGTTCGAGTAGGTGCGGAGGAAGAGGTGAATATCGTCCACACTTTTGACGAAGTTGTTGAGTCCTTCTTGCTCATCCGCGAGCAGGGTATTCGCCGGGATGACGATCTTCCACCTGCTATTCCAGACACTGCGCCCGATCAGGCGGGCGTTGGAATAAACGAGGGGCAGGTTTCCAGCTTCGAACAAAGAGGGATCGGCCACCGCACGGAACGCTTGATGCTTGCGGATGATCCAGGGCTGCTCGCTCAAGCTGCCGTTGGCGCTGAAGAACTGAGTGCTGTTGAAGTCGCTGCCACCAAGGTTGTAGGGCATCGGCAGGGCTTGATCAGCGACCTGCCAGCTGCGGATCTTGCCGGTATCCCCGAGCGGATCCCGCATGAAATCGGTGCCGCAGGGAATGAGATAGGCGTAAGGGGTCGCGCTGAGTGAATCCTCCTCCGTCGATTCTCCCCTCACCGTCCCCACGTAGCCTTCGAAGGCCAGGCCGGCGGCCGCGATCTTGGTGGAAAAACTGCTCGTGCTGTAGCTGTGGTCACCCGCCGCAAGCGGTAGGTTGAAGAAGTTCTGACCACTCTGGATACCGGTGCTGAAGGAAAGGATGATTCCCGGAACCCGGCTCCCATCGGGCTGGGTGAGGCCGCGGCAGTAGGCCGCGACCTGCGGATCTGCCAGGACGTCGGGCACGATGTGTTGCTCCAGCGTTTGCTGCCATGCTTCGTCCTGGGAGGTATCCCCCGAGCCAACCGGCAGCAGGCGGTACAATTCCTGACGCAGCGAGAAGAGCGTGTTGTAATGGTCCGGATTATTGAGGCCGAGACGGCCCTCGGCCACCGAGAAATCGGCATTGAGCTGGGCCATCGTTCCAGCCAGTCCGGCGTCACCCAGTGTGCTGGTAGTTGCCTGCGGCACGCCACCGGTGAGATCGCCGAGCGAGCGGGAGGACACCAAGCGGTTGATCACCTCCTGACCCTGGGGTGTGCCGAGCAGTCCTGTTTCGTAGTCGTAGGCCTTGGCCGCGAGGTAGCTGTAGCGGCTGGCGAGATCGAACAAAGTCCGGTATTGCTCCAGGGCCTCGTTGCGGAAGGTCCGGAAGGTCAGGTCCTGGGTGCGGTAGCCGTTGATCACCCCGGCCGCTCTTTTACGCGAGGATTCCCGGCGCAGCTTCAGTGTTTCTCCATCCGCCAGCAGATTTGTGATTTTCTGGGTCGCGGTGGAGTATTTGTAGGTAAGCTCGGTGAAGCGGGTATACATCCTGATCAGCTCACGGTAGGTCTGCTCGAATTCATAGGCGGCTTGCAACTCGTCCTGATTAAAACCCATTTTTATCAGGGCCAAATCGGATTCAAGTGCAATGCCACCCACCTCACCTGCATCAATCAGTCTTGCTGTTCCATTGACAATCAGAGCCTGGGCACCGAATCCAGCTTGCAAAGCTGTCGCGGCAGCTTCGATGGCACCTCTCGCAACCGAAGTCGCATCCGTCGCGACTCCTACACTTTGAGGCAGAGCCTCTGCAATTGCAGCCGCGATATTTTCTGACATATCGGCAGTGAAAAACAACGCTTCGCCAAGGCTTTCCAGAATCGCACTGGCCGTATTCGCCACGATGATTGCCTCACCACTTTCCTCGACCTTGTCGTATTGATCCGTATGCATCTTTACCAGCCCCCTGAATACCTCGGCCTCCCGGTCGAAGCGGGTTTTGAGATCGTCCAAATCGTCATTGGCGTCAAGAATGGCAATGTGCGCCAACTGGGCTTCCACCAGCGCCTCCTGCAAGGCTCCGACATAGGGCCGCCTGCCGAGAGCCGTGCCCGGCCCGACGACATCGGCAAATTGCGCCCACCGGTTCGGCGTGACCATGAAGGTCATGTCTTCAATAAAATCGGGATCAGCATTGTCGTAGGCCGCCACGATGTTGTCGAAGTCCCCGCCTGTGAAAGTTCGGTAAACCTTGTTCACGCGGTAGGTGACTGATTTCGGCGCGGTGGTATCGACCCAGTCGAGCGGACGGTCGATGATCATCCAACGATAGAAATCCGGATCATCATAACCTTGCGGGTAGAACCCCGGAGGCCCCACATCCCCGGCATAAGGCTCCCCGTAGATGGCAATCATTTCGCTGCGCAGCGCGTTTTCGTTATCCACAACCGCCTGCTGCAGGTCGCTGACCTCGTTATCCTGGTTACGAAGCAGGCGGGTCATGATGGCGGCTTGATTGAAGGAACCAGCGGCGTTGTTGAGTGCACGCAGGGCGCGTGCGGAGATCTGCTCGTAGTGGCTGGCACCCCCGTCAACGCCTGAGAGCTCTTGTCCTTGCGAGTTATTCCAATACGGATCGAGGTCGAAGGCGATGGCTCCCGGGCTGAGGCCGAGCGGATTGAGCCGCGCGTTCGCCGAATCCATGGTGGTCTGAAAACTGTTCGCGAGTGCCGGCAATTCAGGCAGCTCCAACACGGTGGTGCGATCGACAATTTGAACGCCGGTGCGGTCTGGGTTCGGATCCTTGTCCGGCAGCAGAGCATTGCCGGTGATCCAGTGGAAGTATGCCCCCTGGGTGGCACGGCTGGCGGTTTCATCGACCCCGAAGTGACGGGCCGTGGCGTTGTTGGGATTGGGATTGAGCTTGCCATCACGCAGGTGTTTCCAGCCGACGTTCGGATCGTCCTTGTAGCTGCGGCGGCGCTCCAAGGCGAGAACCTGCTGTGCAACGCGCCCGACGTTGGTGGCCGCGGCGGCAAATTTGCGCTCGTCCTTGTAGTCCACATTC
>JBLIND010000425.1:0-5412 GCA_047639095.1 Candidatus Omnitrophota bacterium | reverse complement strand
TCGTCCCAATCAGGTGTGGTGCACGGACATCCCGCTGGGGCGCGGGTCCTGCTACCTGATCGCGGTGATGGACTGGTATTCCCGCAAGGTCTTATCCTGGGAAGTCAGCACCACGATGGACGTGACGTTTTGCCTGTCCGCCTGGCACAAGGCGATTGCTTCTGCCGGCTGTGCGCCGGATGTTTCCACATTTACTCTGTGTACACCGGCTTAAATGTACACCGGCTTATACACCCGGCCATCAGGAACTGACGGGTTACGTATTTGGAGTAGACAACCGGGAGGGCAACAGGTAAATTGGTCCTACCAATTCAAGAAATGGATTTTTCGGCTGTCAAAACACGAACCCTCGTTGAGGACGTATCGGAGCATCTGGCGACACTTGTTCGCCAGATGAAGCCGGGGGAACAGAACGTGCTGCCTTCGGAGCGGAAGCTCGCGGAAAAATTCGGGGTGGCGCGCGGCGTGGTGCGGGAGGCGGTGAAGCGCCTTGAAATCCAGGGACTCCTCGAAGTTCGCCGGGGCAGTGGCATTCGGGCGATCAATCGACTTCATGATCCGCTGACGGCTTCTCTGGGTTTGCTGATACCGGAAATGGAGGAGCGCCTCCTGCAATTATGCGACGCCCGGGCCGCGATCGAACCGGCTGTCGTAAAGGAAGCGGCTCGCCGGGCGAAGAAGGATGATGTGGCGGCCCTGTGGAAACTCCAGGAAAATCTAGAGGAGGCCTCGGATCTGGAATCTGCTGTGGAGATGGACATCCAGTTTCACCGAAAACTAGCGGAGATTGCGGGCAACGAAATTTTCAAACTCGTCCTGGAATCGAACGCCGATTTACGCCGCGAGTCTACGAACCGGACGATCGGAAACGTGGGGAAGACACGCGCGGCGAAGCATCATCGGGCCATCATTGAAGCGATCGAAGCCCGTGACTCGGAAGGGGCTTCGATCGCGATGACGATGCACATCGTCGCCGCGAGGAATGATCTGAAAGTACGTCGTAAAAAATGAACGCTTCGCGGCCGAATGTCAGTCGTCGGGAATTTCTCTCTACCGCGGGTGGTGGGTTTGGAGGTTTGGCGTTGACCGCTCTCCTCGCGAAGGAGGCGCAGGCCGGCCCCGATTTCCGACCAAAGGCGAAACGGGTCATCCAGATTTTCTGCTCCGGTGGGCTGAGTCATGTGGATACCTACGATTACAAACCCGAACTGGAACGCCGAGCCGGAACCCCATTTGATCCCGACGGTAAACATCAGTTCTTCGCCTCCAAGCCGGGCAACTGTCAGCCGAGTTTCTGGAAGTTTCGTCAGCATGGCGAGTCGGGTCTCTGGATGAGTGATCTGCTGCCGAAGCTCGCGAGCTGCGTGGATGACATGGCGTTTATCTATTCCATGCAGAGCAAAACCGCGCTCCATGGCCCCGGAAATTTCATGATGAATACCGGCCAGATCATGCCGGGCTTTCCCAGCATGGGGGCCTGGGTGACCTATGGCCTGGGTTGCGAAAGCGAGAACCTTCCTGCTTTTGTTGTCCTGCCGGATGTGCGCGGCTTGCCGCCCGGGGGCATCATCAATTGGGGCGCCGGATTTCTGCCTGCAGAACATCAGGCTACGACCTTGAATACTGCGAACCCGGATCAACCCATCGCTGACCTGTTTCCGCCGCGCGCGATTACGGCGCAGGATGATCGGGCGGCCCTCGATTTTCTGCAAAACCTAAACCAGCAGCATCGCAATAGTCGATCAGGGAATTCGGAGTTGGAAGCGAGGATCAAAGCCTACGAAATGGCGGCCCGTCTCCAGCTCAGCGCGCCGGCCGTAACCGATCTGGGCGGCGAAACCGCCGCCACAAAAAAACTCTACGACATCGAGCATCCCGATAGCGGTCCGTTTGGTCGACAGTGCCTGTTGGCGAGGCGACTCGTCGAGCGCGGCGTCCGTTTTGTGCAAATTTATTGTGGCGCAGAAAACACCACCGCCGAAAAAATCCGCCCCAACTGGGACAGTCATGAAGACCTGCCGAGGGATCACGGATACTGGGGGGCGATACTGGACACCGGGGCTTCCGCCTTGCTGAAAGATCTCAAGAGTCGCGGGATGCTCGACGACACCCTCGTGATCTGCACCTCCGAATTCGGCCGGCAACCTGCGGCGCAGGGTGGTGCCGGAAAAGGACGTGATCACAACGGTGGGGCCTTCACCGCGTGGATGGCCGGCGGTGGCGTGAAAGCCGGCGTCGGGTACGGGGCGTCGGATGAATTGGGTTTCAAGGCCGTCGACAAGGTGACCTATAGCTACGAATTACATGCCACCGCCTTGCACGTGCTGGGGCTCGATCATGAAAAGCTGAGTTGGTATCACAACGGTCTGGAACAGCGGCTGACCGGATTTGAAGGGGAGGGCGTGATCGATGAATTGCTGGCGTAGGACCAGGGGCTATACCGCCTGTGGGATGGTGTTGGCTTTGTTGGTCAACGCGACCACCACCGCTGACCATGCCGCGGTCGATGAACGTTCAAAACACTGGGCCTGGCAGCCGCTCATGAACGTCGAACTTCCGGAAAATAAAGTGGGAAATCCGGTCGATTATTTCATCCGCAGAAAGCTGCATTCACGGTTCGACGGCCCGGTAAAGATGAGTCCAAAAGCGGGCAGGGGAACCTTGATCCGCCGCCTTTCCTTTAATCTCCATGGTTTGCCTCCCGCTCCGGAAGCGGTTGTCCATTTCATGAAGAATCCCGATCCGAATGCCTATACCAAACAGGTCGATACCATGTTGGCATCTCCCCACTATGGCGAGCGATATGCCCGGCATTGGCTCGATATCGCCCACTACGCGGATACCCACGGATTCGAGCGCGACAAGCGCCGCGATTCCGCCTGGCGATATCGGGACTATGTCATTACCGCGTTGAACGAGGACAAGCCTTACGATCAATTTTTGCGCGAACAAATCGCCGGCGATGTGCTCTATCCCAAGGACGAAGCGGCGACCATTGCTACCGGATTTCTCGCCGCGGGACCGTGGGATTTTGTTGGCCAGGTGGAGACGAAAAGCCCCGAGCTGAAGCGTGCCTCACGCGCACTCGATCTCGACGATATGACCACCCAGGTGATGACTTCGACCATGGCGATGACGGTGAACTGTGCGCGTTGTCACGATCACAAACTCGATCCGATTTCCCAGGAGGAATACTATCAACTGACCGCCGTTTTCGCCGGCGTAAAACGGGAAGAACGGGTCGCCTCAGGTGCGAGGTTGAAAGCCTCTGAAGAGCAAAAAGCAGATCTGACCTCCCGGAGAAACCAGCTCGCGCATCGGATCGCCCAGTTGGAAGGGATCGGTTTCGATCTCGCCGATGTCGTCGGGGGTGGAAATGGACATGGCTCGGGCACGTATGGAAGTGGAATCGATCCCCGTTCAGCGGCCGTGCAGACACGGACGTTCGGCGACCTCGAAAATGTCGTTCCCAACACCTTCACCCCATCAAAAAGTCCCTGCGTCGATGGCGTCTTTGTGGCCAATGGCAAGGACGGAAAAGCTGAAATTCCCGTGAGTTCAACCGGCATCATCGTTGCCGGTATTCCAACGACTAATCAGAAGGCCTGGGACCACATCCGCAACGGACCGGTTGGGAGCCAGCACTCGCCGGAGTTGGGGGGGGTCGACTTTACCGAAGAAGGGCACACCCTCCTCGGGATTCACGCCAACGCCGGCATCACCTTTGATCTCGACGCGATCCGAAAAGTATCCGGCGAAGATGTAGAGCGATTCACGTCGCAGGTCGGCTATTTCGGAGCAGGTGGCGGAAATCGGGCGGATGTATGGATGTTTGTCGACGGAGTGAAGGTCGAGGCATTCAGGCATCTCAAGCGTGAAGACGGGTTGAAAACGATCGATATCCCTCTACCGGAAACCGCTCGTTTCCTGACCTTGCTGGCGACGGATGGTGAAAACGGATACAGCATGGACCAGGTCGGATTTGGCGATCCCAAATTGAAATCCAAAACCCCAGGTGAATTAAGCGAAGCGGATCGCGTCGAGTTGACCAAACTCAGGGCAGAGTCAAAGCAACTGGACAACGAGATCAAATCCCTTGGCGGCCCACGAAAATTCTTTGGTGTCGTCGCCCACGAAAAAATACCTGAAGTCCGGGTGATGCGCCGGGGCGAACCGGAAGCGGAAACCGGAGATGCCCTGGCCCCCGGTGCGCTTTCGCTTATCGCGGGCCTCGATCCCCATCTTGCTGGACAGGATGCGTCGGAAAGCGAACGTCGTAAAGCCCTCGCCGAATGGATCACGCACCCGGATAACCCCCTGACCGCCCGCGTCATCGTGAACCGGCTCTGGCACTGGCACTTTGGCCAGGGCCTTGTCACCACACCGAGCGATTTCGGGCTCGGTGGCGATCGCCCCTCGCATCCGGAATTGCTCGACTGGCTGGCGGCAGAATTGATCCGTAACCGCTGGTCCTTGCGGGCGATTCACCGACTCATTTTGACCAGTGAGACCTATCAACAAATCTCTGCGTATGCCGAAAGCGATCCCAGGATCTCCGTCGATGCCGGGAATCGTTACCTCTGGCGGCAAAACCCGCGTCGGATCGAAGCAGAGGCGGTTCGCGATGCCGTTCTCTTCGCCAGTGGAAAACTGAACCACCAGCGGGGCGGCCCCGGTTTCGAAGACTTTAAATACACCGAGGCCTACGCACCGATTTATGACTACATTGTCGCAGACCAACCGGATTTGTGGCGGCGCAGTATTTATCGCTATATCGTTCGCACGACGCCCGATCAATTCATGACCACCCTGGATTGCCCCGACCCGGCAAACTTCACGCCAAAGCGCATGACCACAACCACTCCGCTTCAGTCGCTCGCTTTATTCAATAACCCATTCATGATTAACCAAGCGGGATACCTTGCGGAACGAGTGACGGAAATATCCGACGCGGATCCCGCCAGCCAGGCGGAATGGGCTTTTCTCTATTGCTTCGGGCGCCAACCGAATGATCAGGAGTTACGCCTTGCCAGCGCCTTTATTCAGTCCGAAAGCCTGCACGCGTTTTGCCGTTCCTTATTTAACGCCAATGAATTTGTGTATATCGATTAAACGCCGCTCGATCCGCAACGAAGCTGGCGACGAATACGCGGCCTTCGTGTGGAGCGGTGGCCCCGAAAAACGGAGCCAAAAAAGTTGGCGGTCAGGCAGGGTTTCTCCATGATTAACCCACTCAAACACTGGAGAACACATAAGAAACCCCAAGACGGAATCACAGCCCGGCGGTTAAGTCGCGTATCGCGATGGAAGCGCTCAAGGGGGCCAAGATCGTAACCGAGATCGCGGAGGAGAACCCGTTGCACCCCGCCCAGGTCACCGCCTGGAAAAGCGAACTGGTCAAGAACGCCGAAA
>JBLIND010000424.1:0-5419 GCA_047639095.1 Candidatus Omnitrophota bacterium | reverse complement strand
GATTGGTGGAGTTTTTATTGAATGTTCCCGTGCTGGTTTTGGTGGCGCCCTGCGCGACCGCGTTCCCGGTCGTGCTGATAAATGTACCGGTCGTACGCGCCTTAAAAATATCGGTGTCAGCCTGATGGATCCAACCTCCCGGCCAGTCACTGGTTTCATCCGAATCAAATTTTCCTCCGTCGTCGAAGACGCCAAATCGATACTGGTTTCCTGCGCCAGCGCCCCCGCTAATGACGAGCTGTCCGGACACGATGAGCGTTTGACCAACCGCCAGGTTGACGCTCGCCGGGGTGGCAACGGTTCCGAATCGGCCCGTCATCCACAAGGATTGCGCACTCGAAGCCGTCCCATCGCCAAAGCTGGGGCTGTCGGTGTTCAGGCCGGCGGTTATCGGGGTAAGGCTACTCAATTCCTTCCAGTTGGCAATCATGTCAGCCTGAAGAGTGATCAGGCAACTCGACCAGATAGCGGAGTAAAAGTAAAAGAAAGCAACATGTTTATGCAACATCATATAGGGTGAAATACGCAGTGGAAGGCCCTGCGTCAATCATTAGGACTGGCCGAGTGGTCCGCGCGTGCGTTAGCATCCCGCCATGGTTCTCAACCGGAAATACTGCCAGACCGTGCTCCTCGCAGGAGCACTCACAACTTTCTCCCCCCTGCCCCTCGCATTCTCCGCCCCCACAGATTCCGGAAACGCCGCGGTCGCATCCCATCAGCGCATGCTGGAGGCCCTGGCCGCCATCGCCGAGACAACGGATGACACCAACACCTACGTTGGCGACCAGCGCGCCCGCCGGAGTCGGTTCGTTTATTCCCTGCTGACCCCTAACATGCCCGCCTTCGAGCGCTGGAACAGCACCCTCACGCTGGGCCTGGAGGAAATGAACCTCGGCAACCTTAATGAGGCCATTCCGCTCCTCGAAGCGGCATGGGAGCTCTGCTCGTCCGAGGGCCTCCAGACCCAGTGGAAAACCCGCAGCCTGTCTATCCTGGCCATCGCCTACTTTCGCCTGGGGGAAACGGAAAACTGCTGCAGCAAGCCTTCGCCCGAGAGTTGTGTGTATCCGTTGAAAGGTTCAGCGATCCACGGCAGGGAAGAGGGCTCGCGCAAAGCGATTACCACCCTGCACAAGCTCCTCGAGCTGCCCGGGCAGCAACACAATCAGATGACCGCGATCTGGCTGCTGAACCTGGCCTACATGACCCTGGGCGAACATCCCAACGGGGTGCCGGAAGCGTACCGTCTCGTCAATCCGCATGTCAGCGACCGCACACGCTTCCCCCGGTTTAAAAACGTCGCTGCAGATGCGGGTTTGGATCGCTACGGACTCGCTGGTGGCGTGGTGATCGATGATTTCGATGGCGACGGCTGGTTCGACATCGTGCGCACGGACTGGGACCCCCGCGTGGGCATGGTCTACCACCGGAATAACCGCGACGGGACCTTTACGGATCTCACCCGCGAGGCCCACCTCGAAGGCCTCACGGGCGGGCTCAACCTCAAGCAGGCGGACTACGACAACGACGGGGACCTCGACATCCTCGTCCTGCGCGGAGCCTGGCTGGAAACCGAGGGGCTCCATCCCAACTCCCTGCTCCGCAACGAAGGGCGGAATGCGGAGGGGCACGTCTGGTTTACCGACGTCACCTTCGCGGTGGGCCTCGCCGAACGCTCGTTCCCGACCCAGACCGGTGACTGGGCCGATTACGATCTCGATGGCGATCTGGATCTGTTTATCGGCAACGAAATGGAACACACCACGCCAGCCCATTGCCAACTCTTCCGCAACGACGGGCGCGGAGCCGATGGCCTCTACCACTTCACCGATGTCGCGCTTGATGCAAACGTCACCAACGGCAAATATACGAAGGGCATTTCCTGGGGCGATTACAACGGCGACCGATACCCCGACCTGTACCTCAGCAATCAAAAAGCGCAAAACCGGCTGTATCGCAACAACCGGGACGGCACCTTCACCGACGTCGCAAAGGAGCTCCGCGTGACCGGCCCCTGGCTCAGCTTTCCCGCCTGGTTCTGGGACTTCAACAACGATGGCGCCTTGGATATTTTCGTATCGAACTACTCCGGTGACGGCAATGTCTACACGCCCTACTTTCGCGGCGAAACGCTGCCGGACGACACCCTCGCCGCGCTCTATGTCGGCGATGGGAAAGGCGGGTTCACTGACCGCGTGCGGGAGACCGGCCTCGAGGTGCCCATGCTCCCGATGGGGAGCAACTACGGCGACTTGAACAACGATGGCTTCCTCGACATGTACCTCGGAACCGGCGCGCCCAATTTTGCAGCGGTGGTACCGAACCTGACCTTTCTCAACCTCCAGGGCCAACGCTTCGAGGACGTCACCGTCCCCTCCGGCATGGGGCATCTCCAGAAAGGCCATGGAGTCGCCATCGCCGATCTCGACCGCGATGGCGACCTTGATGTCTTTGAGCAGATGGGCGGCGCCTTGCTCGGCGACCCCTACTACGATGCGCTCTACGAAAACCCGGGAAGCGACCATCACTGGCTGGAAGTCAGCTTGCGCGGGAAAGCCTCCAATCGTTACGGCATCGGCTCGCGCATCCATGTGATCGTGGTCGAAGACGGGGTCGAACGCTCCATCTATCGCGAGATGAACAGCGGCGGCAGCTTCGGCGCGAATCCTCTGGTCGTCCATCTCGGCCTCGGCCGGGCAACACGAGTGAAAACCCTGGACGTGTTCTGGCCGCTCACGGGAGAGACGCAACGCTTCAGCGATATTCCGGCGGACGAACGGATTCGGGTAACCGAAGACACCACAGCAGTTGAAAACCTGCCGGCGCTGCCCCGCTTTACGTTCGGTCCAAGAGACGTAAAGCCCGACTGAATACGCGGCAGCCGTTCCTCTGATAGGAAGCCATTTTAAAAACCCTTCCTATCATAGGTATCGTCCCTCACAGGTATCCCACGCATGTCAATCCCCTCATTTTCCCATCGACCACCGGAACCAACTACGCTAGAACCCTTCGCAATCTATGAAAGTATTTATCACAGGCACCGCGGGCTTCATTGGCTCGCATCTCAGCCGCTCCCTGATCGCTGACGGTCACGAGGTGACGGGCTTCGACAATTTTAACGACTACTACTCTGTCCAGCTGAAACGGGATCGCCATGCGACGCTTGAGTCGCTGGAAGGCTACACGGGCGTTGAGGGTGATCTCACGGACCAGGATCTGGTCATGGACGCCATCGCCGGGCATGACGTAGTGGTGAACCTGGCCGCCCAGGCGGGGGTTCGGTACAGCCTCGAACATCCGCATGCGTATGAGCAGGCCAACCTGCAGGGCTTCCTGAACGTGCTGGAAGCCTGCCGACATGGCAAGGTTCCACGGCTGGTCTATGCATCGAGCTCAAGCGTGTACGGCGGCAACACGAAGCAGCCGTTCAGCGAGGACGACCGGGTGGACACCCCGGTGAGTCTGTACGCCGCCACGAAGAAGGCCAACGAGCTCATGGCCCATACGTATACGCACCTGTACGGATTCCAGACCATCGGCTTGCGCTTCTTCACGGTGTACGGTCCCTGGGGCCGTCCGGACATGGCCTTATGGCTCTTCACTAAAGCGATGCTCGCGGGCGAAGCGATCCCCGTGTTCAACAATGGCGAAATGCAGCGGGACTTCACCTACATCGACGATATTGTCGCCGGGACAAAGGGCGCGATTCTGACCGAAGACCTTCCCCCGTATGACATCTTCAATCTCGGCAACAACGATCCGGAAAAACTCATGGACATGATCCAGACGCTTTCCGACGCGCTGGGCATCGAGCCTGAAATGAACATGCTGCCGATGCAACCAGGTGACGTGCCCTCCACCTACGCCAATGTCGATAAAGCCCGGGCGAAACTGGGCTACGATCCGAGCACGCCGATCTCCGTGGGCATCCCCGCCTTCGTGGAGTGGTATAAGGCCTATCACCAGGTCAGCTGAGCGCATAGACATGGCGGATTTTTACACACATGAAACGGCGCTGGTCGATGCAGGTGCGCGTGTGGGCGCTGGCACGAAGGTCTGGCATTTTTCACATGTGATGAAAGACGCAGAATTGGGCGAGCACTGCAACCTCGGACAGAACGTGGTGATCTCCCCCGGCGTGCGCATGGGGAACAACGTAAAGGTGCAGAACAACGTGTCGGTTTACACCGGCACCATCATCGAAGACGACGTCTTCCTCGGTCCGTCCTGCGTGTTGACCAACGTCACCAATCCACGCTCACAAATTATTCGTCGGGGCATCTACGAAGAGACCCTGATTCGACGCGGCGCAAGTATCGGTGCCAACGCAACCATCGTTTGCGGCATTACGATCGGGCGCTACGCCTTCATCGGCGCAGGAGCCGTGGTTACGAAAGACGTACCGGATTATGCGCTGGTGCTGGGCAACCCGGGCCGTCAGCTCGGCTGGGTGAGTCGGCACGGCCACCGCCTGAAAGACCCGGACGCCGAGGGCATCTTTACCTGCCCGGAGTCCACGCTGCGCTTCCAGGAAATGGAACCGGGTGTGATTCGCTGCCTGGACCTCGACGAAGAGGCTCCCCTGCCCGATGATCTTCGCGTGGGCCACGAGCGATATGACGATTTAAAGTGAGCAAGCGCATCGACATCATTGCGGGCGCACGCCCGAACTTCATGAAAATCGCGCCGATCATCGAAGCGCTGCGCGAGACCCCGCTGAAGGTTCGACTGATCCACACCGGTCAGCATTATGATCCGAATCTGTCGGACACCTTTTTTGAACAACTGGGCATTCCCGCACCGGACATCAACCTGGGGGTTGGATCCGGCAGCCAGGCAGAGCAGACGGGTGCGATCCTCGTGGGCTATGAAAAAGTCCTGCAGAAGGACCCTGCGGATTTCTGCCTGGTGGTGGGCGATGTGACCTCGACCATGGCCTGTGCGATCACCGCGAAGAAAATGCACGTGCGTTGCGGACACGTCGAAGCAGGCATTCGTTCAGGCGATCTCGCCATGCCAGAAGAAATCAACCGTATGGTGACCGATGCGCTGTGCGACCTTTTTTTCACCACCAGCGAAACCGCGAATGCCCATCTGCGTCACGCCGGCATCGAGGATGCGCGCATCCATTTCGTAGGCAACACAATGATCGACACCCTGCTCAAGCAGCGGCCCAACTTCACCCCGCCGGACTGCTGGGATGAACTACAGCTGCAAGCGGACTCCTACGTGGTCCTGACCTTGCATCGTCCAAACAATGTGGATGCGACCCGCCATCTCGCGGAGACCCTGGATGCAATCCTTGAGGCCTGCCCCTGCCCGGTGATTTTTCCCGTCCACCCGCGCACGCGAAAAATGCTCGACGAGCTGGATCATCCGCATCCACGGCTGCACCTGCTGCCGCCCCTGCCCTACCTCT
>JBLIND010000423.1:0-5478 GCA_047639095.1 Candidatus Omnitrophota bacterium | reverse complement strand
GACGTGAACAGCTTTTACACCATTCCGGGCTTCATTCTCGCCGGGCACGGTTATCACTGTGTGCTTCCGGATTTTCCCGGTCTAGGCACCGCTGCCGACGGCTCCCTGCATCCCTTCATGATTTCAGAAGCCAACGCGATCTCAGTTGTGGATGGCTTGCGCGCGGCAGAGGATCTGCTCGAAGCCTTGGGCAGGGCGGATGATTGGAACGATCAGTTATTTCTTGCCGGCTATTCACAAGGGGGTCAGGTAACCTTGGCCGCCCAACGACTAATCGAGGCAGAGCATCCGGAATATGCGGTGACCGCATCCGCTCCGATGGCCGGCCCCTACGATCTCTCCGGCACGATGCTGGATACGATGCTCAACACGAATCAGACCTACGGAGCGCCCTGGTTCCTGCCCTATGTCTTGTTCAGCTACCAGGAAGCCTATGGGCTGTACTCCAACGTGGCGGACGTACTGCTTGAACCCTATGCCACGGATTTGCCTCCACTTTTCGATCACCAGCACGGCTCCGGAGCGATTGACGCGGTGATGCCGACAATTCCTGCGTTGATTTTTAAGCCAGAGTACCTCCTGGCGGTGAAGCACAATCCAAACCATCCCTTAAGGCAGGCTTTACAGGCGAACGACCTGCTGGACTGGGCGCCCCAGGCGCCGACGCAACTATATCATTGCGCCGCCGACGAGCTGGTTCCCGTGGCAAATTCACAGGTGGCGCTTAACGCGTTTCAATTAAACGGCGCGCCCGATGTGTCGCTTATCGATCCATCGCCGACCAGCGGACACAGCGGCAATTGCATCACCCGCGGCCTGGTCGATGCCAAATTGTGGTTTGATACGCTGCGGCAATAAGTCTTATCGAGCACTGAGCACCGAGCACCCAGAACTGGCCCGCCTACTCCTCCCCCACCCGGAAGTACAAGCGATGCAGGCCCGAGAAATCCCCCAGGACCTCGGTGTGGCTCGTCGAATCAACCTGGCCGGCAATCCCGCTGGCCAGGGAAGTCCATGGACCTTCCGGCGTGCTCGCCGATTCGAGCAGGTAACTAACGCCTGTCCTCGATGCCCAGCGGAAAGTAAGACTGATCTCGTTCGCTCCCGGCCCGGGGGCCTGGGTGATGGAGATAATGTCGAATCCACCATCAGCGGTGAGCGTAACTGAATCGCCCAGTTAACTGATCGTGTAGGTGCCGCCCTGGCTGTCGCCCACGGAAGCCCCTTCGTTCAGTCCGTTGAAGGTCCCCAGCAGGTTGCCCTGTGCCGTGGCGATGATGAGCGCGTCACCGTTAATCGGGGTATACCCCGGATCCCGGAGCAGGATCAGGTCACCGTTCAAGTTCAGATCTCCACCGCTATTCACCTGGTCATATTCCAGCGGATTCTCTTCATCGCCGAAGATCTCAACCGTGAAAATCGTGTTCGTATCCGTGAAGCTGATGGCCATGCGGATGTCCAGGTCACCCAGTTGACTGCCCGGCGCCAGGCTACCGCCCGTGTTGATCTGGACCGCTCCGGAAATGCTGCCGTCACCGCCGAGGACGCCACCGCTGCCCACGCTGACTTGGCCCGAGCCCGTGCCTGATCCGGGTCCTTGATTATTAACGAGCAAGCTGCCCCCGAACACCGAGGTGCCATCGCGATGATTATTATCCGCGTTCAAGCTCAGGCTTCCCGTTCCCATCTTCACCAGTTCATTGCTCGGGATCAAACCATCACGGGCGTCCCAGAGCGTTTGGATTTCCGGAAGCTCCAACGAACGATCGAAGACAAATACATCATCAATCAAGTCGGCAAAGGTCTGGCCCGGCCAGGCGCCGATGCGCCAGATGTCTGAACGGCTGGTCCGTGGAACGGTGCCGACGAGCACGTTGTCGATGTAGTATTCCGTCGTATTGTTGCTGCGGCCGACGGCCACGACCAAATGCCAGCCCGTCTGTACATCGATTGCCGCGCCGGAACTGCCATCCACATTGTAGCCGCTGTACTGATAACCACCCTGGTACATGCCGAATCGTAGCGTGCCGACTTCGACGATGATCTGGTGATCGCCGCCGCCGATGCTGCGGACAAAGGTAAAGGTACGCCAGTTGTTGGTGTCATGCAGGTCCTTGAACCAGCCGCCGACGGTGTAGTTGCCACTGGCTGGAAGGGGGATGGGGTTGGCGTCAACGTCCCGGGCAAGTTGACCTCGACGATCCCCGTGCTGCCGTCTCCAATCGCAAGCCCGTTACCATGACGCGCAGGTTCCAGCATGGCGCCGCCGAGGACTTCGGCGGTGTTGGTCATCGAACCATCGTTGGCGAGGGTGTCCGCATCCACCAGGTTGTCGAAGGTGTAATAGGCAATGGGTCCGGCTGCAGTGACCACGTCCTCAAAACGAAGACCGCCCGTTGTCGCGGAGCTGTTGATCGATCCGTTGATGACGATGTCCCCCGCGCCATCCGCCAGGAGGCGCGAATACATCAGGTCGAGATTGGCGTTTATCGTAAGGCTCCCAGGCGACCGTCTTCCGTTCACGCCAGTTCCATCCGCTTGCCCTCGATCGCCCCAAATTTTTCTTTTGTCTCCAGGGTACGACTGTCTCGAATTTCAAATCCCTGTTTCATATCGACATTCAACAACTCGCTGCCATCCGGGCTGAATATCGTCGCGCCCGTCTGACTTTTTACATAGTTTGCCGCGGACGTGATTACGCCGGCATTCTGCCCATCAAGCAATTTGAGTATGCCATGCGACCCCCGCATGACCAAGGTAGCGCCGTCGGGGCTCCACTGGAGCGACCGGGTGGTTCGCCCATCTCCCGCGAAGAAGGCTTCATTTTTCTGACGATACCCATTGAGGTAGTACCATTCCCAGCCACGAAGGTCGGCCTCCCCCGATTTGGGGCGCCATGCCTGCAGTTTATCTCGGGTTCGCTGCAATGAATCCTGGGTAAACAAGGCCTCCCCAGTGGTAAACATCTGGGCGACGTAGAGGTGGCGCCTCGACTCCTCCGCTTTGTTGGCAAGCTCTACGGCTTTCGTAGCCAGTTCTTCCGCTTTGACTTCGAGATCACCCAGCGCATCCTGTCGGTCGGATGCCAGTTGTAAATTCTCCGCCGCCATGCCGCGAAACATCCAGGCAGCGATGGGACCACCGACTCCCAGGGCAAGTAACAACAGCGTCGCCAACCCCAATACCAGGGCCTGCGCGGGTTTGCGCTTCATCCACTTAATCAGCTTCACCGTCAGCCCAACCGGCCGGGCCAGAATCGGTTCACCACGCAGCCAGCGTTCGAGGTCTTCAGCCAGGTCCAGCGCCGAGTCATAGCGTTGCGCGGGATCCTTCTCCAGGCCCTTCATTGCGATCGTAGCGAGGTCGCGATTCACCTGGGGATTCAAGCGGCTCGGCGTTGCCGGCTCCTCTTCCGCCACTTGACGGAGGGTATCCATGAGCGACTCGCCCTGATGCGGCCGGGAGCCGGTGAGCAATTCATATAAAATGGCGCCCAGGGCATACACGTCTGCCGCGGTGGTCAGCGTCTTTTCTCCCCGGGCCTGTTCCGGCGCCATGTACTGCGGCGTGCCCATGATCTGGCCCGACAGGGTTACCGAACGTACGCTCTCCATTTGCTTGGCCAGCCCGAAATCGGTTACGTGGGGTTTGCCGGTTTCGGTCGGCATCAGGGCTGGAACGACGGCACCGAGGAGATGACCGCTGAATACGAAAATAACATGGCGAACTTCATCAAAGACGTGCGGAAAGATCTCAAAGCCAAGGACATGCCCTTCGTGATCTCGATGACCGGAATGATTGGCCTGAAAGAAACCGGAGTCAGGGCCAAGCTTTGCGAGATTCAGATGGCGATGGGCGATCCGAAGAAACACCCGGAGTTCAAGGGGACCGTGGCTTCGGTGGAAACACGTAGTTTCAAAAGGGATACCCCATCAAAATTCGGCTACCATTGGAACCACAGCGGCGAGAGCCATTATCTGATCGGCGACGCCATGGGAAAGGCAATGGTCAACTTATTGAAGGAAGCAAGTAGGAAATGAACAAGAGGCCGCATTGTTTTTCTAAAAGCAAGGTTGATTAGATACGCTAAAAGGTCAGATACGCTAAAAGGTCAGATTCGCTAAAAGGAAGGTCAACATGAAAAAGACAAATATACCTGAATCGAGCAGAGTAGAGAATGCGGTGGATGGCCGGATATTAATAGCCCGCCCCAAGTACATTCTCGCCGGGGTTTCTTGCTATCAGCAATTATAAGCGCCCTGATGCTGACCCAATCTGTGGCCCAACAGATTTCAGACAGCCCTGTCTGGAATCGTACCAAGATCTACACGGGCGGAAAACTCTGTAACGGGCTGGGCTCAGCTGATTTCGACGGTGACGGGTTCCTGGATTATTGCACCAATTATGAAGACAACGGCAATATCGTACTCATGTTTCATCCGGGGGCGGGTAATACCCACGGAAAATGGGAGTCAGTCGTTATTGGCAATTACCCTTCCAACGAAAGCGCAACGGCAGCCGATATAGACCGATATCGGGGTCGAACCACGAGGGGTGTTGCAAAAATCGGGATATCGGGGTCGAACCACGAGGGGTGTTGCAAAAAGGTGACTTAGGCAGAATTTGACCCGGGTTTTCCCGGTATGGGCATCATAATCAAGGGCGAAATAGGGGCTGTACCAACCGGAATAAGTGTACTAATATACACCTATGCCGCGAGCCAATCGAATCATCCAGCCCAACTGCATTTATCACCTTACCCAGCGTTGCCACAACCGAGCCTTCCTGTTCAAGTTTTCTGCGGAGCGGGATCGGTACCAGCGCCATCTGCGGGAGAAGCTGCAGGAACACGGCATCCCCCTGCTGAACTACTGCATCACGTCAAACCACGTACATCTCCTGGTCGTGGCGGAATCAAGGGGCCAACTCGCAAACTTCATGAAGGAAACCCAGGGAGAATATGCACAGGCCTATAATCGTCGCACGCAGCGGAGTGGCGCGTTCTGGGGGGATCGCTACCACGCCACCATGGTGGAGGAAGGGATGTATCTCGCACGCTGTATGCGGTACATCGACCTGAATATGATTCGCGCGGGTGTCGTGGACGATCCCCGGGCTTGGAAGTGGACCGGCTATGCTGAACTCATGGGGGAAAAGAAGCGCAATCGTCTGATCGACTTTTCCGAGGTCCTGCGAAGAAGCGGGCACTCCCAACGGGAGTCTTTCCAGATATATTACGCAGCCGGGCTGGCCGAGCTGATCGAACAGGGAAACGCGCGGCAAGCTGAATGGACGGAGTGCCTAGCGGTCGGGTCGAAGAACTATGTGGAGTACATCGAGAGCCGCCTGACCGAGCGGAGTCGTTTTGTTCGTCAGGTTTCGGTTTTTGACGCTACCCGCTGGACCCTGAAAGAGCCGATCTTCGGGTATAGGGCGGCTTCAAGGGGCTGAATATCGCTCCATAATGCCATTGCAAGG
>JBLIND010000422.1:0-5491 GCA_047639095.1 Candidatus Omnitrophota bacterium | reverse complement strand
CGAACGCCTGAGCAGCCTGAAAAAACGCAAGCTGATCCCTCAGGACTTCATGCGCGGTTTGAAGGAAGCCTATGACGCCGATCCGGTGGGCCTCGACCAGGCAGTGAGCTATTGCGAAGGCCACCAAGGACCCGTCGGTCGGATCTTCAAAAGCGGTCTGGTCAACATCGATCGCGGCATGGACTATGCGGAAAAGGCCGTCGAGGACGCGGGCGCCCGTGAGGTCGACAAGATGAAGCGCAGCTTGCGCGGCCTCTCGATAATCGCATCGGTTTCCCCCCTGCTCGGCCTGCTGGGTACGGTGTACGGCATGATCGAAGCCTTTCAGAAAGCCACGGACGCCGGCATGGGCAAGGCCAACGTGCTCGCGGGCGGCATCTACGAAGCCCTGGTCACCACCGCAACCGGCTTGACCATCGCTGTGCCCGTCCTGCTGATCTTTCAATACTTCAATTCACGCGTCGACGCCATCGTCGACGACATGGATGAAATGGGCATCGATTTCGTCGAACACATCTACCAGCAACGTAAAACCACGCACCCCAACGATCAGCGGGACGCCTCATGAGAATGCGGCGGGAGACCAGCAACGAAGGCGAATTGATCAACATCTCTTCGCTGCTCGATGTCATGTTCATCCTCATCATCTTCTTCCTCGCAACGACCACGTTTCAACAGGAGGAACGCGATCAGAAGATCAACCTGCCCGACTCGACGGACGGGGCGACGACACTCAGCGCGTCTTCCTCAGTAATCGTCATCAATGTGCGCGAGGATGGGACGTATCTGCTCGGAAATCGCATCCTGGAACTCCCCGACCTCCAACAGCAGCTGATCACCGCGGTGAAAAAAAACGACCAGCAGAAGGTGCTCGTCCGAGGTGACCAGAACGCGCTGCACGGTATGGTCGCGGCCGCAATGCTCGCCTGTAAACGCTCCGGCATCCACGAAGCCAACATTGGCTACGAACTCCCCCAGTAGAAAATTGTGAAACAAGGGATCAAGCGCTGCATCTGGATGTTCATGGTCGCTCTGACCGCGGCCGCCCTGATCTATGTCTTCCATCCGAAGAACTGGCAGTACTACACGGACGGCCTTTCCGTGCGTCAATCTGCCAGGGATGCCGACGTCCGAATCGTGCTTTGGGAAGAACCGGAAGAACTCGTTCACGATTTCAACGCACTGACGAACAACATCGAACCGGTCGTCTCTGCGGATGGACGCTCCATGGTGTTTGCCCGCGGTCGCGCGAAACAGAACACCGATCTGTACACGGCCGACTGGGACGGACGGAAGTGGAGTAAACCCAAACCCATCGACACCATCAACACCCCCTTCGACGAGCTCGGCCCGGAGCTCAGCGAAGACCAGACCCTACTCTACTTTTATTCCGACCGTGAAGGTGGGCTGGGCAACTACGACATCTGGGTTTCCGCTTGGACTGGAGGCTATTGGGATGCGCCGGTGAATCTCGGGCCCAGCGTGAATTCCCCGTTCAATGAATACGACCCCGCTCTGGCGCCCGGTGACGACCGACTGTTCTTCGCCTCCAATCGTCCGCGCAACCTGCCCGATGAGGCGATGAAAACGTCCTGGCAGGCGACCCTGCGCGAACTGGCTTCCCAGGTGGACTACGACATCTTCCGCGCGCAGAAACTCGCCGACCAGGTATCCACCAATGAGGTGGCACAGGGCACGAACGAAACGCAAGTCGCCGAGTGGGATCCGCGTGGACTGGCGGGCGTGACCCCTTCCTTCAATCCGGCCGAACGCGTCAATCTGCTGAACACCGATCAGGACGAAGGCCAGGTGGACTTCACACAACGCGGGGACTTCATCTATTTCAGCTCGAACCGCGAAGGCGGACTCGGCGGCTTCGACATCTATCGCAGCCGTGTCCTCGAAGGGGTGTTCGTCGATGTGGAACGCGTGGGGCGCCCGGTCAGTTCGTCAGCGGATGACATGGACCCCGCCTTGTGGATGGAAGGACACAGCCTGGTCTTCAGCTCGAACCGCGCGTCCGATACCGGGCTCAATTTTGTGCTCTACCAGAGCACCAGTCGCGAAGTCTTCGCCCAATTTGAAAATGCCCGGCTGGCGGCCCTGTGGGAATGGATCAAAACCAACTGGTGGATGCTGCTGCTCATGCTGCTGGGCCTGCTGGCCTTGTGGTGGCTGCTCAAACTCTTCATCGATCCTGCAACACGCAAGGCGATGGATCTCCTGACCAAGTGTATTCTCGCCTCGGTGCTCCTGCATCTCATTCTGCTCTTCATTCTCAGCTTGTGGTTCCTGAGCCAGGTCATCGTGGAATCCACCAAAGGCCCGATGGAAGTCGCGGTGAATGATGCCGCTCTCGCCCGTGAGAAAGTTTCACTCGCCTTGCGCGAAGAGGTCACCAAGTTAAAGCCCGCCCGCTCCGATGCCCCCATGCCGCAAAAAGTGGAACGCATGGAACTTCCCGCCCTGGAAGCCGCCAAGCAGTTAACCGAAGTCCCCTTCGACGCACCCACACCCCATGATTTCGTGGTCGAATATGAACCGCTAAAGGAATCCAAGATCCCGGAGGAATCCCCGGACCAACCGGATATCCGCACGGAACTCCCGGCGTTCGCCCTGGACGCCTCCGTTGTCCGCATGGAAACACCGGACAATCAACCCGTGCAGGCCAAGCAAAGCGAACCGATCAAACAACCCGAAGTACTGGAGCTTAAGCAGGTCAAGCAAGCCGCCGCCGCGGAGGAAAAAGCCACAACCAGCGAGGCCGAGCTGACCTTCACGCCGATCGATGCACCAGAGGTCGCGGAAATGAAGCCCGATACCACCGCGCCGGAAGTACCGCAACTGGAGCTTCCCGCGATCGACTTGTTGGGGGACTTGCCGACCATGGAATTCGTAAACACCCCCGAAGCCCTGGAGATGCGCCAACCGCAGCCGGTGGCCGACGCGAGCGAACCCCAACCCACCGCGCAACCCAAGGCCCTCGCGAGCGAACCCCAACCCATCGAAGCCCTCGCGCCGGAAGTTGCACAGGTCATGGAGTCCGCGATCGTCATCACCCAGATCGTCACGGAAACCACGAGCCCGAGCAGCATGCAACCGGTAGAGCTTGCGCTCGAAGCACCGACCGCGCTCGTCGTAGCGGCCCAACCCACCTTCGAGGCGCTGGAACTGGCGAGCAAGCTGACCCTGGAAGCGCCCGCGACAGCCGCTCATGCTTCTCCGCCCGAAGAGCAGGTCATGTACAAAACACCGAAGGGCGAATACGCGGCGCAACCGCTCATCCCGACGGCCGGAAGTCCCCTGCCCTTCGATGCGGTCATTGCGTCGGCGGCCATCGAAGTGCCCGAGCCGATGAGCGGCACCCTGATCTCTATGAAAACCGAGATCCCGGATGTCCTGGACAGTGAAGGCACGGAAACCGAGTGGGCATCCGAACTTCCGGAGTTCGAGCTCGGGGGAACCGTGACCATGGAATCCCAACCCATGGAACGCATGACCTACGCCTTGCGCGATCCGGCGATGCGCGAAGATTTCATCGAGGCACTTGGGGGCAACGACGAAACCGAAGCCGCCATCAATCGCGCCCTGCAGTTCCTGGCAAAAGCCCAGGAGGGCGACGGCCATTGGAACATCCAACGCTGGGGTGGCGAACAAGGCCATGACGTAGCCGCAACCGGCCTGGCCCTGCTGTGCTTCATGGGGCACGGTGCCAAACACAACGTCGACGGCCCCTATCGCGACGTCTCCTCGCGTGCGGTCAACTGGTTGAGCGAGCAGGTGGAGGAAAACGGCCGCTTCAAAGCCCAGGACATGTATGATCAGGGTATCGCCACCATCGCCCTGGCCGAGGCGTATGCCCTGACCAAAGATCCGGCCCTTAAGCCGTCTGTCGAGCGGGCGGTGGACTACATCATCCGGGCCCAACATCCGAATACTGGCGGCTGGCGCTATCAACCCGGCGAATCCGGCGACACCTCGGTCGTCGGCTGGCAAGTCATGGCCCTCAAGAGCGCGCGTCTGGGCGGCATCGAGGTGGAGGACGAGGTATTCAAACGAGCCGCCAAATGGCTCAAGCAAGTCGGCGGCGGCAAGCATGGCGGACATTACGGCTACGAAAATCGAAGCCCCAAATTACCCATGGTCGCGGAGGGCATGTTCTGCCAGCAGCTGCTGGGCATTCCGCCTTCGGATCGCAAGATGAACGAAAGCGCCAAATACCTCTCGGCCCATCTGCCCAGTGCCCGGAACAAGGACTATTACTACTGGTATTATGGCTGCCTCAGCCTCTACCAGCACCGGGGCCCCATCTGGAAAGAATGGAATGAGCGGATGCGGGAGATCCTCGTCAACAGCCAGGACCGCGGCGGAAACCATGCCGGCAGCTGGAATCCCAATGGCGACCCACATGGCAACCGCATGGGCCGGATCGTCTCCACGGCGCTTTCCACCCTGAGCCTCGAGGTGTATTATCGCTATCTGCCGATGTACTCCACCCCTTATGGCAAAGAGTAAGCCTGCAGAAAATCTTGCGCACGCGCGGGATACCAGCCACAACAGCATTCGCAGCCGGACGAACCGGTATTGGAACGAGCCATGAAGCCAGAAGAGAACAAAAAAGAAACCGGCCTGAGCAAAGGCCTGAGTGACGTAACCCCCCCGCGCCATGCCATTGAGGCAGAGTTCGAATCGGTGAAATCCGGCACCGAAGTGCGCCCCGGCGTGATTTCACCCGGGGGCGACATCATCATTCGTCTGCAGCAGGTCGAACTGAACCAACGCCTCGATGAAGTCGCCAATCAAACCCAACGGGCCAACGACATTTCCGACCAGATCGGAAATGCCTTCAACAAAATGGCCGACCAGTACGAAGCCGGCTGGGAAGTCAGCCGCAAGGACGCGGAAGGCGTGCGCGATTCTGTCACCGTATTAGAGAAGAGCATCGAACAACGGATTGAAAACCAGGAGCAGCGGCTCAAGACCACGTTTGACGAACTCGGCGAGCACATCCGCACCCTGCATAGCGATCTGGACAAGCAGAACAATCAGCTCAAAGGCGGGGCCGAGTACGCCAGCGAACAAAGCGCCAAACAGCAGAAGCTGCTGCTCATCCTCATCATCGTCGCCATCGCAATGTCCGCGGCATCCGTTGTGCTCCAGTTGATCTAAGCGCGGCAAAAAGGATTCGGTGAAACCCGTATAATGGAGCACCGCTCCGTTGCATCACCTCTTGCTCAGGACCCACCGGAAGACGGAGCGGTGCTCCATCATACGTTCTGCTTAAGAACGGCCTTCCGTGTGTGCCGCTCAATGCGATGGACACGAACGGGAACCCGCCTTATTCAGCAGAAGGATCGTCAGGCTTGGCCCGAAGGCATAGCCTCCGAGCCCGATTATCTGGCCTGAATCATGCTCCTCTTTCGTGTATGAATTACCCGTCGAGTATCTTCTGCTGCATCATGCTGTTGGTGTTTACCAGTTGTGAACCGGT
>JBLIND010000421.1:0-5495 GCA_047639095.1 Candidatus Omnitrophota bacterium | reverse complement strand
TGCTGGGAGGATCGGGCCTGTGGTCTGGAGTGCCTGCTGTGGCCCGCACACCAGTGCTCGTGGATCGAGATTTCTTCGGCATCAACGTGGCAGGTTCACCCGACGAGGCCGTGAATGAAGCCAGTCTTGCCTACCTGGATCAGCTGGGTCTGAAGCAGGTGCGCATCGATTTGTCGCGGAGCGGCCTGGGGCGTTATCCCGAGCACTTTATCCGCCAGTTGCTTCGTGCGGACTACCGCGTGTTTGTTCGGCTGGTGCAGCCGGTCGATGAAGCTGCGCGTATGGAGGGCGAAGATGCGCAGCTGGCCTGGCGGGACTTTCTCCCGCGGGTGCAGGAAGCCTTGCCGCTCGCCTCCTTCGAGGCCGTTGAAATCGGAGCCGTGCCCAATCGTCGCACGTGGTCCGGCTATTCGCATCGCGGATACCTGAACGCCTGGACGATTGCCGCTGACGTGCTGGGAAAGACCGGGGTTGCACTCGCGGGTCCCAACGTCTCCGACTTCGAGCCTTTACACACGATTGGCTTACTGAAGGGCATGCAACGCACGGGGCGGGTGCCCGATATTCAAACCAACAACCTCTTTGTCGAGCGCACGCGCATTCCCGAGGCCTTCGATCATCGGGTGATGGGAGGGCGGATGGCGGATCGCCTGAAGCTGAACCTGATCAAGAAGGCGGGGATCTTCAAAGCCTTGTCCGATCGTTACGACATCCCGCGCACGATGTGCACGCACACCTGCTGGAATGGTCTCCGCCTCCTGCGCTGGACCCCGGATATTGAGCCGCTGCGTGCGGAGTATCTCCGTCGATACCTGTTGCTGGCGATCGCCAGTGGGGCGCTTGATCGCGTGTACTGGGGCCCGATGATCGGGACACCGGATGGCTTGATCGACGATGGCACCGGGGTCGTGCAGCCGATTGAGCGGGTAGCCTTTTATGAGCGTTGTTTCGGCAAAGCCGAGGACTTCCGGGTCCTGCCCGCTTTTGAGGCCTATCGGGTGTTAATTGCGGAGCTCTCCGGAGCAGAATTAATTTCGGCGGACGTTCGTCCAGAGGCCTGCGCGTTTACGTTCAAAAAAGCGGATGGTTCGTCGCTGGACTACCAGTGGATCAACGAAGCCGTCCTCCCTTAACCTGGAATCAGGAGTCCAGCAGGTCCGGCCGGCGCTCGAGCGTGCGTGCCCGTGCCTGTTCCTTGCGCCATGCCGCAATTTTGGCATGATCCCCCGAGAGCAGAATCTGCGGCACCTTGATCCCCTTGAATTCTTCCGGGCGGGTGTAGTGGGGGAAGTCCAGCATGCCGGTGGAAAAGGATTCGGCCTCCGTGCCACCTTCGCCACCCACGACCCCGGGGAGCAGGCGCACAACCGCGTCGGCGACCACCGCCGCCGGGAGCACCCCATTGGTGAGTACGTAGTCTCCAATGGATATTTCCTCGTCGACATAAAGATCGACGATGCGCTCATCGATCCCCTCGTAGTGCCCGCAAATCAGAATCAAGTGGGACTCGCCGGTCAGGCGTTCAGCGATGCCCTGGGTAAAGGGGGTGCCCTGGGGTGAGAGGTAAATGACCCGGCTGTGTTCGGTCTTCACCGATTCGATGGCGGCCGCGAGCGGTTCGGGTTTCATCACCATGCCGGGACCCCCTCCGTAGGGTCGATCATCCGCACTGTGATGGACGTCGGTCGCAAAGGCACGCGGGTCGACGAGGTTGAAGCAGACCGCGTTCAGCTTGCTTGCCCGGGCCATCATGCTGGCTCCGAGGATCCCTTCCAGCATTTCCGGGAAGAGGGTGAGGATGTCGATGCGGAGCGGCGGCTTCATGAATCAGGATCCTAGCAGACCTGAAGGGGAAATGCAGGCGTGTGCCTGCGGGATGTGCGGTGGGATGTGCGGTGGGATGTGCGGTGGGATGTGCGGTGGAAAGCGGACCAGGGGGATTCCTGGCCCACAAGGATCGTTTACTCTACGACTTCGAGCACAGCCTTGCGGCCTTTTCTCGAGGAGAGCACGTTTAACAATTCGCGGATGGCACCAACGGTTTTACCGCTCTTGCCGATGACCTTTCCAAGGTCTTCCTTGTTGCAGCGCAATTCGAAGATGGTGGTCTTCTCGCCGTGGACTTCCGTAAGCTTGATCGCCTCGGGATGCTCTACGATTTCGACGAGGATGGTATCGAGTAATTTACGCATGATTACTCAGCCGCTGGTGCAACACCAGCCTCTTGAGCTGCGGGCTTATTCAGCGTCTTCTCATACGGAATGGCTCGCTTGACCAATGCTTTGACATTGGTCGTGGTGATCGCACCATTGCCCTGCCAGTAGGCGAGGCGGTCCAGCTTAAGGACGCAATCGCCCGCGGGACGCATGGGATCATAGTACCCGATCGACTCAATGACGCGGCCACTGTTGGAACAACGAGAATCTGCTACGACGACCCGGAAAAAGGGACGATTACGAGCGCCCATCCGGCGCAATCTGATTTTAACTGCCATGTCTGATATTCCTATACTAACGAATAGCCGTGCTTGGGCGAGCGGTGCTGCCCACGGATACTTTTCCTGTTAAAAAGTGGGTTACTATGTTTATTTTGAGAAGCGAAGCAACTTCTTTTGGTGCTTTTTTAGCTTCTCCGTCATTTTTTTCGCCTGGTTGAACTGTTTGATCAGGTCGTTGACGTCCTTGACCCGGGTGCCGGCTCCCTTGGCGATGCGCTGCTTGCGTTTGGCGTTGATAACGTGGGGTTTACGCCGTTCTTTGACCGTCATGCTGAGGATGATAGCCTCGAAACGCTTGCTCTGCACCTGGCTCTGGTCGGCCATTTTCTTGCGTTCTTCGGCGGAAACCTGGGGCATTCCGGGCATCATTTCCATCAATTTGTCGATCGGCCCTAACTTTTTCATCTGCTGCATCTGGGAGAGCATGTCCTCGAAATTCAGGTCGCCCTTGAGGAGTTTCTGCTCCATTTTGGCCATGGATTCTTCGTCCACCAAATCCTGGGCTTTTTCGACCAGGCTGACGATGTCGCCCATGCCGAGAATCCGGGAGGCGAGGCGATCCGGATAGAAATCTTCGAGGTCTTCGGCCTTTTCACCCACCCCGACGAGGAGGATCGGCACGCCCACCACCGACTGAACCGAAAGAGCGGCACCGCCGCGGGCATCCCCATCCATTTTGGTCAGGATCAGGCCGGTGAGGCTCACCTTGTCGTGGAAGGTCTGGGCGACGTTGACGGATTCCTGACCCATGGCGGCATCGATGACGAGCACCACGTTCTGTGGATCGATCATGTCTTTGAGTTCTTCGAGCTCACGGACCAGCTCGTCGTCGATCTGAAAGCGCCCGCCCGTATCGAAGATCACCAGGTTGTAGCCTTTGGTCATGGCGATATCGCGCGCACGCATGCCCAGCTCCGGCACCGACTCGCCCGGGTTGGGCTTTACAATATCGACCCCAACCTGGCTGGCCAGCACACTGAGCTGATCGACCGCTGCGGGTCGACGGATATCGCAGGCCACCAGCAGGACCTTGCGACCATCCTTGGCGAATTTGGCAGCGAGTTTTCCGGAGGTGGTTGTTTTGCCGGCTCCATGCAGACCCAGCATCATGATCATGGTGGGGTTGGCCGAGAGTTCGAAATCCTTGTGGTCGCGCCCGAGCAGCTCCGTCAGTTCGTCCTGAACACACTTGGTAAATTGCTGGCCGGGCGAAACGCTGGTAAGTACTTCCTGACCGATGGTCTTTTCTTTGACCTGTTGGATGAAATCCTTGACCACCTGGAAGTGGACGTCTGCTTCCAGCAGGGCGAGACGGATTTCACGCAGGGCATCCGTGATGTTCTTCTCGCTCAGCTTTCCGTAGCCGCGGAGGTTCTTAAAGGTCTTTTGGAGGGAGGTGCTTAAATTGTCGAACATGATGGGGCTACCTGAAGGCAGGACCGGGCTTTTTGCAAGTATTTTGGGCACTTACCCACGGCTCCTTGCATGTGTGCGGCATCCGTACTCAGCTGGATGGATCTCGCCGCCTTACAAAACCTTAAGGTGATTGTTGGATTCGCACGGTGGTGGGCACGGTTATCTTTGGCCGCATGCAGGCCATTCTGCTTTCAGGCCCGTCGGGCGATCCGAATCGATGGTCTTGATCCAAGGGAGCGGGTTTGTCCGCTTAGACACCGCTACACAAAAGGCCATTAAGGTATGAAAATTAAGTCGACGACCCTTTACGCGCTGCTCTTAGGCTGCGTCTTGTTGCTTCGCGGGTTTACGCTCGAGACGGTTGATCTCCTGGATCCCACCGAGACCCGATACGCCACGATCTCAGCCAATATGAATGCCACCGGAGATTACCTCACGCCCATGTTGGTGAGCGGCGATGCCATGGATACCTATTTCAGTAAGCCCCCGCTGCACTACTGGCTCACCAGCGTATCGTTCCATCTTTTTGGCGTGGATGAGTGGTCTGCACGGCTGCTCCGTTTTCTTGCCCTGCTACTGATCTCCGCTTGCTTGATCGTTCTGGGGCGAAACCTGGTCGGCGTGGAGGTCGGCTTGCTCGCGGCGCTGATGCATGCGAGTTGTCCGCTGGTGTTCTACATGGCGGGAGGGAGCCATGTGGACATGACTTTCGCGGCCTGGATTACCTTGGCGCTCACCAGTTTTATCCTCCTCATGGAATTGGAACTCACTCGGGCAAAACGCAATGAGCTTTCGATCCTTTTAGCGGTCGCTAGCGCTGCAGCGTTTGTGACCAAAGGCCCTCTTGGACTGATTTTGATTGCGGGTCCACCCGCGATCTGGATGGTACTGACTCGCTCGCGGCACAAATTAAAATTGCTCAATTGGCCGCTGGTGATCCTGTTCCTGGTCGGCCTCGGCGCGCCCTGGTTTTACCTCGTCGAGCTGAAGAATCCGGGCTTCCTGGAATACTTTTTCCTGCATGAAAATTTTCTCCGCTACATCAAGCACGATTACGGTGGCCGCCACGGCGCAAATCACACCAAACCCTACGGATTCATCTGGGTGATACTCGCGGTGGGCGTGCTGCCTTTCATTGTTCCGTTTGTCCTGCAGAGTGTGAAGGTTCTTCGGACCCGGGTCCGGGCTTTGTTTCATGCCGATCAGCGTCTGTTCTTTTTCTTGATCTGGGGGCTTTTGCCGGCCGCTTTTTTCACGCTCTCGAGCTCCATCCTTCCCGCTTACCTGCTGCCGGGTCTGCCGGGATTGTGTCTTGCCATGGCGGTGTTGATCCATGCAGACCAGAAGGTTTTCACGCCCGGCCGCGCCCAGGTCGCGCGGGACCTGGCACCCGCATGTATCCTGTTAGGCCTCACCTTCACCGGGGTCATCCTGGATGCGGCGTGGTGGTCGATCGCTGTTTCCACAGGCATGGTGGTGGCCATATTCCTTCTGGCGCAGAAGATGTCGGTTCAGCGTTTGTCTGATCTGTGTGCGCGAAGAGCTGTCGTCGTGAGCGTGTTTCTGACGGTTGCGGTGATGA
>JBLIND010000420.1:0-5531 GCA_047639095.1 Candidatus Omnitrophota bacterium | reverse complement strand
CGTTTTGGCCTCCTCCACCTGCTGCTCGCTAGCGGCGTATTTATTAAGGACAATGAAGAGCCCTTCCACGATTGCTGCCCCCTGAATCCCCACCCCGGCAGGCTGGCTTTTGATCTTACGATCCCAAGCCTTGATGTTATCGGGCATGGTACATCCACTGAGCCACAACATGGATCCGGCAAGCAGCAGGAAGGCGGACAAACGAATCGAAGAATAGAAGCGGTTCAGGTTCATAAGAGAGCTCATGGGTTAGGCGTTTCAGCGTCGCAGGTGCATAAAAAATCCCGACCACACGATAAACGCCTGGTCGGGATGCTGCAAACAGATTCGCTGGATTACAGGCCTGTGGCGAAACCGATGCCGTAATAGAAACTCACGTCTTCGGTGTTGCCATTCTGGATCCCGGCCAAACTCATATTGATGCCGCCCGCGCGCCACTGAATACCGTAGGCATAGGGCATTTCGGCATTGATATCATCATCTTCCGAGGTGATCTCACCCACGGCATAGAGACGCAGGGGCAACTCGACTTCCACCCCGCCGTAAACGGCCAGGCTGTCGTCTACCGCGCCTTGTTCAAACCATACGTTGCGCACACCGGCATGGAGACCCAGCGAACGAACCGTCTCGTTGCCCAGGCCAACCCGCTTGCTCGCGGCAAGAAAGGCACCGTATTTCTGAATGGCTTCGTCACCGAAACGGGAATAACCACCCACGCTGACTTCCGGCGTGTTGTCCGAGTCCGTCATCAGACGTACGCGGGCGAAGGGGCCCACGGCCGACAAATCGTCCTTATCTGCCGCATCGAACTGGAGGTAGGTCGCCTGCGCGCCGATTTCGATACTGTCCGAAACGCCGTAGGCTCCGATCAGTCCGTGTCCGAGCACGTCCGTTTCATTCTCGGGGAAGAAAATACAATACTGGGCGGTGCCCATGTCCGCAGGCAAGGTGCCCGACGTCGGATTGATAAAAAGGCCGGTAGGGCCTTCGAGGCTGATCAGCCCACGTCCACCTTCATAGACTCCATCTTCATCCGCCGCGAGGCAGAGAAAAGGGACAGCAGAGGAAACGAGGGTACAAAGGAGTTTAGATTTATAGTTCATTAAAAGGTCCTTTCAGTTTATATACAGACAAATAGCTACGCGTAAATACTACGTAGTGTAGGCGCGGAACGACAAGATCTTTTTTGATGTAATAAACGGATGGTCCAATCGACATGGCAGAAGAAGAAATCCATTTTGGACAATTTGTAGTACGCAAGACCGAGGATGGGAAATGGCCGATCCTCGGCCGTGGCGGCATGGGGGTCACGTATAAAGCTTTCGATTCCAGCCTTCACCGCGAAGTCGCGCTTAAGGTGATCAGTCAGCACCTCCTCGACGATCCTCACATGAAGCGGATGTTCATTCGCGAAGCGCGGAGTGCCGCCACCTTGACCCATCGTAACGTCGCCCAAGTCTACCAGGTCGGTGCCGATGAGGAAACCTGGTACGCGATGGAGTTCATTCCCGGCAAGACGACCGAACAGCTGCTGCAACAACGTCGCAAGGAAGGGCACACCGCCCTTGACCTCTACCTGGCCCTGGATATCGGCCTCCAGACCGTGCGCGCGCTGGCAGCCGCAGAGAAGCAACACCTTGTCCATCGCGACATCAAGCCATCCAACATCATGGTCATGATCGAAGACGAAGAGAACGTGGTCAAACTGATCGACTTCGGACTCGCCAAGACCCTGAAGCCCAGCGGTGAGGCGAGCCAGTTTGTTTCCCGCGCCGGCTTTATGGGAACGCCCATGTTTGCCAGTCCGGAACAGATCACGGACAAGGCCGTAGACATCCGCTCCGACATCTACGGGCTAGGCGCGACGCTGTGGTTTATGATCGAAGGACGACCGCCTTTTGAATCCGAAAACCAATTCCAACTTTACAACCAGCAATTGAATGAGCCACCGCCGGTGGAACGCTTGCAGGAGCAGGAGATTCCCGAATGCGTCATCAAGCTCCTGCAACACATGCTGGAGAAAAAGGCGGAAGACCGACCGCAAACCGCCCGCGACCTGTTCGGCATGTTCCGGGACTGCCTCGCCCATTTGCCCAGTAACGCCGGAATCAATATCGGCGAATCCATGATGCACACCCACGCGTCTCTGCGCCCTACACAGCATGTGGAGGATGTCCAGACCCGGCCGGAGGCTGATGCAGCCGTCGTGCCCTTCATGGAGTCCGAGCCACCGCTCATGGAATCCGACCCGCCGACCAGCTTGCACATGGAATCCGAGCCACCGACCAGCTTGCACATGGAATCCGAGCCGCCGACCAGCTTGCACATGGAATCCGAGCCACCGACCAGCTTGCACATGGAGTCGGAGCCACCGACCAGTCTCCACATGGAGTCGGAGCCACCGACCAAGGCAGCTGAATGGGCACCTGCTGCAGCCGACTCGGAATACCCGACCCGTGCCGCTTCGAATAAAAGTCATGCCAGCCGCCAGCCGCGACCGGTCGCGATGATCGCCAGTGTGCTGGTCGCAGTGGTCCTGCTCGGCGGCGGACTGTTCGCCTACAAGAAACTGATTGTCGATAAGAAGCAGGGCCCGGGCATCGTCGTCAAGAAACCGGACACCCCCCCGCCCCCCGACATCGTGCCGCCTCCTGCTCCACCGCCACCGACCGGCCTCCAACCTGCCGAACGCCTGGCCGCGCTGCAGGAACTGCACCGCACGGGTCAATCGGCCGCCGCCTTTCCAGCGTTGATGACCCTCATGAACGATGCGCAGGAGCCTGCGGTCAAGGAAGAGGCGGGTCGACTGGTTCACGCCATGCTGGAAGCCTGGAACGCGGATGCGAACCTGGACATCAACCGCTTGGAAACCCTGCGCCCGGTGCTCAGCGCAGGTGCATCTGAGGACGACCCGCAAGCTACCCTTCTGCTGAGTCGCTTGCTGGCGAAGAGCGATCCCGCGGAAAGCGCACGGCTGGCCACCCGAGCCGCCAGCAGTTTTGAAGCCCTGGGCCAGGGCGAGCAGAGCCTCGCCGCGTTGTTGCGCGCGCATGCGCTGACTCCACCACCGCAACGCAGCGAAATCCTGAACGAGCTCAATCGCATCATCACCACCACGTCGTCCGGCCTGCCGCCGACGCTACTGAGCGCGGCCGCGACCGCGGGCAGCACGGCCGCGATGAAACAGCTCGCTTCGTCTCTACCCGGGAGTGATGAAACAGAGGCGTTTACATGGAGCAAGACCTACGCGGAGCAGATGGCCCTCACCAAACAGTGGCCCGAAGCCCTTCAGACCTACCTCGACCTTCTGAAGAACCCCTCGCACAAAGCCTTTGCCAGCGGACGCCTGAACGATGTGTTCAAAACCTGGCAGCGGGCAGACGGTCCTCCGATCGCCGAACTCTTAAATAGCCAGGATCGTATCCAGCAGGCCGCGGGCCTGGCCATGCCGGAGGCCATGCTGGTACTCGCACGGATCGATGCCGAGCAGGCACCCGCCGAGGCCCACCGGTGGATGCGGCTGGCCAGCGACGCCTTCGGCAAGGTCGGGCAATGGGATCGCCAGCTGGAGATCCTGACCCGCACGCACGACCGGTTTCCCAGCCAGCAGGCCTTCGTGGCGCAGCGCCTCGCCACCCTCGCGACCACCCTTGGAGATCCCGAGACCCTCCCCGGCCCGGCCTTCACCTCGTTGCGCCCGATGCTCGAGCAGGCCGCGCGTACCGGTTCTGCACCGATGATGATGCTCCTGGGCAAGCGCCTGCAGGGCATCGATGACAAGGAAGCCTTTCGGCATTTTAACAATGCGGCCCCCAACGACGCGGAAGCCAGCGAGATCGCGGCAGGCCTGCTGGCAGAAGGCCGGGGCACGAGCAAAGATCTTCGGCAGGCGAGCAAGCTCTATCGCGCAGCGGGCGAGTCCTTCACGGCAGCCGGCCACATTCCTGAAGGCTTCAAGGCGTTCTTTCAAATGTACACCTTCGCTACCGGCAGCGAGCGCATGGATGCACAGCAAGTGCTCGAAGGGATGGTCAGTCGCTTCACCACCGCGGAACCGGGCTACGACGCTAAAACGTTTGTCGCAACGGTTCCCATGCTCAGTAAACTCGCCGCGATGGATCACCTGCCGACGATGCAACTGCTCGGCGAACGCCTCTCGCAAACGCAGCCGGAGGTCGCCTTCGACTGGATGCTGAAAGCAACCACCATCAACGCGCGTGAACGATCCTGGGAGCAGACGATGAAACAATGGCTTCTGATGAAAGAACTCTTCCCAAAACAGCAACCCGCGCTGATCAAAGAAATCAACCAACAGCTCAAACCGCTGTTGGAACCCATCTACACTCACACCCTGGTCAGCGAAGATATCCAACCGCTGGTAGACGAACTGAAGCAACTCAGTACCCTGCCCTCCCCTGCGGCGGCGCTGCTCCTGTTCGGTTACTATCACCAACTCGGCGAACACACCGAGGACGTGAAGTGGCTGCAATCCATGACGCCCCAATCCAGCTTCGCCCAGATCCAACTCGGCCTCCACTACTCCAACGGCGACGGCATCTCGACCAACCAAGTCGAAGCATTCAAGCTGTTCCAACAGGCCCATGCCAGCGGAGATCCAGATGCGCTGGTGCCCCTCGCCGACTGCTATTACCGGGCGATGGGAACGGAAGCCAATCCCGCCAAAACAGTTGAGCTGCTCCAGGCGGCCTCCGAAACGGGGAATGCCCGTGCCAAAGATATGCTGGGCAGCCTCTACAATATCGGCATCCCCAATGTCCTGCCGAAGGACCACGCCAAAGCCTTCGCCCTCTTCGATGAGGCCGCCCGCAGAAAAAATTACGGTCGCGCCTATGCGAATCTCGGGGTGATGTATCTCCGCACCTACACCGATGGCCCGGAAGCCCTCACCCAAAGCAATCCGAACATGGCGGTCAACATGTGGGAAAAAGGGCTCGAGCTCGATGACCAGCAATGCCGGTTCTTCCTGTTTAATTACGGCGTTCAACTACACAAAGCGGCACAGGAGACCGAAGGCCGGCGTCTGATTCAACTCGCGGCCGACCACGGCATGCCCGAAGCGAAGACCTGGCTGACCGAGCATCCCTTACGGTAAAATCGCCACGCGCGATCAACCCTGTAGATGCTGCTCCAGGACGCCGATCAAACGCTCATCGTCCGACACCCAGTCCGGAAGTTTGAGCGTATCACCATCCTGCAGGTACAGGATCATGCGGCCCTACTCGTTGCGCTTCATGCCCAGCACAGACTCTACCGGGAGCTTCCTGCGGCGGCCCAGGCTCAACCAACACACAGGTGGTTTCCGTGACTTCCGCTCGTGCCGTCAGGGACGCCAGGGCGAGCACCAGAAAACCAGGGAGAGCAAGAGAAGACCATAGACGAACGGCGCATTTTCCGGCTTGGCCACGATCCAGGCAAACAGTCCACAGGCGGAAACGGAGTGCATCGATCTGCTCGCGCGATTCACTCACGCGAACCTCACGATCGAGCGGCGATTTGCGGTTCGGACTGAA
>JBLIND010000419.1:0-5536 GCA_047639095.1 Candidatus Omnitrophota bacterium | reverse complement strand
GCGAAATGACCCGCCGGATGTCCTGCCCTTCCACTTGGGGGAGCTTTTTCATCGCGGCTTCCAGCTGCTGCGACAAGGTCCGGGGATCCACGTCCATCGCCTCCAGCAGCGGGCGCACAATGCCCTCCGCCTGGTCAACTAAGGCCAGAACCAAGTGTTCACCGGTTATTTCCTGATGCTTATGGGCCTCAGCGAGCTCGTCGGCCTGCTGCAGCGCCTCGCGCGATTTATGGGTAAGCTTCTCAAAATCCATCGTGGTTCATTCTAGCAGTGGTTTAAAGTTTTTCAACTAAGGGGGATTGCTGCTAAGACCATAGTGGAATGATGGATCCCCTCAACGCAAGCGCAGTCCGAAGCATCGCACCCCAAAAGGGGCCGGACCATGGTTGATGGCAACACCTTACTGGCTTTCGCCATTTTCGCTGGCGCCGGGTTTATCCTGCTCGGATCCGTGGGTCTGCTCCTCAAGGCCTTCGGCACCCATTGGGGCTGGGGCCTCGGGGTGCTGCTGATCCCCTTCGCCTGGGTCGCCTACCTGATCAAACACTGGAAGGACGGCAAAGGCATGTTCGGCGCCTGCCTTACCGGCCTCGGACTCCTGCTGATCCCCACGATCAGCGGCGCCCTGTCCGGTCAAACACCCGACACCTATGGCCGGGAAGTCCTCGAAGCCTTCCTGCATCCGGACACCGAGGTCGAGCACATGACCTCACCCGATGCCGAGAAAAGGCGCCTGGCAAAAATGAAGGCGAGCCTGCAGGAGCAATACAAAACCCTGGACAAAAACGATCCCGAGGCGATGGCGAGTTTCAGCCGGGCCATCGAGGCGTACAAGCAGCGCAAGCGCGTGTACGAGCAGAAGAAATAATTTACGCCCCACCTCTATCCGCGTCCATCCGCGGTTCATCCGGTCCCAAGCCACCCGGGACGCTGCAACCACAAACGTGAAAGCGGGAACAAGTTCCCGCACTCCAAAAAAATCAATAGGTAGCCCGTTGGCGAAAATACCGCGGGCCGTCGAAGGGCTGGATGGGCGTAAACCGGTAACGAGGGATATCGGAATCCTCCAGCAGCTCCACGGTGAACAAGGCATCCGCCGGTTGCCAGTTGAGCAGATCAAGCGAGACGTCAAGCTGGTAGGTGATCTCCGGACTGTCCGCCCGGCGCAGGATCTGGAGGGATTGGTCTACGTCGATCGCGATTGATCTCACCACCTCTCCGCTACGGGGATCGCCCCCGAAAACAAACTCCTGATCGTTGCTGCGCAGGTCGCCGTCAGGATCGGCGGTCCAGGCGGACACCGCCATATTCGTTTGTTCCGCAGGCGTAAAAAATCGATCCATCCAGGCTTCGCGCGCCGACGCGTACACCACACCGGGCGTCCCACCTGGTGTAATACTCGAACGCCAGTTTACCGCGAGGTCCGGATCCGGATTACGCATGGGTTGTATCAATTCCAGCGAGCGCCCCCGACCGTCGGCCGTTACGGGCCAGGGGGCTTGATCGTCATAGGTAAAATCCTTGATCGTGCTGTTTGAGGGATCCTCCAGCTTGATCCTTTCGCCTCCGTTTTGGAGGAAGGCATCGGTGGAAAACTGATACTCGGCGATGATCGGAAATCCCGTTCCGTATGCCGCCTCGAATGCGGTCTGGTTGCGGACGACGAGGGCGACCGCTCCGGATGCCAGATGATTGGTCAGGGGCATGTGAATGCCCGCACTGAAGGTTACCCCATTCAAGGCCACGCTATTCGTGCTGATATTCAGCAACTCGACAAACTCGGTTTCCTCGTCAGCCTCAGGATGATAGTGAATCTCTGTGATCACGAGGGAGGTCTGCTGCGCCGATGGGTTGCCTTCATACGTGAAGATGTCCACCACCTGCCCTTGCGCGTCCAGGAGTACGAGTGTTTCACCGAAGCTGGATAAATGTCCCTGGTAATTACCCTGAACGAAACGGCGTTCGCCCCCTCTCGGGGAGATCGTCCGGGAACGGAAACGGCCCACATTGGGGCTGAGGTACAGGCGATGGTTAACCGGGTTCGTGGCGTTGAAGGAAGGAATCACGGTCGAGGGAGCGAAGACATGCTCCACCCCACCGGTTACCATCCAGCCACTGAGATCCACGGCATAGGTATTGGTGTTGATGAGCTCGATGAACTCCTCATCCTGAATCCCCGAGACGGGGTTAAAGTCGACCAGGCCCAGGTGAACAACGGCATTGGTTGGCTGCGCATCTGGGATGAAGGCATTCAGCGCGTAGCCGGTGTTGGTCAAGCTGTGCGTCTGATACAGGTGGATCCGCCGGGGCTCGAGATATTCATCTTTGATTCGTTGGATGGCCTGCGCCAGGGTGAAACCCGTCTGATCAATATGCGACTGGCTCCCCCACTGCGCGCGATCCATCGCGGCATCCCCCGCATAGGCGGCAAGCAGGGCATCGTAACGCTGCTCGTATGTCCGCTCCGCATACGGGGTTCCCGGTGGCTGGAGCAAAGCATCCAACATGGTACGGACCCGACGCAGGTACATCTCGCGTGTCCGCGGCAGGGCAAACACCGCTCCGCGCATGGGATTCGTCCGACCGATGGAAGGCACCGCGTACCCGCCCGCCAGTGGATGGCTGATGGAATCACCTGTGTCCTGGTTCGCATGGATCATGGTCAAGGACTGCCCGAGTCCCATGCTGCGATCCCAATCCCAGGGAAGTAACTGCCACTCGCCGGACCCCTCGGTGTCCCGGTAGGCGTAGTAGTTGAAGTGCGTGCCGGAGACGTGCTGAAAGGGAATGTTTCCGGCGCTGTAGCTGATCTGACCCGGCAGATTCACCTGGTCGAAAAGATAGGTTTCCAGCGCGGTCCCCGTACGTTTCAAGCCATCCACCAGGCCTTGCAAATCCGCGTTCGATTCGTCCTTGCGGGTTTTCTTTTCATTCCCCGAAGCCGAACTCAGCGGATTGCGCATTTTGTACAGCGCCCCATTGGGGTCGAGCCGGTTACGCCGCAGGTAGTCTTTATCCATCTGCTCCATGAATCCGCAGACACTGAAGAATGCGTTGTTCTGCCGTTGGTGAAGCAGGAACGAAATGCAGTACGGCGATCCCGCATCTCGGAAGGTCTCCGAGCCGAGCATCATGGTCAGGTACGAGGGATCGGTGTAGGTCGTGTTGAGGTTGATCTCGCTGACACGCGGAAGGTCGGGCTCGAAGCGGAAATGATATCCGTCGTTGAAATCAATCTTGTAGCTCTTCTTGGGATAGGAACGTGTGCTCGCACCCCGAATCCGGATGTAGACATTGTCGTAGAATTCACCCGCGTAAAACAGCGAAGCCCGGGTCCCGGGATCGCCCTCCGCGGCTGCCGGGGTTTCGACGAAGCGATGCAGGACGGGCATGCCACTGACGACATTGGTCGCGATTATCGTTCCGAAATATTCCGGGCTGTTCAAGGACTGTTCGAAGGAGGGCCGTCGACTGGTTTGCGCGCTCACGTCATCGGCGGTGACATACCAGCGCAGCATTTCTCCCGGTCCGGCCGTACCGGCAGGAATCGTAGCGACAAACGTACCGTCGCCCTGCGGATTCATGGCCTGCACTTGTTCCGCTTCAAACATCACGCGAACATGCAACCAGACCTGGGTGACCGCGAAAAAAGAAGGCTCAACCACGGCGGCGATCTGAACATCGTTGGTCGGGCTGGGCAGGCCGGGTGAAGCCACAACCGACCGAATCAAGGGTCCCAGGTCCGAACTCCCTGAAGGATTCAGCCCGCCCGGCGTAGGCTCCGTGAAATAGCGGTGCACTCCGGACTGCAGGGTCCCCACCCCGCTCTGTAAACGCACCAGTGCCAGTACGTCATCATCATCGGCCGTAACATTCGCCACCTGAATAGCGAGGACGTTGGTGCCAACCTCGAGCAGGTCCGCATACTCCGACAAATCGAAAGGCTGAACCTCCAGCCCATCCTGGGCACGTTCGGCGGTGAGATTCCAGGCGGCAGGTGCCGTTGGTGGTACGGGAGGGAGCCCGGCGATGAAAACGGGATCCACGACACTGGCGGTACTGCCCGCCTGGAAGAACAATCCGGTGACTGCGGCATCGGTCGCATACCCCAAGTCACTCAGGTCAATTCCCGTGGCCAGGACTCGGAAATCGTCTCGATTGCCCGCGGAAGTATAGGCCTGTGACTCCAGACTGGAAAGGGTTTGCGGCGTCGAGCCACTGAGGAGGTTGAATCCATCTAACCGCGGACCCAGGGCATAGGGAATATCGTATTGGCTGATGGTAATGGAATGAAGATTGGACACGCCGATACCCTTGAGTGGACTCACGTGAAACACATCCCCGCCTACGGGGTTACTGGTGGTTTGCAGTTCAAAAAACACGACATCCGGGCCGGGTCGGTTGATCACGGCCTGGTCGAAAGCGATGGCGAAGCCGGGCGTGATCAAGGCGGGATCGGTGGTGAGCGGATTGGTCGCGGCGCCGGGATTGATGATGCCGGTATTCAAATTGAAGTCGTCATCCAACAAACGATGCCGCTCCCCGACGGGAGGTGCGGGCTCCCCCCAGGGGGTGGTCAGGTTTGAACCGCTTTGTCCCCGGAACCGGGTGAGCGAAATCCCAATCAAGTCATTTGTCGTGTAGGTGTAAACAAAGCCATCCCGATTCACACGCAAGGACTGCAGGCAATCAGCACCCCCACTGTGTCCGCCTGAAGTGGCCATAAAATCGATGAGGCGATCGGGTCCGGCATCCGATCCGATCAGGTTCGAGCGAAGAAGTTCAACCCCATTGAGATAGGCCACACATCCGTCATCTATTTGCAGATCCAGATCGAGCCGGTCAATGGCTCCGCCTGCAGACATGGAGAATGCATAACGCAGGTAAGCACTCGGCTGCTGGTTCCACATCGCCGCTTCCAGGGACAGCCCGATGAGCGGAAGGTAGCCTCCCCCTCGGTCAAAACCCGCAGCCTGCGGTCCGGACATCCAGCTGCTGTCATCGAAATCGACTGCCGTCCAGGTATTCGACAAGGCGGCATCCACGGGAACGAACGCACGCACCATCGCGTTGCTGCCGACGAGCTCCGTCGTCTCCAGGGTAATGCCGAGACCAAAGGAAACATCCGCGACCTGTGGCGGAGGATGGTATGCATGCAGGATCGTCTGTCCATCGACATCTACCAGAGCGAGAAACTCTCCCCCGGTATTGAGCTTGAAATTGGTGTGCAGCTCAGCCCCCGGGTCGACCCGGTCTTTGCCGGAAGCAAAAACGAGGAGTCGGCCATTCGACGGAAGAACAAGGGAGGGAAACGACCACTGGGTCAGCTGGTTCGTTCGGTCCGTGAGGAACAAGCCTTCCAGGTCCAGATCCAGCGGACCGGTATTGGACAATTCGATCCAATCGGAGCTATCATCATCCGCGTCCTGAAGGCCTGATTGATTTGAGGCCATGAACTCCGAGATGAACAGCGCACCCGACACCGGGAAGTTCGGTGCACAACAGGCCAGGCAGATCCAAAGAAAATAAAACGGGT
>JBLIND010000418.1:0-5546 GCA_047639095.1 Candidatus Omnitrophota bacterium | reverse complement strand
TGTGTCGCGGTCCGCGCATAGGCACCGGGCATGTTCGCCACGCAATAATGAATGATCCCTTCTTCCGTGTACACCGGGTCATCATGCGTGGTCGCGCGCGAGGTTTCACAGCACCCGCCCTGGTCGATGGCAATATCCACGAGCACCGATCCGGGTCTCATGAGCTTCAACATGTCCCGCGTGACCAGCTTGGGCGCCTTCGCACCGGGGATGAGCACCGCGCCGATAATTAAATCGATGCGCGGCAAGAGCTCGCGGAGATTCTGCTCGTTGGAATACAGGGTGCGCGCCTCGCTGTGCAGGGTGATATCGAGGAAGCGCATTTTCTCCAGATCGATATCGAGGATGGTCACATCGGCACCGATTCCCATGGCCACCCGTCCCGCATTGATGCCCGCCGTACCGCCCCCGATGACCAGCACCCGCCCCGGCAGGACACCGGGTACGCCGCCGAGCAACACGCCCTTCCCTCCCGCGGGCCGACTCAGATAATGTGCACCAACGAGGGTGCTCATGCGACCGGCGATCTCGCTCATCGGCTCCAACAGGGGCAGATGCCGCTCATGCTGCACCGTCTCGTAGGCGATGGCCGTGGTTTTTGAAGCCAGCAAGCGATCGGTTAAGGGACGATCCGCGGCGAGATGCAAATAAGTGAATAGCAACAACCCTTCCCGCAGGAATCCGAACTCATCGGGCGTGGGCTCCTTCACCTTGATGACCAGCTCGGCCGACCAGGCGTCCTCAGCCGACTCTACCAGCTCCGCGCCCACGGCGGCATATTCCTCGTCCTCGTACCCACTCCCCTGCCCGGCGCCTTTCTGCACCAGCACACGATGGCCGGCGGATGTGAACATCCGGGCGCCGCCCGGGCTGCAGGAAACACGATTTTCGCGGTTCTTAACCTCTTTCGGAATGCCAATAATCATGCAGCAGCTATAGCACGCGAGCATCGGTTTACAACGTCGGGTTTCCGATCATCGGAATGGTTGGATTTTTCCGTTCCTATGATCCGAACGGAGCACCTGAATCGTTCCGATGATAGGCCCCGATTTTTTTTGAACTTCCGACCATAGGAAAATGTCTAAAACCGTGGTCCAAGCTGGTCGGAAGTCCCTCCATCTGGTAAATCCATCCGTCCGAACATGAAATTGCCTATGAAAACGATACTCTATTTGATGACACTCCTCTGCGGAGCTTTTCCGGTGCTGGCGGACTCTCTGAAGCAAGCGGGGGCCACGGTTACCACCCATGCCGAGAGCTATGCATTCACCGAAGGGCCGGCCGAGGCGCCAGACGGTAAGATTTACTTTTCCGACATCCCGAATCAGCGCATCCACGTCTACGATCCGGCCACGGGGAAGATCACCGTTCACCGTGAAAACTCCGGACGGGCGAACGGACTGATGTTTGACAAGGACGGGGCCTTGCTGGCCTGCGAAGGCGGTAATCGAATCTTCACCCGACAGCTTGGCGACACGATAACGCCTCTTGCCGAGACCTTCGAAGGCAAGAAATTCAACAGTCCGAACGATGTGGATATCGATGACGAGGGCGGGATGTACTTCACGGATCCCCGCTACGGCAATCGCGATGACATGGAGATGAAGGTCGAGGGCGTTTACTACCTGCGCAAAGGCGGCCAGCCCATCCGGATTATCGACTCCCTGGTGCGACCCAACGGGGTGATTCTTTCCAACGACCGGAAGACCCTCTACGTCGACGATAACGGCGACCAGAAGATCTGGGCCTACGATGTGCAATCGGATGGCAGCGTCAAAAACGGCCGCATGCTCGTCGACCTGAAAACCGTTAAGGCTGGCGGCGGTGACGGCATGACCATGGATGACCAAGGCAACATTTATCTCGCGGGGAACGGCCATGTTTTCGCGTTCGCACCGGATGGCAAACTCATCGAAAAAATCGCCTTCCCGGAAAGCCCGGCCAACTGCACCTTCGGTGGTCCGGATCGCAAAACCCTCTTCGCCACCGCCCGCAAGGGCTTTTACAGCATCCCGATGAACGTCCGCGGACGCAAAACCGTTTTTGACAAATAGAGACTCCCTTATGAAAAAATCTTTCCTGCTATCCCTCTGCTTGCTTGGCGTCGTTTCCGCGGCTCATGCGGGTTATAAAACCCTGCACAAACCGGCGCCCGAAGACCCCATGCAGGTTTCCATCTTTCAACTGGATAATGGCCTCACGGTCTACCTCAGCGAGAACCACGAAACGCCGCGCTTCTACTCCGAGATGGCGGTGCGGGCAGGCAGTAAAATGGACCCCGCGGCCACCACGGGTCTCGCGCACTACCTGGAGCATCTGATGTTCAAAGGCACCCGCAAGCTCGGGACCACGAACTGGAAGGAAGAGCGGGCGCTCATCAATGAAATCATCGACTTGTATGAGCAGCACTTCAACGAGAAGGATCCCGACAAACGTAAGGCGATCTACAAAAAGATTAACGAGGTCTCGCTGAAGGCCGGCGAATACGCCATCGCGAACGAGGTCGACAAGCTCTACAACACGATGGGGGCCTCCACCGTGAATGCGCACTGCTGGCACGAAGAAACGGTCTACAAAGTCGGGCTGCCCGCGAATCGTTTTGAGCAGTGGGCGATGATCGAATCCGAACGTTTCACCAAGCCGGTTTTCCGCCTCTTTCACACCGAGCTGGAAACCGTGTACGAAGAAAAAAATCGCAGCATCGACAATAAAGACCGTGCGGTGTCCTACGCGATGTACGAGCACCTCTGGAAGGTGCATCCCTACGGGCAGCAACCGACCCTGGGTTCCGTCGATCACTTGAAGAACCCTTCGATCAAGAATATCCATCACTTCTACGACACCTACTACGTGCCGAACAACATGGCCCTGTGTATCAGTGGGGATATTCAGACGGATGAGGCGATCGCCACCATTGACAAGGCCTTCAGCAAACTGAAATCCAAAAAACTGCCAGAGCCCAAGACCTGGGAAGAAACCCCGATGACCGAGGTCGATCGGGTCACGGTGAAATTCCAGGGCGAGCCCTATGTGTTGCTGGGATTCAGGACGGTCGGCAATGGCCACCCGGACCAGGAAGCCCTCGCCATGCTCGACATGATCATGGATAACTCCGCTGCGGGCATGATCAACCTGAACTTGAATCAACAGCAGAAAGTTCGCTCCGCAGGTTCGTACCCGTCCTTTTACAATGATTCGGGGGTTGAACAGTTTTTTGCTGTTCCCAAACAGGACCAGACGCACGAGGAGGCGGAGTTACTCCTGCTTGAGCAGATCAAGTTGGTTGCTGATGGAAAATTTGAGGACTGGTTAATCCCGGCCATCCTGACCGACTTCAAAAAGAACGAGAAGACCGCGCTCGAGTCCGACACGGCAAGGGCTGCCATGTTGCGCGATGCGTTCCTGTCCCATGAAGACTGGTCGCGTACGTACAATAAGATTGCCCGCATGGAAAAGGTGACCAAGGCGGATGTCCAGCGCGTCGCGAAAAAGTATTTCAGCCAGGGCTACGTCGCGGTGTACCGGATCGACGAACAACATGAGGTACCCGGCGTGCCCAAGCCGGAGATTGATCCGGTAACCATTGATCCGACCCGCCAGTCCCGGTTCGCGAAGAAAGTGTTGGCCATGGACGTCAAGCCGATGACGCCGGAGTACATCCAGAAGGGCAAGGACTACCAGCGCGTTGATCTGCCCTCCGGCATCACCCTCTACCATGTGACGAATCCTTTGAACGACCTGTTCACGCTGTCCATTGAAGTCGAAGCAGGGTCGGAACAGAACAAAAACCTGCCCATGGCCGCCGCCCTCCTCGACAAGACCGGCACCGGCGACTTGAGCGCATCCGATTTGAAAAAGGAGTGGTACAAACTGGGCTCGAGTTTTGGTTTCGGCGCAGCGGTAACCGAATCGACCTTCGGGATGAGCGGTCTGGATGAAAAATTTGACGCTTCGCTCGACCTGATGATGCGCATCATCCACCAGCCCAAGGCAGAAGAAGCTGATTTCACCGAACTGAAGTCGATCATGATCGCCCGACGCGCGGATGCGAAGAAGGATCCACAAACCGTGAACCGAGCCCTGACGCTGTTTAATCGCCATGGCAAGGATTCCACCTTCCTGACCCGACTGACCGACGCAGAGCTGCTCGCGTTGGAGAAAGCCACCTTGTTCAAGGATATAGCCGATCTGCTCAATTACGAGCTGACCATTTCCTACACCGGCAAGCTGAGCATCGAAGCCCTGCAGGAGAAACTGGGCAAGCACCTGGATCTGAAAACCAAGCGGGGCCCCGCACCGGCCCACAAACCACTTTTTGCCCGCAAGATTGAACAGACGCAAATCTACTTCTACCACAAGGAGATGGCGCAAGCGCAGGTACGGATCGAATTCCCCGACGGCAAGGTGGACGAGGCGCTGCGTGTATCAACCGAACTGTACAACAGCTACTTCGACGGCGGCATGTCGGGGGTTGTTTTCCAGGAGCTGCGCGAAGCCCGTGGCCTCGCGTATTCCGCGGGCGCCCGCTACGTAACCGCCCCGCGCGTGGGCGAGGAAAACATCATGATCGGGGTGATCGGCACGCAGGCGGATAAAGCCGCGGATGCGCTGGATGCGTTTATGGATCTGTTCGACAAACTTCCTGAATCCGATGAGCGATTTGCGGAATCGAAAAATGGTGTAGAGAATCAGTACAAGACGGCCAAGATCGGTTTTCGCGGAGTCGTCAGTGCGGTGCAGTCGTGGGAGAAGCTGGGTCTGGAGGGCGACCCGCGTAAGGCGCGCTTTGAAGAGATCGAAGCGTCGGACATGAAGACCATGATGACCTTCGTCGATGGACATATCCGCAACAAGCCGAAGCTGATCTCCATTGTCGGCGATAAAAGCAAGATCGACCTGGAAGGTTTGAAGAAACACGGCACCATCATCGAAGTTTCTGAAGAGCAGATTTTTAACTGATGATGACCGATCTGCTTTACTTGGCTTCCGGCATGGTCCTCCTCATCGCCGGGGCTGAATTCCTTGTGCGCGGAGCGGCCGCTATCGCGCTCAAACTCGGCATCTCCGCCCTCGTGGTCGGGCTGACCATCGTTGCCTTTGGCACCAGCAGCCCGGAGCTTGTGGTCAGCGCGAAAGCGGCTTGGAATGGGGACAGCGATATCGCTCTGGGCACCGTCATTGGTTCCAACATTTGTAATATCCTGTTGATCCTCGGGATCTCCTGCTTGATTCGCCCCATCCATATTCATCGCCAGGTGTTGAAGGTGGATTTGCCGATCATGATTGTGGTTTCTGTGGCCCTCGCCCTGATCCTGTTAACCGGTGGCATTTCCCGGATCTTTGGCGCCCTGCTCTTCCTCGGGGTGATCAGCTACACGATCTTCACGCTGAAGATGTCTAAAAAAACCGCCTTGGCCGACGAAGGCATCAGCGAAGATGACATCGCGGATATCCCTGAAGTACCCACGAAAACGTGGCTCTTGATTCTGTTCATTGTCATCGGCCCGCTCATGCTAAGCTACGGGTCGGACCTCATGCTGAAGGGG
>JBLIND010000417.1:0-5556 GCA_047639095.1 Candidatus Omnitrophota bacterium | reverse complement strand
CCGCCACCCGCGAAAAAAATCTGCTCCGAATCGGTGTGCTGCAGGACCAATTCGAGCATGCCGGAGGATACGATATTGAAACACGTGCGTCGGCCGCGCTCTGCGGGCTTGGCTTTCAGGATGCTGGCTTGAAGAAGCCGTTCAAGGAGTTCAGTGGCGGCTGGCAGATGCGGGCCGAGCTGGCGCGCACCCTGATTACCCGTCCGGATGTGCTGCTCCTCGACGAACCCTCCAATTACCTCGACCTGCCTGCGGTGGAGTGGTTGCAACGCTTTCTGCGTAGCTTTGCCGGCACCTTGTTGTTGGTTTCGCACGACCGCTATCTTCTCGACTCATTGACCAACGTCACGCTGGAGGTGATGATGGGCAAGGTGACCCGGTATTCCGGGAATTACAGCGCGTACCTGATCGAGCGGGAGTCCCGTTACGCCCAGGTTTCTGCTGCCGCCAAAAATCAGGCGCGTCGCCGTGAGGAAATTGAACGCTTCATCACCCGCTTTCGCGCCAAGAATACCAAGGCTACCCAGGTGCAGAGCCGGATGAAGCAATTGGAGAAGATGGAGGAGATTCAGGTCCCCGCGACCTCGCCGGATCTGTCTCTGATCAAGATTCCCGATCCGCCGCATTGCGGTACGACCGTTTTGCATGTGGAAGGTATCAGCAAAACCTATGATGGCTCCGTCTACGTATTAAAAGACATCGAGGTCGCCCTGCAGCGTGGGGATAAAGTTGCCCTTGTGGGGTACAACGGCATGGGCAAGACGACCCTGCTCCGCATCCTGGCGGGCGAGTTGCCGTATTCGGATGGCAAACGCATCCTTGGGCACAAAGTGGTCATTGGCTATCAATCGCAGGAATTCGCCGATACCATGCCCCCGGAAAAGTCGGCTTATGATATTGTACGCGCAGCCACGACGCAGTCTGATGACAAACAGGTGCGCACGATTCTCGGGATGTTCGGGTTCAGCGGGGAATCTGCGCTGAAGCCCTGCAAGGTGTTAAGCGGGGGTGAAAAAATCCGCCTCGCGTTCGCCCGGATCTTTATCAATCCTCCCAACTTGCTCGTACTCGACGAACCGACCACCCACCTGGACATCAACGGTCGGCGCGCACTCGAGGAAGCCCTGGCCAGCTATGCCGGGGCGGTGTGCCTGGTGAGTCACGATGTGACCTTTGTGCAGAAAACGGCAAACCATATCATCGCGATGAATCCGCCGGGCATTACCCGGTACCACGGTGACTATACCTACTATCGGGAAAAAACCTCCGGAGAGCAGGCGCCCGCCGTGGCGAGTGCGTCCGCGCCCAAGGATATCACCGGGGGCAAAGATAAAAAGCAGCTGCGGAAAGAGCGCGCCGAACAGCGCGAAGCCTTGAAGCGGAAAACCCGTGGGCTGGAGAAGGTCATCACCAAAGCGGAGGCGCGCATCGAGGAATTGGAAGCAGAGCAGACCAAAGTGTTTGCGCTGTTGTCAGCAAACGAGCCGGGTACGGACTTCGAAGACCTGAATCGCAGGCTGGGTCTGATTCAGGGCATGCTCGTGCAGGCGAATAAAGAGTGGGATATTGCCGTGGACGAGCTGGACCGGGCACAACGTGACATGGAAACATGAAGCAGGCGGTGATCATCCTGGTGTTCTTGCCGCTCTGGGCGGCTGCGCAGACGGGGTTCCTGACCGAACCTTCGGGTGATCCACCGGAACGCATCGCCCGGAGCTTCCTGGCCGAGGGGCGCGCGGAGCCTGCCGACCTGAACGTGCTCCGCCAGTGGCAGGATGCGCATAACGGCCTGCACCACTTTGTTTTTCAGCAGGCTTTGTTGGGCCTGCCGGTGTTCGGTGAGCACTTGTGCATCCACGTGACGGGCAAAGGGCAAGTGGTCAGCTGCCATGGGACCTTGCGTGAGCTGGATGCGCTTCCCCCCGCAACCCTGGACGCCGCTCAGGCGCGGCTGGCCGCTCAGCACGCGTTGCAGTTGCCCGTAGGTGAAGATCTTGTGGCTGTACAGATGATCTACTTTCCCGAGCAGGCACCGGCCTGTGTGGTGTGGAATATGATGGTCGAAGCCCCGGATGGCCATTGTCTGCTCGACGTCAACGTTGATGCGAGGTCCGGTCAGGTCATCTGGCAGAACGATCTGGTCCGACACTGCACCCACCGCGTGTTCGCACCGCCGCTTGAGTCGGCGGATCTCGGCCCGCAGACGATCGTCGAAAACGCGCCGGATCCAACCGCCTCGCCCTTCGGCTGGCACGATACCAATGGCTTGATCGGTCCGGAATTTACGGATACCCGGGGGAATAACGTCCACGCACAGGAAGATACGGATGGCAACAACACCGGGGGGCTTCGTCCTGACGGAGGCGCCGAATTGGATTTTGATTTTCCTTTTGATCCGAATCAGGCGGTCAGCGGCAACCAGGCGGCTGCCGTCGTGAACGTCTTCTTCTGGGCGAATTATGTCCATGATGTGCTCTATCGCTATGGCTTTAATGAAGCGGCGGGCAACTTTCAGTTCAACAACTATGGGAACGGGGGCGCGGCGGGGGATCCCGTCCTGCTCGACATACAGGACAGTGCATCCGTGAATAACGCCACCTTCGCGGCCCCGGCCGATGGCGTATCCGGTCGCATGCAGTTACACCTTTGGGTGAATGGCTCCATCACGGTAACGGTTTCCAGTCCGCTTGCGATTGCCGGAAGCCTGCCGGGCAACGGCGCCCAATTTGGCGGCATCATTCCCACCAATGGCATATCCAGTGAGGTGGTACTCGCCCTGGATCCGCCGGATCCTCCATTGAATTCAACGACCGATGCCTGTTCAGCCATTACCAACACGGTCGAAATCGCAGGAAAGATTGCCCTGATCGATCGCGGGGAGTGCTTTTTCACCGAGAAAGTGAAGCATGCGCAGGATGCCGGTGCCATCGCGGTGATCGTTGCGAACCATCAAGGTGAGAACCTGGTCCGCATGGCGGGTGCGGATGCGAGTATTGTGATCCCCTCGGTCTTTATCCGTCAATCCGCGGGCGAGGCGATCAAGGCGCAGCTCGCGCTCGGAGAAACGGTTGAGGTGACGATCAATGGAAGTCCCGAACGGGATGCGGCATTCGATAATGCAGTGATCGTCCATGAGTTCGCGCATGGCCTGACCTCTCGCTTAACCGGCGGGCCGTTGAATGCCAATTGCCTTTCGAGTCGACAGAGCGCGAGCTTGGGGGAGGGGTGGAGCGACTTTTTCGGGCTCGTTTTTACGCAACAACCCAGCGACCTTCGCGAGACCCTGCGTCCGGTTGGCGGCTATGTTGTTGGCGATGGTTCCGGACCGGGTATCCGGTCTATTCCTTATGCGGCAGATCTTCCTGAAAATGCCCTGACCCTGGAGGATATCGAGTTGTTCAGCGAAATTCATAATGTGGGCGAAGTCTGGTGTCTGGCCTTATGGGGGATGTATTGGGATTTTGTCGAGCACCTTGGCTACGATCCCGATTTGATCGAAGGGCAGGGGGGGAATAATCTCTGTCTGCAGCTCGTGCTGGATGGACTTAAGCTCCAGTCGTGCAATCCCACCTTTACGGAGGCCCGCGACGCCATCCTGCTGGCTGATCAAGTGAATAACAATGGGCGATGGGAGTGCCTCATCTGGCGGGCATTTGCGCGACGAGGTATCGGCTCGCTTGCGGATGCAGGTTCCGCTTCGCAGACCGCCTCCATCGCGGAGAGCTTTTCGGCTCCTGAGCCCTGTCTGCCGGATATCCATTTGCAGTTGGATCCCCTGGCCCTGGTACCTGACCAACTGAGCTGGCTGCCAGAGAGTGCCGCAGTTTACCAGGTGCAACAGCATACAAACCTCTTTTCACCGGATTGGATTGACATCCCGGGAGGACGAATAACGGCCGGGGTTGATCGCATTCTGTTCGATCTGCAAATGGGCTCGTCCAGTCAGCGGTATTACCGGGTTCAACTCAGAGAGGCTCCCTGAGGCATGGTTGAACAGGCTGATCTGAAGGAGGCGCTGGCGGCATCGGTGCGCCAATCGAAAAACGTGCGCGTGAGCGCCCAGGGAAGCAGTATGGGCGCGCCGTATCACCAGGCCACCCAGTTGATGGTCCAGGGCCGGGATCATACCCGGGTGAAAGTTGGCTCCATCATTCTCTTCACCAGTTCGAACGGTTGGATGGCACATCGGGTCATTCGCATCCTCGGAAACGGATCTTCCATACAATATGCGACCAAAGGCGATGCGAACCGCTATTTTGATGGTCCATACGTCACGCCCGACCGCTTGTTGGGAACGGTGGTCGGCTGGGTGAAAGGCGACGAAGAAACCGTCTTTGGTTGGCGGGATGGTTTACGAGCACACCGGAAAGTTTTCAGTGGCCAAGTCCTTTGGATCTGGCGCGCCTTCCGGATTCGAGGCACCGGGAAAGTATACACCGACGAAGAACTCACCCGGTAGGATGGACCATGGAAGACTGAGGGTTTACGATCATCGGAACGCCTTTCAGCAGGGCTTCCGATCATCGGAAAAGACGGCCGGACCCCGGCTGAAACCCCGCATGACCAACGTTACCATAAGGGTGAGATAGGTCGAGCGAACGCATCCGCGACCGCATCCGCGAACGCATCCGCGTACGCTTCGTAACATGCGTCCGGTGCATGCAAGTTGTTCAGCCTGAGGACTTTCTCAAATGGGTCTCGCTGTTTTTGTCTGACAAATGCCATTCGTTAGTACGATTGCGAAACCGGGACGAATGCCAAGTTCGCTAACTTTTTTTTGTCATGGGAAAACGATCCAAAGGGTTCCGCTAATCCGCCGTATCCTACCCTTTATTAATATTCTTCATGCGTCATTATTTTATTCTGGCACACGGGATGCTTATCAATGCTCTGTTGAATTGGCTTAAATAGAAAAGCTTCATGTGTCGAAGAACAAAAGTAGCGATCAGGTTTTGGTCAGCGCTTAAAACTGAATAATACGATGAAGCATCAAAACGGAAAATACCAATGGCTAAAGCGGAGTCCGCTGATTGCCTTGGTGTTGCTGATGAGCCTGGCGTTTAAGGTGGCGGCGACGGACGACTTGGCGACGGTGCTGGCGACCTATCAGGAAGGGAGCTACACCGCCGAGAACTGGATGACGCTGACAACCGCCAATACGACTGGCGACATGGCGATTGGTGCTTCGATCGATCTGGCAGGCGTGACCACGGCGGAGGCCTCGGCGCTGGCGGCGATGGACGCGGTGCCCACGTTTGTCGAAACGATGACGGCGGCCAGGACGGCGGCGTTGGACAACCTGGCGACGGCGCTGTCGACCTATCTGATATCCAACTACTACACCCCCAGAACTGGTCGGGGCTGATTGCCGGATCAGCGAATTGCCTTTCAAAGTAAAATCCGCTGCCGAGAAAAACCACAACCATGAAAACACCTATAATGACAGTTCCCAAAAGCAGATACGAGGCATCGAGACACACATACAGCTCGCGAGTGCATGCAAAAGCGCGACTTGCGCTCCGATGCCTTGTCCTGGCAGCGACCGTGGCGGTCCCT
>JBLIND010000416.1:0-5564 GCA_047639095.1 Candidatus Omnitrophota bacterium | reverse complement strand
GCACACCGGGACTCCAGCAGATCAAGGGCAGGAAAACGGTCGACATGATGAGGTTGGAAATGAAGGACGTCCGTAAAATGCCCGCCCCGGCTTCCAGGGCTTGTTTGATAAACATGTTCCCAAGCGTGTACAGCAGGGCCGAGGCCAGCGGAAACAAGAGCACAAGATTGGAGGACGCGTCGGGCAGGGTCAAGCGTGTGGCTCCAGCACCTTATTCATGATCACACTCCGATAATTGGTGATCTCCCAGTCGACAACATCGACTTGGACGTACCCTTTGCGGCGATACCAGGCGGTCAAATGCTCGGCGCTTTCGGCCGTATCCAGAGCGATGTTTGGGTAGCCACAGGCGCGCGCCACATCCTCAATGGCCTCAAGCAATCGATTGCCGATCCCCTCCCCCTGCAGCTCGGGCTCGACCCCGAATTGCCCAAAAGAACACACGTCCAGGCGCTCGTACCAGGAACAGCCCCCTTTACCCGGCGGGTACATCGTGACCGTACCGATCAGACGTCCGTCCAGGCAGGCGACAAAGGCGGTTCCCGTCTGTAAACGCTTGAGGGTTGTTGCATCGTCCTGCCAAGTGGCATAGTACTTAAAGCCCTGCTCCGCCAACGACGTATAGGCCCGGTGCAGCAGTTGGGTAATGGCGGGGAGATCATCCGCCTTCGTCCATCGACGTATCTGAACATCCTGTGGTTTCACGGGAGCACGCTAAGCCGCTCGAGCTTGGCCGTCACGCTAAAATGGATCCTGACCCCGCTTGACGTCCGCCTCTACCTCGCATACGGATGCCCCTGTGAAAATAACAGCCGTAAACGTCGTCGATATCCGCTTTCCAACCTCTGATGAGCTCCATGGCTCGGATGCCATGAACAAGGACCCGGATTATTCTGCGGTCTATGTGACGCTGGTGACCGATTCGGAATTCGAAGGGCATGGCATCACCTTCACCCTCGGTCGGGGCAATGAACTTTGTGCGGCTGCCGTTCAGTCGCTGGCACCCTTGCTGATCGGCAAAACCCTTGAATCCTTTGCCGAAAATCCCGGGGCCTTCTGGCGCTACCTGGTCGGTGACTCCCAGATTCGCTGGGTCGGTCCTGAGAAAGGCGTGATTCACCTCGCAACCGCCGGTGTGGTCAACGCGCTCTGGGATCTCTGGGCGAAAGTCGAAGGCAAGCCGCTCTGGAAGCTCCTTTCGGACATGAGCCCGGAAGAAATTGTGCGTTGCGTGGACTGGCGACACATCACCGATGCCCTTCGACCAGAGGAGGCGCTTGAATTCCTGCAGGATCTCGCACCTTCCCGCGCCGCGCGTGAGGCGGAGTTGCTCCGCGATGGCTACCCGGCCTACACGACCTCCGCAGGCTGGCTGGGCTACCCGGATGACCTGATGCGCAAACTCTGCCGCGAAGCAATGGCGGATGGTATGACCCACATGAAAATGAAAGTCGGCCGCGACCTGGAGGATGACATTCGACGCGCGGGCATCATGCGTGAGGAAATGGGCGACTCCCTGTTTCTCATGATGGACGCCAACCAGGTCTGGGATGTCGACGACGCAATAATCAACATGAAGGCGCTGGCGAAGTTCAACCCCTGGTGGATTGAAGAACCGACCAGCCCGGACGACATCCTGGGTCATAAAAAAATTCGGGATGCCATCTCGCCGATCAAAGTCGCTACGGGCGAGATGTGCCACAATCGCATCATGTTCAAGCAGCTCCTCGAATCCGGAGCCATTGATTTCTGTCAGATCGACAGCTGCCGCCTTGGCGGAGTGAACGAAGTGATCGCGGTATTACTGCTCGCCCGGAAGTTCAACGTTCCGGTCTGCCCGCACGCCGGCGGGGTCGGACTCTGCGAATACGTGCAGCACCTCGCCATGTTTGACTATATTGCGGTGAGTGGCTCACTCGAACATCGAATCGTGGAGTTTGTCGATCATCTGCATGAGCATTTTGTCGATCCCGTAACCATGAAGAACGGGAAGTACATGCCCCCGCAAATGCCGGGCTACAGCATTACCATGAAACCGGATTCGGTGGCCGCATATTCATTTCCAAACGGCCCGATCTGGACCGCAAAACATGCAACTACCGCGTAACGCAGGACCTGAAGACCATGAGACTTGAAAACAAAGCAGCCATCATCACCGGCGGAGGTTCCGGCATCGGGCGCGCCATCGCCCAGCGCTTTCTCCTTGAAGGCGCCCAGGTAGCCATCTTCGATCGCGACGAGGCGGCCGCACAGGAAACGCTCGAAGGGCATGCGAATGGCCTCGCCTTGTCGGTCGACGTAACACAACAGGCCGACATGGTTGCGGGCGTCGCAAAAGTGTTTTCGACCTTTGGCCGTCTGGACATCATCGTAAATAACGCGGGTATTGCCCACGTTGGCAACCTGGAGAAAACGACACCGGAGGACATGGACCGGCTATTTGCAGTAAATGTGCAAGGGGTTTACAATGGCATGTTCGCCGCCCTCCCCGCGCTGAAGGCCAATGGCGGCGGCGTCATCATCAACATGGGATCCGTTGCCTCCAGCATCGGCATTCCCGACCGCTTTGCCTACAGCATGACCAAAGGTGCGGTCGAATCCATGACCTATTCGGTCGCCACGGATTATGTTCAGGACAACATCCGCTGCAACAGCATCGCTCCGGGCCGGGTGCATACCCCCTTCGTCGACGCCTTCATCGCCAAGAATTATCCCGGTCAGGAAGAAGAGATGTTCGGTAAGCTCGCAGCCTCTCAGCCGATTGGTAGAATGGGTGAGCCTTCCGAAATTGCCGGACTCGCAGTGTACCTCTGCTCGGATGAGGCTTCCTTTATCACCGGTACAAATTACCCGATTGATGGTGGATTTATCCACGTCAAACGCTAGGAAAGACATATGAGATTATTACGATTTGGTAACGAAGGGCAGGAAAAGCCCGGTTTGATTCTCGCAGACGGCAGGCGGATCGATGCATCCGGTTTCGGCGAAGACTATCATGAAGCGTTCTTTGGCAACAACGGCATCACTCGCTTGAAGGCCTGGGCCGATGCGAACGCCGCCACGGCACCAAGCGTTCCGGATGATGCCCGACTCGGCCCGGCTGTTTGCCGCCCCAGCAAAATCATCTGCATCGGCCTCAACTACAGCGACCACGCGGAAGAATCCGGGATGGAAGTCCCCGAGGAACCGGTAATCTTTTTCAAGGCCTCCTCCTCCTTCACCGGACCAAACGACCCGCTGATCATTCCCCGCAACAGCGAAAAAACTGATTGGGAAGTGGAACTCGCTTTTGTGATCGGGAAAAAAGCATCTTACGTTGCTGAAGCCGATGCCATGGATCACGTGGCCGGTTTTGCCGTACACAACGATTACAGTGAACGCGCCTTTCAAATCGAACGGTGCGGACAGTGGGTCAAAGGTAAAAGCTGCGACAGCTTTGCTCCGTTCGGCCCGTTCCTGGCGACACCGGATGAGTTGGGCGACATCGACAACCTGCCGATGTGGTTGAAGGTCAACGGCGAGATCCGACAGAACGGGAACACCAATAAGATGGTCTATAAAGTTCCTTTCCTCGTTCACTATCTCAGCCAGTTCATGAGCTTGCTCCCGGGAGATATCATCTCGACCGGAACTCCACCCGGAGTCGGCCTTGGATTCGATCCGCCTATCTATATCAATGCTGGCGACGTGATTGAGCTCGGCATAGAAGGGCTCGGCGAACAGCGCCAAGTGGCCGAACAGGCATAACGAGATGGATCTTCAGCTCCAGAATAAGGTCGTCATCGTCACCGGTGGAGCCAAAGGCATCGGCGAAGCCATCACCCGGGGCTTCGCGGCCGAAGGCAGCAAGGTCGTCGTAGCCAATCGCAGTGCCGAAGCCGGCATCGCCCTGATCGAAGAACTCACCAACGCCGGTGTGGCTGTCCATTATGTGCAGGCCGAACTCCGCGAAGAAGCCGCATGCAAGCGGGTCATTGATGAGACCCTTGCGCACTTTGGCGGCATCGACGTTCTGGTGCATAACGCGGGAGGCAATGATGCGGTAGGCCTCGAACGCCCGCCCACTGACTTCATGCGGTCCATCGAAAACAACCTGTTACATGTCTATACCCTGACTCACCTCGCTCGAGCGCATCTGATAAAGAGTCGGGGCTGTATTGTAAATGTCGGCAGCAAGGTCGTTGAAACCGGACAGGGCAACACCTCCGGCTATGCTGCGGCGAAAGGGGCCATGAATGCGCTCACCCGGGAATGGGCGGTCGACCTCTCCGCGCATGGCATACGGGTGAACACGGTCGTGCCGGCCGAAGTGTGGACGCCCATGTACGAAAGATGGCTGAACTCCCTTGATCGCTCGGCCGAAGTTAAACAGAGCATCGAAAAATTGATCCCGCTTGGACACCGCTTCACCACGAGCGAAGAGATTGCCGCCATGGTGGTGTTTCTTGCGTCCGCTCGCTCCTCGCACACCACCGGCCAGATCATCTACGTCGATGGTGGGTATACGCATTTTGACCGGGCCTTTACCGCATGATGAAAGTTGGACTGTTTATCCCCTGTTACATGGACGTCATCTACCCCGATGCCGCCATGGCTACCCTCAAACTGCTTGAGCAGTTTGTCGATGTCGTCGAGTACCCCACTCAACAGACCTGCTGCGGACAACCCATGGCCAACACAGGCTGTGTAGATGACGCAAAACCCGTAGCCGAACATTTCATTAAAACGTTTACCGGCTACGACTACATCGTCTGCCCTTCTGGCAGCTGCACCTCGATGGTGCGTAATCATTACCACGGCCTCGTTCCTGATGATCCCGAAACCCTGGCCATTCGCAACAAGACCTATGAACTCTGCGAGTTCATGACGGACATCCTCAAGGTCAGCGAATTGAAGGCAAGCTTTCCTCACAAGGTCGGAATCCACCAGGCCTGCCATGGATTGCGCGAACTTCGACTCGGCAGTTCAAGCGAACGACGGGACCCCAAATTTTCCAAGCTGCGCCAGCTGCTCGACCTGGTGAAAGACATCGAAATCGTTGATCTGAAACGCGTGGACGAATGCTGCGGTTTTGGCGGAACGTTCAGCGTAAACGAAGAAGCCATCTCCGCACTGATGGGCAAGAACCGGGTCGCCGACCACGAACAAGCGGGTGCAGAATACATCGTGAGCGCGGACATGTCCTGCCTCATGCATATGCAAGGCCTGATCAAGCGGGCAAAGAAACCGATGCAGGTGAAACATATTGCAGAAATCCTGGTCGCGGGGGCAGACGCATGAAAATCGACCACGCACAGAACGCCCGAGATTTTACCGCCGATGCCGAACGCACAGCCTGGCATGACGATTCCATCTGGTTTGTCCGTGAAAAGCGGGACCGCGCTGCGGAAGTGATCCCCGAATGGGAAGAACTCCGCGAAAAAGCATCGGAGATCAAGATGCACATGCTCTCCCGACTGGATCACTACCTCGAGGAATTTGAACGCAACGCAACGGCCCGCGGAATCCAGGTCCACTGGGCGGAAAATGGCGAAGAGCACAACCGGATCGTACACGGTATCCTC
>JBLIND010000415.1:0-5565 GCA_047639095.1 Candidatus Omnitrophota bacterium | reverse complement strand
AAAGCGTGTGCCGCATGACCCGGGAAGTTGCCCACAGCCCGCCCAACGACCTCCGACGAGATGAAAAGCCCATTCTCGGTCGAAGGTTGAGCTATGGACAACTTCCCTCACACTATGATATAGGAACAATAACCAATGGAGGAGAGGCCCGAGCTTGCTTAAAAGTTCAGTTCACTGGCTCCGTTTGCGAGGCCACCGCTGACTGGCAGACGGTTCAGTTCTTGGTGACAGCGGGAAATGCCGTAACCTTTCACCGGGACGGGCAGCCGATGGATCACCGGACTTCACCGCTCGAGGCGGACGGATCGAAAAGTGCCTCAGAGGAGGTGGACATTACCGGATATTTTCCCGGTTTTACCGTTTTGCGTGATCGCCCCGTGCAGATTCGCAGCATCCGGATCGAAAGATAACCCACATATATGCATTCCCCATGGAGTCGTCGACATTTTCCTGTTCCTCGGGTACTTTGTTCGTGAACTCGTTTGGAGATCTGCTAGATATTTGCTTTCACCGAACATTAATCCTTTTTCTGGAGACCGCTCATGCCTACCGCCAACGCACGCCACATTCTTGTTCCGACCAACGAAGCCTGTGAAGCTTTGAAAACCCGCATCGATGGAGGCGAAGACTTTGCCGTTCTCGCCAAAGAGCATTCTCAGTGTCCATCCGGCCAAAGCGGTGGCGATCTCGGTTCCTTCGGCCCCGGCATGATGGTTCCCGAATTTGATGCCGTGGTATTCAACGAAGCTGTGGGCGTGGTTCACGGCCCGGTGAAAACCCAGTTTGGATATCACCTCCTGGAAGTCACTGAGCGCACGGACTGATTTCGCAAGTGGTGTAAAGCCATGAGAATCGGGTGCTGCTTCCGTTCGACCAGGGCCCGGTGCCGGATTTGGATGCGTGCACCGCTTCTTTCGCTTGATGGTCTCGATAGGCCTCGCGGTATAGGATTGAATCTCAGGTACACCCGTTCGCGTTTTTCTCGTACCTTCACGGGGCTGCTCCTTTTGGCTGGCGCGTTGCTCCTTCCGGGTGCATACGCCGCTCCGGATTTTCGGATCAGTGAAATTCTGTTTAATCCTCCCGGGGCAGACCTGGGCGCGGAGGCCATCGAGCTGCGCGGTCCGCCAAATGCCGTTATCTCTAACGACACCTATCTGGTCTTCGTGGAAGGGGATTCCGGTGGGACTCCGGGGGTCATCCAGAACGTTTTTGAGTTAAGTGGACTCCGCATGGGCGGGAACGGCTTTCTCCTCCTGCTCCAGAAAGATGCTCCGTATACGGTGGATCCGGGGGCAACGCTTTACCAGAACACGGGTGATGATGAAGGGTGGGGCGATGGATCAGGGAGTTCGATCGACCATCGCGGCGCTTTCGATCGGCTCGATCTGGAAAATGGATCTTTTACCTGCCTGTTGGTCTGTTCGCCCAGCGAGCCGGATCCCGGAGATTCGATCGATGCGGATACCAATGGAGTACCGGACGGGGTGTTCACATCCTGGACGGTGCTCGATACCATTGGAATTCTGGACAACTCCGGAGCGGGCGATATTTCGTACGCGGCGCTTACGTTTCGACACGATGTCTCCGCACAGGCATCGGGGGCCGTCGTAGAACTTGGATTTTCTCCCAGCTATGTAGCCCGCCAGGGGAATACCTCCGGCAGTACCGCGGCCGATTGGCTGGTCGGTGATGATCTCGCTGGCACCCTTCCTGACTTCACCTTGGGCAGTGGGTCGGATACCGCCCCGGCATCCTTTGCTGGCGCTCCGCTGGATCATTGGGGTGCGTCAAATTTCGGGTCTCCGCCGATTCCCGGGGTGATATTGGAGCCGCACCTCTTGCCGATCCCTGAAGGGGCCAGCGCCTCCTTCGGGCTTCGCTTGAACACGGTTCCCGCTTCGTCGGTGAGCCTGCGGCTCGAAAGTGACGCCGAAACGCGTATGAGTCTCGATGGCACCCATTTTTTCTCCGTGTTGAGTCTCACTTTTTCTGGAACCAATACGACGACGGTCGAGGTGATGGCGATCGATGACAGCGACGTGGAGCCCACGCCGCACGCGAGCAAAATTCAGCTGCAGATGCAGGTGGCCAGCGCCCCTGAATACCCGACGGATACCTTCCTCCCGGATGTCGATCTACTGATCGAAGACAACGATGGACTTCTGATCAGTGAGCTGGTTGTGAATCCGCCCGGTGAAGATGTCGCGAAAGAATACATCGAGCTCCAGGGCGAACCGGGTGCCGTTTTGGATCGGGTCTACCTGGTCGGCATTGAAGGGGATGATAACGATGATCCCGGCACCGTTGATGTACTCTTGGATCTGAGTGGCGCGCAGGTGGGTGCAAACGGTTTTCTCCTCATTCTGGCTTCGGATCATCCGTATACGGTTCCTGCAGAGGCAGGCATTTTACTGAGCTCTTTTCTGTCCACGGATGACGGGGCCTTGCCCAATGGATCCATTACTTTTATTCTCATGACCACGCGTGATCCTCCGGCCCTTGATGAGGATCTGGACAATGGCGACAATGGGAACCTCGAGGGACTTCCGGATGATGCCTTTCTGCTGGATAGCGTGGGTTGGACCGATGGGGGGTCGGATGATCTGGTCTTTGCCGAGGCCGTGCTGGATCTAACTACGGCTACGCCCGATGCGGCCATGCGGATTGGATCGAACACCTGGTTTCGTGGCAGTCTCGGCCAGGGCGATGATCTGACCTTCATTGGCATCACGGATGGGTTTTATCATCTCGGCACCCGCCTTTCGCCCGGCCTGGCCAATCGGGTCGGTTCGCGTCTGACCCCCTTGGCCCCGCTCAGTGGGGTGCTGGATGATCCGACGAACCCGGGCGCACCGTTTCACGTCCTGGATAACAACTTGCTGGATGGCTCGCTGGCCTTCACCACCTTTACCGGCAATACAAACGTTGTCCCAGCTACGAACCTGGTCGTGCAGGCGATCACCAACCAGCTCTTCGAACTCCACATTGATCCCGTAGGCGTGGGCTATGCCACGATCACCGTGCGCGTGAGTGATGCCTCGTCTTTCATCGATCTCCCTCTCGCATATGCGGCCTCCGCTGCGGGGAGGACAAATACTTCGTGGTTGACCGGTGTATCAGATGCGTCGGCCGCGTTGGCGATCGATGATGCCTACATGCTGGTTGGGGATGATGAAGGACAAGTCATCCGCATGTATACGCGTGACGCGTCCGGTGCTCCAGTAAAGACCTTCGATCTGAATCCATTCCTGGCTCTGACAGATTTCGAGGATGGTCAACCCCGCGAAGTCGATATCGAAGGGGTCACCCGGAGCGGCGATCAGGTGTTCTGGCTCGGCGCTCACTCCCATGCCGAAATTGGCGAGCTGCGAACCAACCGCTGGCGTCTGATCGCGACCGAGTTGAGCGGGCAGGGGACCAACACCACGTTGACCTATCTGGGCCACTACGAACACCTGCGCAGCGACCTCATCGAGTGGGATCGTACGGACGGCCATGGACGCGGAGCCGGCCACCTGGGTTTTGAAGCGAGTGCGGCTGCCGGCGTGTTACCCAAAAGCGCAGATGGATCCGGATTCAATATGGAAGCCTTCGCCATGGCGCCAGCCAGTACGAACACCGCGTTCCTTTGTTTCAGGGCGCCGCTGGTGCCGGCCACCAATCGGGCCTATGCTTGCATTGTGCCTTTGGTAAATCTGCGCGAGGTTGCAATCGGGGGCGGAGGGCCGGGCCTCGCCCAGTTTGGCGCCCCGATTTTTCTCAACCTCGGCTGTCGCGGTATTCGGAGCATGGAGGGGGGGACCAACGGCTACCTGATGGTGGGCGGCGAAGTGGACAACCGGGTGAATCCTCGGGCATTTCGCTTATTCTCCTGGACCGGCCACGCGGGCGATCCCGTGACCGAGTACGACGGCGACCTCGAGGGCATCAACCCCGAAGCACTGGTCGCGCTCCCGCCCCCGCCCTGGACTCCGGAGCGCGTCATTCAGGTCCTTAGCGACAACGGGCGATCCGTCTATTATGAGGATGGGATCATCGCAAAACTACTGGCCGAACCGGGGTTTAAAAAGTTTCGCCTCGATCGCGTGCGTCTGGGCGAGGTCGTCGCCCCGTCCGCCCGAATTCGAAGCTTTGCATACGAGGCGGACAGCGCCGGGCTGACCTGGTGTGGACCGACCGGGCGTGTCTTCCGGATTCAGACCTCGCTGGATCTCGTGGTTCCTTCCTGGCAAAACCTGAGCGGTCCGCTGTTACTTAGGCATCCGGTTCACCGCTACGAGTGGGTTCCAGATGCAGCCGTTCAGCGCTTTTTCAGGGTGCATGATACCGGTTTTGCCGCTCCCTGAACGCAGCGGGTTTAATGCGAAAACGGCGGTTGACCACCCGGGCATCTTCCCCTAGGGTGCGCGCGATTCGATGGCCGCATATTTGCGGCTTTTATTGTGTAAATTTCATGTTTTTAACAGGCCGCGCACCTACGTGAACCGGCCGGAAAAGAAGGATCTCTACCGACCATGGCAACCAGAGTTTTGATAGGCGGACAGTGGGGCGACGAAGGCAAAGGCAAAATCGTAGATGTGCTTACGGAAGATGCCCAGATGATCGCGCGTTTCCAGGGTGGCAACAATGCCGGGCATACGGTCGAAATCGGTGACAAAAAGTTCGTCCTTCATCTCATTCCTTCCGGGATTCTGCGTCCGGGAAAGGTGTGCATTCTCGGGAATGGTGTGGTCGTTGACCCCCTTGGCCTGATCGAAGAAATCGTCGAAGTGCAGGGCAAGGGCGTCGAAACCGCCGGTCGCCTGTTCATCAGCGAGCGCGCGCATATCGTTTTTCCATATCACTGTCGGCAGGATGCCGGCGCCGAATCGCTCGCCAAGGAAAGCGAGAAAATTGGTACCACCAAGCGGGGCATCGGCCCGGCCTACATGGACAAAGCCGATCGAAAGGGTCTGCGGGCAGGGGATTTGCTCGCACCGAATCTGGAAGACATTCTCCGCGAGAAAATCACTGCGCGCAATGTGCGCCTGGTGGCCCTGGGAATCGAGGCCCTCGACGTCGAAGGCGTAGTCGCCCAGTACATGGAAGCCGCGCGCTTCCTGAAGCCCTATATTGCCGATACGGTCACCATGCTGAATGAAGCCATCAATACCGGGAGCAAAGTGCTCTTCGAGGGCGCGCAAGGCACGATGCTCGATATCGATCACGGTTCGTATCCGTACGTTACTTCTTCCAACGCCACCGCCGGAGGTGCTTCGACCGGGACAGGCGTACCGCCGCATCGCATCGAAGAAGTCGTCGGCGTGTGCAAGGCCTATACGACCCGCGTGGGCGAAGGTCCGTTCCCGACCGAGTTGCTCGATGAAACCGGTGAGGAAATTGGCCGGATTGGCCATGAGTTCGGCGCGACCACCGGACGTGCGCGTCGGTGTGGTTGGTTCGATGCCGTCGTTGCCCGCTATGCGGTGATGGTGAATGGCATCGACTGGTGGGCGGTAACCAAAATGGATGTGCTCGACACTTTTGAAACGATCAAAATCGGCGTTGCCTACGAGCTCGACG
>JBLIND010000414.1:0-5578 GCA_047639095.1 Candidatus Omnitrophota bacterium | reverse complement strand
TGCCCGCGGGAAAGGCCTGACTGTACAAGCGACCCGCGCGGGGCTCCACGCGCGCGGCATCCAATACATTCCCTCCCGTATCGATCAGATAGAGCATGCCGTCTTCGGAGTCGATCCCCGTATCGAAACTGACATATCCGCCCCCGCCAACCGAACCGAACAGGTCCAGGGCATCGCTGAAATCCCGACGGGCTGACAGGAATAAGGGCTCCATCGGAGCACTACCCAGTGAAGTGTTGAGGAGCTCCACCCAGACGATCTGGCCCTGCGCATTGAAGGCCACTTCGTTGATGCGCAACTGGGATGACAGCTCCAGCAGGCTCTGATTGAGTTGCCCCGGGGTCGGGTCGGCAAAAAGAAACCACGAAGCACTACCCAGCGGTTTACGCCCCAGCGAGCGACCATCCTGTACCAGCAACGTGCTGATCGCATTTACCACGGTCAACCCATCCGGCTGGGTCAGGTAGACGACGGTGGAATCGTTGAGCCCCAGCTGGGATTCCGCAAAACCCACGGTGACCAGCTCACCCGGGAGGAGCGGCAGGGAACCCGGAATCGCATGCTTCACCAGGTTGGCCGGATCATCCGACAGAAACCAACCGCCCAGGTTGACCGCATTCGTCGTCGGATTATAAAACTCCACAAACCCTTCACCGGCCGGCCCGGGCAACACCTCGTTGATCACCACACCCGGCTCACTCGGTGCGGAAATTTTGATCCGGGCACCAAAAACGACATCCGAACTGGTATCACTTACCTGGTGGACTTCAACCGCCACCGTGTTCGTCCCAAGCAGGAGGCTGAACTGATTTTCCACGATCACATCCTGCTCGAGTGCGGCATCGCCGATGGTCCGGGTCGCGGTCGTTTGCCAATTTGCCCCGGGCGGCACGCCGATGCCGTCGCCGAGCTGCTGACCGTTCAGCCAGTACAGCGCTCCGTCATCTACCACCTGGTCAACAGAGACCGATACCCCATTCGTTTCGCCGGTATAGACGAAGGTCTTGCGGAAATAATACGTGCGATGCTGAGCGGCATCATCGCTGTTCAAGAGCGGGGTCTGCAAGCCCGGCGACGGCAAACCGGCGGTCTCAAATCCCAACAGACCGGGACCCGAGGCCCAGCTGCTGTCGTCGTAGCTCACGTCTTTCCAGGCCGTGCCGAGATCCTGGTTCTGGTCGTGATACTTCCAGTCATCGCTCAACTCGATAAAGGGAATGCCCGAGGCGAGGTTCACCTCCGGATTACCATAGGGCTCCTCCGGCTGCTCGATCTCCACCGAACCCGGCGTGCCCAGGCGACGACCACTCGCGCGCCAGTTGTCCGCCCGATCCACTTCGCCATCGATACGGTTCAGGGTCAGGCTGTGCCCCGCGCCATCCGCGGATGCCGGCCAGGGCGCTTGGTCGCTGTAGGCCACACGGCTCATGACCACGCCATTGCGATCGATGAGGGAAATCGTTTCGCCCGCATTGTTCAAACGCCCCAGCCAGGGGCCGTAGACCCGCACGTTCAAGGGCACCGTATACGCCGCGCGAAAAGCGGACTCGCTCACCGAGCAAATCACGATTCGTTCGAAGGGACCGATAAACGCATCCGACGCATTCGACGGATCGAACGCCGGGAAGACGAACTCTACACCTTCCTTCAACTGCCAGTCGGCGAAGTCAAACGGCGTACGCGTCGCGTTCGCAATCTCGATGAATTCCGGGAGCCCCGCCGGCGGGTGATACATCACCTCGCCGATCACGACCTGGTCGGCCGACAAGCGGGACGGGCTGAAAAAGAGAAACGCGAACAGGGTCAATTTGAGGGTCAGGTGCATAGTGGCAGGTCCGTCATCCTATGGAATTCCCGCCCCATTGCAAACCGCTAAACACGTGTGGGCGACGCGAGAAAGCTCGATTTTCAGGCAAAACGAACTCGCACCCCCTTACTTTACCCCAAAATCCGGCACGGGTTCACCAAACCAGCCGCGGAAAATACTCAAGGCGCATTTGCATTCGGCCCGGGCTGCGAGGCCGATCAGGCCACGGAAAGATCGATCCTCAACCCTGCCCCTGCCGCCTCCCAAATTTGATCCTGTGTGCGATGGACGTCACTCTTGTGATGCCTGGACCACCTCGGCTACGCCTTGCTTGTCTTGGAAAAACGGATCTGCTACCGTCCATTGTGAACGTGCGGCAAAGAACCTTCCGGGAAGCTATGACGGACCTGGGTGGCCCCGGTCGCGCGCAGCCTACGTCGCGACATTTTCGAACGATGAAACTCAATCTGATCCTGGCAGTCGTCATGGCTTCGGGCATGATTTCATATGGGCAGAATCCTGCGACCCCGTATTCCTTTTTTGTCGCAGGACATACCTATGGAGAACCCGGCGTCGATAACGTCGGATTCCACCCTCCCTTTCGCCAAAAATTTGGATACCTCCAAAGCAGGCCCGAAATCGCATTTGGAGTACTGACGGGAGATATCGTGTTTACTTCGACCGCTCAGAACTGGGACGAAGTTGATGCGGATATTGAATCATTAAATTTACCCGTCTACTTCGCCGTAGGCAACCATGACATATCGGTTGGCAGCAGAGCCCTGTTTGAAGATCGATACGGAAGCACCTACTACAGTTTTACGCACCAGAACGATTTGTTTATCGTCTTAGACCCAAACCTGAATAAGTGGCGAATTACCGGGGCGCAATTGATTTTCCTCCGAGGCATTCTTGCGGACAAAGCCGCTGACGCCGACAATATCTATGTGTTTTTTCACCAAATCCTCTGGAGAGAAGACGACAATCCGTTCAGCTATATTCAATGGAATTCGGATGCCGGACGAGCGACCAGTATAAACTTCTGGACCGATGTTGCGCCCCTGTTTTACGACCTGCCGAACAAGGTGTGGATGTTTGCGGGCGACCTTGGCGCCGCGTGGACGACGAATGTTACGTACGACCAATACAAGAACCTCACCTTCATCGCCACGGGCATGGGGGATCAGGATGGAGAAAATTTTATCGTTGTAAATGTGGCGGATGATAAATCTGTTGAATACGATTTGATTTGTTTGTCCGACACGAATACGGCCTGCCTGGGCAGCCTGGAGAGCCATCTGGAGGTGCAGTACATTCCTCCCACCATCGAGCACTTCGTCGTGAATCCGGAAAACGTTGCTTCTGGCGAAACCGTGAACGTGAGCTGGGCGGTACGGAATGCGATCGGTGTTCGCATCGAGCCCGACATCGGCCCGGTCAGCACCAACGGGGTGTTGAATCTTCCAATGGATGCAACCACCCTTTTCACCCTCACCGCCACCAATACGCTGGGATCGGTCGCAGCCTCCGCCCTGGCTACGGTGGAAGGCACGCGGGTAGACCTGGAGATCACCCAATTCACGACCTCGACCGACGCGATGGAGACCTTCATCGTCCGAATGACCGGGGCGCTGATCGGGTTCCGCTACACACTGGAACGCAATGCCTCCCTGGACCCGGCCGGTTGGGAGAGCGTCGAATCGCAGGTGGCCATCGGACCCTTCCTCGAATTTGAGTATCAACTCCCGGCGGGGGCCACCCGCCAGCACCTCCGCCTGGCTAGATCGCCCTGACCCAGCAAAACCTCAAGGCGCATCCACGGTCACCCGAAAATAGCCGCCGGGCACGGCGGGGGTACTGACATCGATTCCGATATCCCCATTCGCCATGAAGTCGAGGCCCGCCAGCGGCACCGGAGTCCAACTCAGCTCATCGAGGCGCTCCTTGTACGCGACCGCATAGGTGCCTCGACTCACGAATGGCACCTGCAGGCGCAAGCCAAAGCCACGGTCTTCAATGCGGAGGATCTGGATCTGCCCCACGCTCAAGGTCATGAACGTCCGCACTTCATCACCCCTAAGCGCCCGACCATAGAGCACGACTTCGTCGATCGCGCCCTGGAAATAGTGCGAACCTGCCGCCCGCATGATGCCGCCCACGCTCACCCGGTCCAGGGTCATGTTCGCATTGGAGGCTGAGATGGTGCGACCATCGAGCATGCCATCGATGTACATCCGCGCGTATCCCGGCTCGAACACAAACGCCACATGGTGCCATTGCCCATCAAAGGCTGGCTGAACCGAACGCGTATGATCCGGCACAACGCCACCGGTATTTGTGCGCACATACAAATCAGCCGAGGCGTTCGCCGCCGTCGCATGGGTACCCAGGTTGAACAAGGGCCGATCGTCCGTCGAAGAACCCTGAGAGAACACGCGACGATCATTCTGATTCGTCCCCACGCCCATCACCCAGAGCATCACGGTATAACTGCGTTGATGGCCCAGGGACAACGGCCCATCCGGATCGATGGGGGCGACCAGGATTTCATCCACCCCATCGAACATAAATGCCAGGCCCTCCTGACCGATCACCAGGTTGTTGGTGTCGAGGTTGACCAGCTCGAGATCATTCGTCCCCACGACATCGGGCGTGGTCAGCCCATCGGTTTCATTTAACGGCCAATGCGCGAGCAGCTGGGTGTGCATGGAAGCCGGATCCACCGTCAAAGTCGCCACCTCACTTGTCGTTACTCCGCCGATGTCCGAAGCAATCAGCCGGTAAGCCCCCGATGCTTCCGGCAAGGCATTCGTCACCGTCAAGGTCAGATTGGTGGCTCCGGAAAGCGGAACGCCATCGTGTACCCACTGCAGGCTGACCGGCGGTGTGCCCGTAACATTGGCGGAAAGAGCATAACGCTCCCCCTCATACACCCGGGTATCGACCGGCTGTGCCACGAAATTCGGCGGGGTCACGACGGTCTCTTCGAGCTGAAACGCATTTAGAAAAACCGCAATCGTACTCGCGGACGCGCCGTCCGCCCGTCCCTCCACCACGATCGCCCCCTGGTCCGAAGCCTGGGAGACAAAGGAAAACTGCCGGTCGGTGTTGGCCGCGGGTTGGCTCACCGGAAACGCATAATTATTCCGCACCTTGATGCCATTGGCATACCAATCCGACACCCGCCCTGCGCTGCCGGTGTCGAAGGACCAGAGCGTCACCCGGTACGTTTGCCCGGAGATCAAGCCCTCGACCTTCAGGTCCAGCCCGCCGGCAAGGCCAAAGGCAAAATCCTGTAGCAACCGGGCCTCGGTGAATGCATTGGTGTTCACGGGCGTCGTGCGCAAACGGTCGTCATAACGCATGGTCCCGGCCGTGCCGGAAAGCGTCACCGTATACGGCCCGAAGGATCGCACTGTCGCATTCGTCTGAACCTCCAGATCCGAAAAGACATTCGTGAGCAACAGCGATTGAAAACCCGCTTCGGTAAACAGGTTCGTGTCGCTCCCCCGTTCGTTGACATCCACGCGCAGGATGGGCGTGGATACACCCGAGAAGGCGACCGTGATCAAAGAGAAGAACAAGCAGGGAAGAAAACGTTGAATCGTCATTCGGGAACCTAGCAGAACCACCGGTGCAACAAAAGGGATGACACAAAAAATGCGCACCACGAGGGTGCGCCTGGGCCGTCGAAAATCGTTCCCTTTACAGAAACTTTTTCGCGATACCGCCGAGTCCGCTGACGATGCTGCCCAGATCGAACCCGCCGCC
>JBLIND010000413.1:0-5596 GCA_047639095.1 Candidatus Omnitrophota bacterium | reverse complement strand
CTGTGTTCGGTTTTCTTCTCTGTGTTCGGTTTTCCACATCGGTGGGTTTGTGTTCGGGTGGATCGTTGGACTGTGGGTGGCTGACCGACAGGTCTGGGACGTGCACACCGCGCGCTGGCGTTGGGCAGCATTGTGGACGCGGCGTTTCTGAATTCAGCTTGCCCGAAGAAATTCGCAGAGGTGCCCAGTGAAAAGCACTGTTTTCATGGTTAGTCTGTGGTAGAGGAATCTGATGCAAAACGTACTGATCTCCATCCTGTTTCTAAGCATCCTCAACCTTAACGCAGTTGGGCTACAGGTTGTGCCTGCCGAGCCTCCGCTTGCCGAGCTCAAGAAGCAGGCTGAAGTGGCTGCGATTGTGCTCGCGTGCAAGCCGAATGCGGCGGGCACAGGGTTAGAGGTTTCAGAAGTCTTGAAGGGCCAGGAGGCATATGATGCGGCGAAGGATGAACTCGCCAAGCTCATCCCCCCGAGCGACCCGAAGGCGCTTTCAACGGATGACTACAGAGAGCTGGTCTTCATTGGTCCGCCACGTGATCGTGGGGCGTTCAAGCAGTCGCATTCTGTCTCGCTGTGGCCGCAATTTGAGGAGGTCATAGGCGGAGAAAAGGTCCGCTTCCTTGCACATGAATTTGCCGAGGTGAAGCGGGTGATTCGAGGCGCTGACCGATCAGCAACCGGGCCAAAGTCGAAGTCTGAGTGAGCGTAATTCTGGCTGCCTGATTCGCTGGGACGGAATAAATTCCATGCTACGCTCGGGACGTCGCACATGGGTGAACCGCTTCGATTTATGACAGAAGTAAATCGCGCTTCCTAAGCCGGAGTGCCTATACTGCCGCCCTATGAAAGCCATCATCAAACCTACTGCTGCTCCCGGACTTGAGCTCGTCGATCGTCCGGAGCCGGAACCCCGCATCAACGAAGTAAAGATCAAGATCAAGAAGAGCTCGATTTGCGGCACGGATGTGCACATCGACACCTGGGATGACTGGGCCGCATCCACGATCAAGCCGCCCATGATTATCGGGCATGAATTCGTGGGGGAGATCGTTGCCCATGGGGATATTGTCAATGACTTTAAGATTGGCGACATCGTTTCGGGTGAAGGGCACATCGTCTGCGGCCATTGCCGAAATTGCATGGCCGGTCGCAGGCATTTATGCGCGCACACCTCCGGCGTGGGCGTGAATCGCGATGGGGCGTTTGCCGAATATATCTGTATCCCCCAGACCAATGCCTGGCATTGTGACACGAAAATTCCGCTCGATGTGCTTTCGACCTTTGATCCGCTCGGTAATGCGACCCATACCGCCTTGACCTTTCCCGTGCTGGGAGAAGACGTCTTGATTACCGGTTGTGGTCCGATCGGTTGCATGGCCATCGCCATTGCCCGTCACGCCGGAGCACGCCACATCGTGGCCACCGACATGAACCCGTATCGCCTGGCCCTCGCGGAGCGGATGGGCGCCACGCGCGTCGTCGATGTGACCAAGGAGAAGCTGAAAGACGTGAAGAAGTCGCTGGGTATGCACGAAGGTTTCGACGTGGGCCTTGAAATGTCGGGGAGCGGCGTCGCCCTCAACGACATGATCAACAATATGGCGCACGGCGGCAAAATTGCCCTGCTCGGTATTCCATCGAAGGATCTCGCCATCGACTGGAATAAAGTCATCTTCAACATGATCACTATCAAGGGAATTTATGGCCGGGAAATGTACGAGACCTGGTACATGATGACCGCGATGATTCAGTCCGGACTCGATATCACCCCCATCATCACCCATCGTTTTCACTACACCGAGTTTCGCGAGGCGTTTGACCTTATGGAGTCGGGCAGTAGTGGGAAAATTATCCTTAACTGGGAGTAGAGCATGTACGGATCGATGCAGGAGCATTTAACGGGCGAGCTGGCGGCGATAGAGCAGGCGGGCCTGTATAAGCGTGAGCGTATTATTACCAGTCCGCAGGGTGCGCGGGTAACCGTGAGTGATGGTCGCGAAGTGCTGAACATGTGCGCGAATAACTACCTGGGTCTGGCCGATGATCCTGAAGTGGTCGCCGCCGCGAAAAAAGCCCTGGACGACTATGGATTCGGTATGGCGTCCGTGCGCTTCATCTGCGGCACCCAGAACATTCATAAAGAGTTGGAAGAGCGGATTTCCGCCTTCCTCGGCACGGAGGACACGATCCTCTATCCTTCCTGCTTCGATGCGAACGGCGGACTGTTTGAAACCCTGCTTACGAAGGATGATGCGATCATCAGCGATGCGCTTAACCATGCGAGTATCATCGATGGAGTTCGTTTGTGCAAAGCCGGCCGCTATCGCTACGCCAACAACGACATGGTGGATCTGGAAGCCCAGTTGAACGCCGCTTCCAGCGCGCGGTTCAAGCTCGTTGCGACCGACGGGGTTTTCTCTATGGATGGCACGATCTGCAATTTAAAAGGGGTTTGTGACCTGGCTGAGGCGCATGATGCCCTCGTCATGATCGACGATTGCCATGCCGCGGGCTTCCTCGGAAAGACCGGTCGCGGCACGCCGGAATACCGCGATGTCATGGGGCGGATTGATATTATTACCGGCACATTAGGCAAAGCCCTGGGCGGCGCGAGTGGGGGGTATACCAGCGGTCGAAAGGAGATCATCGATCTGCTGCGCCAACGTTCCCGTCCGTATCTTTTCTCCAACACGGTTGCGCCGCCGATTGTGGCGGCTTCCTTGATGGTTTTCGACATCCTCGAGCGCTCCAGCGAGCTGCCCGAACGGACGATGGCCAATGCAGCCTATTTTCGCGCCGGCATCGAGCAGGTGGGACTGGATATCCTTCCCGGCGAGCATCCGATTGTTCCGATCATGCTCGGCGACGCCTCTCTGTCGCAGCGCATGGCCGACGCTTTGTTGAAGCGCGGCGTCTATGTCATCGGGTTTTTCTACCCCGTCGTGCCCGAAGGTAAGGCGCGCATACGCACCCAGATTTCGGCGGCGCATTCCCGGGATGATCTCGACTTTGCTCTCGAGCAATTCGCGGCGGTAAAGCAAGAGCTGGGGGTTTAAATCGGCTTCGACAGGACGTGATGAGCTCTAAGCAACCGGTCACTTATCTTATTGTCGGCGCAGGAAATCGAGGCCAGGGCTATGCCAGCTTTCCTGCGGCATTTCCGGAGCGCGCGAAGGTGGTGGGCGTAGCGGAGCCGCGGGCGCATCAGCGCGGGTTGATCGTCGGGCAGCATGCGCCGGAGCATGTGTTTTCCGATTGGCGAGAAGCTGCTGCACAGCCTCGTTTGGCCGATGCGGTTATCATCGCTACCCAGGATCCCATGCATGCCGATCCAGCGGTGGCTTTTGCTGAAAAGGGCTATCACCTCCTCCTGGAAAAACCCATGGCGGTCACCGAGGCCGATTGCGTACGCATTGTCGATGCGGTTAAATTACACGATGTGCTCTTCGCGGTCGGGCATGTGCTGCGGTACACCACGTACTTCACGCAGTTAAAGCAACTCATCGTGGATGGCGCCATCGGCGAGGTGGTGAGCATCCAGCACACCGAACCCGTCGGGTATTGGCACCAGGCGCATTCCTTCGTGCGCGGGAACTGGCGGAACACGGACGTTTCGGCTCCGATGCTCATGGCCAAATCCTGTCACGATCTGGACTTGATTCGCTGGTTGATGAATGTGCCCTGCGAGCAGGTTTCCTCCTTTGGTTCGCTGAAACATTTTCGACCGGAGCATCAGCCCGAAGGCGCGTCTGAGCGCTGTCTCGATTGCGCGGTTGAAGCCGATTGCCCGTACTCCGCCAAACGCCTGTATCAGGGTTTTCAGGCCAAGGGAAAGCACGGCTGGCCCTTGGAAGTGATTACCGATGACTTCACCGAGGCGGGGGTGAACGAGGCCTTGCGCACGGGTCCCTATGGCCGTTGTGTTTACCTGTGTGACAACGATGTGGTCGATCACCAGGTGGTAAATTTTGCCTTCGCGGGGGGGCGCACTGCATCCTTTACCATGACCGCGTTTTCCAATGCACAATCGCATCGAACCACGCGCGTGTTCGGCACCCGGGGCGAGCTGGTCGGCGATGGGCATACGATTGCCGTCCATCGTTTTCTGGATAACAGCAAAAAGGTGGTCGATACCCGCACGGCCGATCCCGGCATTCTGGGTGGCCATGGCGGCGGCGACTTCGGATTGATGGATGCCTTCACCCGTGCGGTTGCGGAAAACGATGCCTCATATATCCGCTCCGGTCCCGACGAAACGCTCGATTCGCATCGCATGGTGTTTGCCGCTGAACGCGCGCGGCTCGAAGGCGTCGTGGTGCGGCTGTAATCGTTTTGGTTTAACGGACGGTGCCCCATAGGCGCGCATAGTGTTTTCCGCAACCTCGCCAGCCGAGTGTACAACGATCCTCAAGCACCCATTGTACGAAAGTGTTGCTGTTAGGACCCGGCCAGAGGATGTAGCGCTCTTTCCACGGGTAGGCCGAAGGGGCTTGGTGGATCCGCTCCGTTAGCGCGTGGGCCTCCTGGTCCACCCAGTTTTTCAGCAAGCGACCCGGGCCGTTTCCCACGCCGTCGAACGCAGGTTTTAAGTTGCGGTGAAGATGTCCCCAATGTTCGCCGCCGGCACCTTTGGTCTGCCAGACTTCCCATCGTTCGGGCATGTCGTTTCGATGAACCACAAACCAGTGATGATCTGCAAATCCGCCGATGCCCGGAATGCGGGCGGCCCAGAGTTCGACCCGGATCTCAGCCAATGCTCTGTTTCCATGCAGCCAGGATGCGCTCAATTGCCGCATCGTCGTGGGCGATCGAGAGGAAGCAGGTCTCGAACGGGGAGGGTGGGAGGTAGATCCCGGCTTCCAGCATGCGTGCAAAGAAGGGGATGAATTTTTCCTTATCCGTTTTCATCACATCGTCGAAATTGCGCGGGGGCTTCTCGCAGAAGAAGATCGAGAACATGTGCCCTTCACGAGGCAGGCAGATGGGGATGCCCGCGGCCTGGTGCAGAGCTTCGATGCCGGCCACCAGTTCGGCGGCTTTGGCGGCGAGGGCCTCGTAGGGGTTCAACTGCTGGAGCAGCTCGAGCGTTTTCAGTCCGCAGGCGACCGAGATTGGATTCCCACTGAGCGTGCCGGCCTGGTAGACCGGTCCGTCGGGCGCCAGGTGATCCATCACTTCACCTCTGCCGCCAATCGCGCCAATCGGCATACCGCCGCCGATGATCTTGCCCAGGCAGGTGAGATCCGGTTTGGCGCAGCAGATGTTGGAGTAGCCGCCAAAGGTCTGGCGGAAACCCGTGATCACTTCGTCGAAGATTAAGAGGGCGCCACAGGCATCCGCTTGTTCGCGGAGGTGGAGGAGGAATTTCGGTTCGGGGGAAACGATGCCCATGTTGGCGGCAATCGGTTCGGTCACGATTGCGGCGAGGTCGCTGCCGTGCTCGGCGACCAGTCGGCTGACGGCGTCGAAATCATTGTAGGGTGCGACGAGGGTATCGTGTGCGCAATCAGCAGTGACCCCGGCCGAGGATGCGGCGGCGATGCCCGCGACGCCACTACCCGCCTGCACGAGCATGCTGTCGGTGTGTCCATGGTAG
>JBLIND010000412.1:0-5599 GCA_047639095.1 Candidatus Omnitrophota bacterium | reverse complement strand
GATGCCACCAACCCGCACAAGGCCGCCTTCGCGCGCAACTGCATCCTCACGCGCCGCCTGATCGAAAAGGGCGTGCGCTTTGTCCAGCTGTTCAACGGTGCCTACGCCAGTGCCGGCGCGTTGAACTGGGACGGTCATAAGGACCTGAAGAAGCAGTACGACGTGCACGGAGCGATTCTCGATCAACCTGCGGCGGCTTTGATCAAGGATTTACGTCAACGCGGACTCCTCGAAGATACCTTGGTCGTCTGGTGCACCGAATTCGGACGTATGCCCTTCTTTCAGAAAGGCGCACAAGGCCGGGATCACAATCCCGATGGCTTCACTTGTTGGATGACCGGGGCGGGTATAAAGCCCGGTGTCAGCCATGGGGCCTGTGATGAGCTGGGGCAGAAAGCCGTGTCTGATATCCACCCGCTCTACGACTTGAATGCTACCATTTTACATTTGCTGGGCCTTGACCACGAAGAACTTACGTTCGAACACAACGGGGTGCAACGGCGATTGACGAATGTAGAGGGTGACGTAATAAACGCCGTTCTTGCCTAGGACCGGCGGCGGAGGCCTCGCTCATCCGCGTCCATCCGCGGTTCTCTCCGTGTAAGTACCCTCCCCTGCTAAGGCCGGTTTCCCTGCCAACCCGCATCAAACTGCTTCAACAGCTGCGCCACCAGTTCCGGCGACTGCTGCGCGACGTTCTTCGTCTCCTGGGGATCCGCCTGATGATCATACAACTCGACAAAGACCGGATCGGCCTCGGGATGTTTGACATCCTTCCACACCACCAGGCGATGGCGATCCGTGCGCATCGCATACCCCATAAGATCGTTTTCAAACTGATCCCGATTCCACCGCGCGCCCTGCTGCGCGATGATCCGTGCCTCAACCTCTTCGATCAAGGGGCCGAAAAAGGTTTCGCGCATCCCCGGGGACAAGGGGTTCGCCGCCCATTCCCGCAGCGCCGGATTGGGAAACTGATTGAAGGCCGCCTTTTTCCACGCCCGGTTCGGCTGATCCAACAGGGGCTTGAAACTGAGCCCTTCCAGGTGATCCGGCAAGGACAAGCCCGCTAGCTCGCACAAGGTCGGGTAGATATCCACGAGCTCAACCAGGGCATCGGTCTTCTGCCCGCGCGTGGTCTTCGGCATATCCGGCGTCCAGATCATCATCGGCACCCGCGCGGCAATTTCGTAATTGGTCGCCTTGCCCCAGATCCCCATATCCCCCAGGTGCCAGCCGTGATCGCCCCAGACGATGACGATCGTATTGTCGCGAATCCCGGTTTCATCCAGGGCGGCGAGCATTTTTCCAATTTGTGCATCGATATAACTCGTGCAGGCGAGGTAGCCGTGAAGGAGGGTGCGGGCGAGCTCCGGGCCGATGGGACCGGACTTGGGAATGCCATGGCGGGTGCGCAGTTCAAACGAGGCATGTACGCCCATGGCGGCCCCGTCTTCAGGCGAGGTCGTCTGCTTGGCCAGCTCGATCTCCGCCGGATCGTAGAGATCCCAATAGCGTTTCGGTGCGTTGAAATCGAGATGCGTGCTGGTCAAGCCGAGGGCGAGGAAGAGCGGCTTCTTGCTGGTCGCCTGGTGGGCTTTCAAGGTCGCGATTGCGAGCTCGGTGCTGAAACCATCGTTGTAGATATGGTCGGGCACATCAGCCGCTTCGAAGGCCGGTCCGTGAATGAGTCCGCCGGAACCCGCTTTACCATATTGCGCAAGTATCTGCACGCTGTTGGCTTTCCAGATTTCCTGGTTCTCCAGCGTGGCATACCCACCCGGCATCTTCGGACGGGTGACCGGCATTTTTTTCCACGCCGGTCCCCGGCTCCAGGAAAGCGGCATATCCGTCATCTTACCGTGGTAAATCTTACCCGAGTACACCGTCTCGTAGCCGTTGGCCTTGAAGTGCTGCGGCAGCGTCACGATGTCGGGATTCAAGTCGCGGAAGTACGCCATGTTTTCAACCACGCGAATGGTATCCGGACGTGCGCCGGTCATCAGACTCGCCCGCGAGGGACTGCAGATCGCCTGCTGACAATACGCGCGATTAAACAGCAGTCCGTCGGCGGCCAAGGCATCCATGTGCGGCGTCTTGACCAGCGGCGCTCCATAGCAGCCGAGCTCCGGACGCAGATCGTCAATGGCGATGAACAGGATATTGGGAGCAGCGAGAGCGGAACTGAGGCTCAGGCCAAGGCAAAGGGCTTTCAGGAATATTTTCATAAGGAGGGTCCGCATTTCAATTACTGCAGGGCTGGCACGCCTGCCCGCCACCTAGGCCAGGATATCCGTGACGACATGCCCGTGCACGTTCGTCAGTCGGCGTTGGATGCCGTTGTTATAAAAAGTCAGTCGTTCGTGATCCAGGCCCATCAGGTGGAGCAGCGTCGCGTTGAAATCGTACACGCTCGTCGGATTGACGGCGGCCTTGAAACCGAACGCGTCGCTCTCGCCGTAGCTGTAGCCCTTCTTCACCCCAGCGCCGGTCATGAAGCAGGTGAAGGCATCGGGATTGTGATCCCGCCCACTGCCATTTGCCTGCAGGAAGGGCATACGACCAAACTCCGTGCACCAGACCACCAGCGTGTTTTCCAACATGCCCCGACGTTTCAAATCGGCGATCAAGGCGGCGGTCGGCTGATCCATGATCTCGGCCTGCATGGCGTGGGTTTTCAAAATATCGCTGTGCGAATCCCAGTTGGTGATGCCGTTGCCTCCGGAAGGATCGCTGCCGTTGAACAACTGGACAACGCGCACGCCTTTTTCCAACAGGCGTCGGGCGAGGATGCAGTTCTTGGCGTATTCCTTTTTCAAATCGGTCCCGCTGTCGGTGCCGTACTCCTTGTGCACGTACTCCGGCTCGCCATCGATGCCCATGATGTCCGGAATGGATGTTTGCATCCGCCCGGCGAGCTCGTAGCTGGCAATGCGCGCAGCGAGATCGGCATCACCCGGGAAATGCGTCAGGTGCTTGGCATTGAGCCGCTTGAGCAGGTCCACGGTCTGGCGGTCATCGTTCACCGACACCCCTTCCGGCCGTGCCAGGTTGGCCGGCGGATTTTTGGCATTGAAGTCCGTCCCCTGGAACGCCGCGGGCAAAAACCCACAGCCAAAATTATTTTTACCGGAACGCGCGAGGCCCCGGGGATCGTTGATCGCCACGAATGCGGGCAACTCTTCGTTGGACGACCCCAGAGCATAGGTCACCCAGGCGCCGAAGGAAGGAAAGCCTTCCATAGTGAAGCCGGTGTTAAAGAAGTTTTCGCCCTGGGGATGCGCACTGGTCTGGGTGTGCAGGGAATGCATAAAGCAGAAGTCATCCGCTTGCTCAGCGAGATGCGGCAGCAGGTCCGAAATCATCTTCCCGGACTGACCGCGCGGCCGAAACTTCCAGAAGGGTTTGGCAATGTTTCCGGTGGGCCCTTCGAAGGTCACATCCGGAATGCCGGGGGGCTTTTTGCCGTCGTACTGAATGAGGTCCGGCTTGTAGTCGAAGGTATCCACATGGCTGACTGCGCCAGGACAATAAATCACCAGCACTTGTTGCGCGGCGGGGCTGAAATGCGATGGCCGGGCGGCATAGGGCTGTTCGGGATTGATATCCGGACGAATCGCGTCCTTGCCGCCAAAGCGGGTGGGATCGTCTGCGGCCAGTAGCTGGCTCAGCGAAAGCCCGCCCATACTCATGCCCGCCTGGGTGAGAAAGTCGCGCCGATGCAATAAGCGCCGCCCATGGATACTCAAATGTTCTTCGTTCGTTTTCATGGGATAAAGGCAAACTCGTTGGCATTAATAATCGAGCGGCAGACGACGTCGAGACCGCTTTCTTTCATGACCGCGATACTCGCGCTCCGCTCATCCGCATCCGGCATCCGGCCCAGCAGCAACTCAAATGCGAGATCAACCGCCGCGCCTTCATCGGCACCGGCCTTGCGTTCCGCGCGCGCGGCAACAAAGGCCGATTGCTCAATCGCGAAGGGACTGTTCATGAGATTCAGCGCCTGGAGCGGGGTCGTCGACACCGGACGCTTGTCGCGCACCTGTCCGCAATCCGGAAAATCGAAGGCGGTAAAAATTCGATCATCCACCCGGCGCATCCGTTCCTGGTAGAGCATACGCCGCCAGGTGTCCTCACCGTGATTGTCGACAACTTCCCACTGTGCGTACGTTTTCTTCACGTTGTGGATACGATAGCTGCGCCCACCCAGGCGAAGGTCCAGCTTGCCCGAAGCCTGGAGAATGCCGTCGCGGATGACTTCGGCTTCCATGCGTCGCGGCGGAAAGCGCCAGAGAGCGCGGGCAGCGCTGTCTGCGCCCAGGCCGTCCTCGCGCGGCGCGCTCGACTGACGAAACGCATCGGTAAAAAGGATCTGCCGCATGAGGTCCTTCATGGACCAGGGCGTGCGCTTGACCTGCTCGGGATGCACCCATTCCGCCGTAAGCCAGTCCAGCAGCTCCGGATGGCTCGGCGGTGCGCCGGCTACGCCGAAATCGGCCGTGGTGGCTACGATGCCGGTGCCGAAGATGTGATGCCAGACCCGGTTAACCATGACCCGGGCGGTGAGTGGATGTTCCGGACGCGTGAGCCATTCGGCAAACTCCAAGCGACGTTGCTGACCCGACGTTTTACGATTCAACCCGAGGTCGCCCTCCAGAAATTCAAAACCCGATGGCATGACTTCATCGCGCGGCGATTCCGGGCTACCACGATGCAACACATGGGTCACCACCGGCCGAACCCAGCGACCGACAAAACTCGTGCGTGGGCCTTCTTCCATGAGCAGGGCAATCGTCTCTTGAACCCCTTCCAGCGCGGCCTTGCGTGGCGGGCCCAACTGCTGAAGCGCCATCTTCGATCCCGCGATGGTTTTCCACTTCCCCGATTCGTCGAGTACCTCCACCCGATACTCCGGGAAATGCTTCGGACCTTTTGCCTCAAGGTAATCGGTGTCGTAATAATATTCGCGATTATTGCTCAAGCGCAGGCGACCGATTTCCTGAGGCTGGCTGAAGGTAAAGGCGGCGTAGGGCCGCATCTTACGGCCCTTGATTCCTTTAACCGACCAACCCATGGTGCCGTACTGACCATCGATCACGTTTTGGACCGGGGAGCCCGCATTCACCTGATTATCCCCTTCCACCACCGTGGTGCCATCCGCGGCCTGCGAGAGAATAGTGTTCGTCTTAGTAGGACCTCCGAGGAATTCGATTTCATCAAAGCGGCCCCAACCCGAATCGATGACCACCCGGACTTTCTGTGCAACCTGCGGCGGGAAGTGCAATTCCTGGTAGGCACCCCAATTTTCCACCCAGACCTTGCCGTCTTTGCGAAGGATGGAACGTTTCTTCCACATGCTTTTGTACAACTCATCCGCGCGTTGCTTGCGGGGATGTTCGGCGGCATACTCCGGATAGCGCCCACCGAACTCGACCCCCTGGAACACCGCGGTAAGTGAGTAGTAATCCTTGATCGTGATCGGGTCGAACTTGTGATTGTGACAACGGGCACAGCTGACGGTCATGCCCAACATCGACGCGCCGACGGTCTGCATGATCTCATCCATGCGGTCGGCCCGAGCCTGGCGAATGGCGGT
>JBLIND010000411.1:0-5613 GCA_047639095.1 Candidatus Omnitrophota bacterium | reverse complement strand
CCTCGAACATCTCATCTTTTTCGATGCGCTCGGTCGCAATGGTCTCTACCAGCTCGTCCGCAAAATACTTGGCCTTGATAGAGTATTTCTTGCGGTGCTTGAGCACCTCGAAATAGGCGAATTTCCGCGCCCAGGGCAGAAAGGGCCGCTCCGCGTCAAACTGGTCAAATTTCTGCCAGAGTAAGCGAGCGGTCTCCTGCAGGACATCCTCCGCCTGATGCCGGTCCGGGAGCAACGTCAGGATATAGCGCAGCAAATCGAGGTGAACCCTCGAGTAAAGGGCCGCAAATTCATCTTTTTCAACACGTTCTGCCATTTTCAGAGACCTTTTCAGTCGGATGCTTTACCCTATTCCACCCGGGCGAGCGGTTTCTTTCATGACGATCGGCGGAAATTTTGGCCGGCGGCGGCCAGGTACGGCCTCAGCCCTGCTCTTCTTTGACTTCATCCTTGTCGTACGACACGCGGGAAAGGCGCAAATCCGTGGTGAACACGTTGGGCTTGTAGATGGAAATGCCCATCAACATCCGGACACACTCCTGCAGGCCCTCGGTTATGGCTGGGTGCGGATGAATCAGCTCGGCCAAGTCGCGGGCGGACCGATTCTGCTTCATCATGAGCGACACGACCTCGATGGTCGTGGACGCATGCACCCCCAGGCAACGCATGCCGATAATCTTCATATCGTTGTCATCCGTTACCAGCAACTTGATGAAGCCGGCCGTCGCGCGCATGGCGATCGCGCGGTTGACCAGCGGATAGCTGTACAAGGCCACGCGATAGGGAATCTTCTTCGCCTGGGCCTGCTGCTCATTCATCCCGATCGCCGCAATTTCCGGGTCAGCAAAAATGATGGTCGACATGTTGTTGAAGGAAAGCGGCTCGACCGCGCGGCCGAACATTTTTTCCACCGCGTAACGACCTTCAATCTCACCCACATTCGCCAAGGCTACATCGTAGGTTATATCCCCGGCGGCGTAAATATGGTCAACCGAAGTCTGGGTGTTTTCCTGAACGACGTATCCGTACTTATCCAATTCGACCCCCGCCTTTTCGATGTCGAGGCGGTCGGTGTTCGGTATCCGACCAATGGAAATCAGGGCGCGGGCCACTCGAATCGTCTCGACCCCACCCGTATCGTGCTTGATCGTATATTCAACGTGGTCATCCACGACTTCCATCCCCATGAAGGTCGATTTGTGATGAATAGTCACACCCTTGGCTTCCAGGTTGGTCGAACAGACCCGCGAAATATCCTCGTCTTCAAAGGGGAGAATGCGGTCCTGGCGATCAATCACATTGACCTTGGTCTGGCCGAAGTTGGCAAAGATGGTCGCAAACTCACACCCCACGACACCCGCACCTAGGATGACCAGGCTCTTGGGGAATTCTTTAAGCTGCATCAAGTGATCCGAGGTCATGATGTGGGTACCATCAATCGGAAGGGTGTCGAGGACCCGCGGCCGGCTGCCGGTCGCGATCAGAATTTGGTCCGCCTCCACCTCACGCGATTGCCCGGAATCCTTACTCGTCACATAAACCCGATGCGGATCCAGAAAGGTGGCGGAGCCGGAGATCCAGTCAATGGATCCGGGGTAGATATCGGACTCGTCATTCAATTCGGACAACTGACGTCTCAACTGCGCCACTTTTTCGGCAATCGCAATTTCCGTAGCACTGAGTACCTGGGTATAACTCAGGGCAACATTTTCGGCGATGTAGCCTCGGTCACGCCGGGTGGCGATCAGGTAGTCCTTGGACAATTCCCAGAGCGTTTTGGAAAACAACACCCCGTGATGCACACCGGCGCCTCCGAGATCACCCTTTTCAATCAGACAGATTTTCTTCCCGAAGTCCCAGGCCCGAATCGCGGCTGCATACCCTGCTGGACCCGACCCGATGATGCACAAATCATATTTTTCCATGCGCATCTATTGGCCGATAATCCGTGTGATTGACAGCGAAAATCCGGGTGAAGGTTCGCCGAGTGTTCAGGATTTACGGATATGATCAAAACCTCTAGGCTCTGCCACATGAATCAGATCCGTCTCATTACTTGCACCCTCTTCTCCGTCTTCGCCCTGCATCCCTCAGCCCGGGCGGTGGACTTTGCCCACGAAGTTCTACCCATCCTCAAAAAACACTGTGCGAAGTGCCACACCAATGGGAAATACAAGGGCGGATTGTCCATGGACACCCGGGAGACCCTGCTGAAATCGGAGACGGTCCTACCCGGGCACGCGGAAAAGAGCCTGCTCGTCGAATTGATCCACAGTACGGACCCGGATGACCGGATGCCATCGAAAGGCGATCCGCTGACGCCGGCCCAACAACAGGTCCTCGTCTCCTGGATCAATGAAGGCCTCGCCTGGGAAGCCGGTTTTTCCTTTAAAGAAAAAACCTACGTTGCGCCCATCAAGCCTCGATCAGTTAAACTCCCCCCGGGAAAAGGGCATCCAATCGATCGTATCGTGGAGGCCTATCGTACCAGCCACCAATTGGCGACGCCTGAGCTGAGCGATGATGCGACCTTCCAACGCCGTGTGCAGTTGGACCTCCTGGGCCTCCTGCCCAGCCCTGAAGAACAGAAAAGTTTCGCCGCGAACCCCCAGCGTGAACCACTGATCCAGCACCTGCTCGCGCGCAATTCAGATTATGCGGACCACTGGATGAGCTTCTGGAACGACCTGCTCCGCAACGACTATTCAGGCACCGGCTTTATTGATGGCGGACGTAAACAAATCACCTCCTGGCTGTATACCTCCCTGCAGGAGAACAAGCCCTACGACGCGTTTGTTCGCGAGTTGATTCGCCCCAATGCCGAATCCGAGGGCTTCATCAAGGGCATCAAATGGCGGGGCCGCGTGAATGCCAGTCAGGTCCAGGAGTTACAGTTTGCGCAGAACGTGCCCCAGGTATTTCTGGGGGAGAATCTCAAGTGTGCCTCCTGCCACGACAGCTTTATCAACGACTGGAAACTCGCCGATGCCTATGCCATGGCGGCCATCGTCGCCGACCAACCGCTGGAGCTCAATCGCTGCGACAAGCCGACGGGTGAGATGGCCCAAGCGGGTTTCCTCTTCCCCGACCTGGGCACCATCGATGCATCCGCGCCCAAAGACGCACGGCTCAAACAACTGGCGGAGCTCATGACCCATCCCGATAATGGCCGCCTGTCACGCACCATCGTCAACCGGATCTGGCAACGCCTGATGGGCCACGGCATCGTGCATCCGGTCGACGTCATGGGCAACGAACCCTGGAACGAGGACCTGCTCGATCACCTTGCCAACTACCTGACCGAACACCAATACGACCTCAAGCAATTGCTGGCCTATATCACCCGCTCGCGGACCTATCAGGAGGCCTGCGGTGCACATCCAGAAGAAGGGAAAGACTTCGTCTTCACCGGCCCCCTCGCGCGCCGCCTCAGCGCCGAGCAGTTCATGGATGCCATTTGGCAGGTGACCGGAGCCGGACCAACCAAAGCCCATGCCAAACTCACCGCCGAAACACCGAAGGACTCGGCGACCCAGCCGGCGGTACAAGGTCAATGGATCTGGTCCAACCGAGGCGCCAGCCAATCGGCACCCGCAGGGCAAGTCGTTCGCTTTACGAAAACCTTCGAGCTGAAAACCCAAGCTCGGGTGGCCAAAGCCATCATCACCTGCGACAACCACTACGAGCTCCGGGTCAATGGCCACCTGATCCTTTCGGATGACGCATGGGAGACCGTCGAACAGGTGGATATCCAGCCTCGCCTGATTATCGGACCGAACAAGATTGAAATCACCGGGGCGAATGGCGGAGCTGGCGGTCCGGCCGGACTGTACTTTTCCGCCCGGATCCTGAGTACGGGTGAAAAGCCACATATCGTGGTCAGTGATGGCACCTGGACCAGCCAGGTGGCGGACGCGCCAGCGACCCTGGCGGCTGCCGTCGCGAATCAGGCTGTCTGGAATGCGGTAAAACCCCAGCTCGCCTTTCGCGATAAAGATTCAACGTCTCCCCGGCTCGTACGGGCTTCGCTGGTGAATGCCGACCTGCTGCAACGCGCCCTGGGTCGACCGAACCGCGAACAGGTCGTCACCACGCGCCCGGAGGAACTCACCACCCTGCAGGCCCTGGAATTGAACAACGGCACCCGCATGGCCGAACTCATGTCCAAAGGCGCAGCGAACCTGAAGCGCCGATTCGACCAGCAGCCCCGCGAAGCACTGATTACCTACGTGTACCGGTCCACCCTGTGCCGACCACCCCGGGAAAACGAAACCCGCCTCGCACACACGGTATTAGGCGAGAACATAGACGTTAACGCCCTCGCGGACTTCCTCTGGATGGTGTTTATGCTGCCCGAATTCCAGGTTGTATACTAAGTAAGTAGCGTGGACGACGAGTCCATGGGCTTCAGCACCCGACTTGCACCCACCTACTGAGGCGGGAAGTCAAAGACCCGCTCGAAGAGCTCAACCAGCTGGAGGCCGACAGACTCCTCATCTGCTCCTTCGACCTGAATCGCAATCGTTGTCCCAACCTCCAGCCCCAGTGACATAATGCCAACCATGGTGAAGGTATTACATTGATACGACTCACTGCGGATGGTTATATCGCCCGCGTAACCTTGAAGAGCCTTAATGATTACAGCGCTTGGGCGACAGTGGATGCCCTGCTCATTTCGGATGGTCGCAAGTGTTTCGTACATACGGTTCCCCTATCATTTTTCACCATAAAATCGGAACGATAGGCAACCCTTTCAGAGAAATAACTATCTAAAAGCATATTCATGGCACTTGAAGAACTCGACCTCGAACTCGGTAGCACGGAAATCCCCGGCGGCATCAATGCCCTGATCACCGAAGCCGAAAAACGGGTAAACGCCTTTTTCGATTCCGAAGCGAACAAGCGTTTCCCCCGCTACCTTCCGAGCGACTTTGTCACCAGCTACGAAGTCCTCGCCGCTCTCGCCCGCGAAAAACTCGGGCTGGGCAAGGTCTTCTGCGAATGGGGCAGCGGCTTTGGCGTGACCGCCTGCATCGCGGCCATGATGGGTCATGAAGCCTACGGCATCGAAATCGAGCCGCAGCTGATTCAGGAGTCCAAGGCGCTGGCCGCAGCATTCGACTTGCCGGTGGAGTTCGTCTGCACCAGCTACGTACCGGAAGGCTTCGAGATCTATTCAACCGGCAGCGACGAATACGCCCTGACGAATGACACTTACCTCATTTCCGACTGGTACAAGCGCCCGAAGCCCGTCTACACCGGCCTGTCCGTCGAACCTCAGGACATCGATATTTTTTACGTCTACCCCTGGCCCGGCGAGCTCGATGTGATGGAAAGCATGTTCGACCGCGTCGCCGTCGAAGGCGCCATCCTGATCTCCTATCAGGGCCCCGACGAAGTCATCGTCTACCGCAAAGTCGACGAGTAGGTCCCAAGCGTAGCGCGGCCTGATTAACAACTTCGGATGGGCTATTTCGGATGGGCTATTTCGGATGGGCTATTTCGGATGGGCTATTTCGGATGGGCTATACGAAATTCATTCCGTCCCCACGTCCCAAGCCACCCTCGGTGTCATATAGTAATGGCATCCCCCTCGAAGTCATTTGGGGAAAT
>JBLIND010000410.1:0-5616 GCA_047639095.1 Candidatus Omnitrophota bacterium | reverse complement strand
GCAGCTGCAACGGTTCAATACCGAGATTCACCTGATCAGCATCCACCCCGGCGAACTCGAAGGCTGTTCCATTCACCTCGTCAAGTCGCCCTTCCCCTTTGGTCTACTGAATTACCTTTCCGCCCTGCCCGCCATTCGCAAAAAGATCCGCGAGATCGATCCCGATGTGGTGGATGTCCACGGGATCAGCTCGTACGGCGCATACGGACTCTTCCCACTCAAGGCCTATCCCTACATGGCCACGATTTACGGGCCCGATTTGAGCATGCATGCGCGGCGGTACCGCGTGTTGGCTGCGATGGCAAACCAGTGTTTCAAGCATGCACATAGCATTTTCAGCTCCACCCCGACGACCCAGGAACTAATCCACGAAATCTGTGGCGCGACCTACCCGGATACATTCATCGCCCATTCCTGGGGCATCCACGCGGAAGACATCCTGGCGAACCGGGAGGAGCGGCGGCGCGTAATCCGGGAGGAGTTCGATGTCCCCGAAGGAACACGCGTCATCCTGCATAACCGGCAGTTCACCGACTTCTGGCATATCGAAGAAATCCTGACCGCCACCCGCAACCTGCTTGCCGAACGTTCCGATCTTGTACTGTGGTTCGTCTATCCAATTCCCAACCCGAAGACGGCCGCATACATCCAAAGCAAGGAGGAGGAAATCCGTGCGGCGGGTTTGGAGAACCAGATTGTCCTGCACGGTCCCCAGGAATACGAACGCATGATTTCCTTCATGCACGCATCCGACATTTATCTCTGCATGGGACGCTCAGACCAGCTCAGCACGTCGGTTTTGGAGGCCCTCTGCTGCGGGTTGATTCCGGTGCTGCACGACATTCCCTCCTACCATGAGGTGGTCGAGCATCAGAACAACGGCTACTTGCTTCCGCGCATCACGGTGGAAGCGGTTGAAGAGCAATTACGTTACGTGCTCGAGCATTTTGACGAGGAGTACGCGCGCATGGCCGACCAGAACAGGAAGCGGATGATTGATGACTACGACGAAACGCCCTGCGTGACCTGGTTCATGGACCGGTACGAAGAAATCAAGCAGGCGAAGGACGCGGCAGCACAGCGCTGAGCGGCGGTCGGCGGACGTGGTTTAAAGACCCTGGAGGCAGAGAAACTGCACAGCGGAGTAGTTTCCGTGCGGGGGCAGGGTTCGCCCGAAAAACTGGACCAGGTGCGAATTTAGCAACTCGATATCGAACTGGTCGGGACAGTGCTTGCGCAATTCCTGGAGCAGCGGCGAGAACGCACGCGACATGAAATAGTGGCTGCTGAGGAAGTTTCGGGGGGGGATGGACGTTTCGCCAATCCGGTCAAGGCATGTAAAGCGGTCCTGAATCCATTCCTCCAGCTCACCCGGCTTGAACCATCGATTGTGATGGGCCATGGGAATTGGCGGCAGACCCAGTTGTGCACGGGCCTCGTTGAGCTGGTGCAGCGAATCCTCAAAAGCCTCGATCATGAGCAGGTGTCCACAGGGCTTGAGGACGCGATGAAGTTCGCCGAAGGCCTTGTTCTGATCTTCGGCATCCTTGAGATTGATCACCACCCGCTCGGAGCAGACAATGTCGAAGGAATTATCTTCAAACGACAGCGCACGTACATCTCCTTCGTTAATTTCGTAGGGAAGATCACGTGATTTGGCGAGTTCCACGAATTCAGGGAGAAAATCGATGGCGGTGACATTCGTATACCCCTGTTCATGGAGTTCCCGAAGGAATACCCCGTTGCCGCAACCGACTTCCAGGATCCGCAGATCCCTGCCCCCCGAATCAAGCAGTGCGAGCGAAGAGAGAAACGCATCGATTTCTTTTTGGCGGACGACATCATCATGCATGGTGGACCGGGATTCGAGGCCGTTGGAGGAAACAACCGATCGATAATGCGCTTGAACTGACTCTTCGTAACTCATATTAGAAGAATAAATGGATCTATTCAAAATAGTACCAGTGAATTATACACTTTTATTCCGGGCCCTTTATCACCCCGCGAAGGATGATCTTTCCCGCAACCCAGCCCTCATACGAAACGGCTGCAAGGTATCGGGTGGATCGGTGGATGCAATGTGAGTGTGGAATACGCCACCCATTACCGTGACTTCGCGGTGCCTAGCCTGCGAGCCTACGCCCGCCGATTGGCCCTCACAGCGCTCGCCGCCCGAGAGCGGAGCGCCCCACGCTTCACGGAACGTTTGCGCCAACCCCGCGTACACTTTCTTTATCTGCATTACGTCTTTCGCGATGAAGAGGCGGGTTTCGACCGCCTGTTGACCTGGCTGGAGAAAAGCGGGCATATCCTCATCCCCTACTCTGAGGCGGTGGAACGGGCGGCGAAAGGTCCGATCGATCGCCCGTATGTTTGCTTCAGCTTCGACGATGGGGTGGACAACGGCCTCAAGGCCGCCGAGATTCTGAAAGCGCACGGAACCACCGGGTGTTTTTTCCTCAACGGAAGCAACCTGGCCGAAGAACACGTGATCAAGCCCATGCTTTACTCCTATCGCCACCACGGGCGCAAACCGGCCCGCTATTTATCGCTGCAAGAGGTAGAACAGCTCAAGCAGGACGATCATGAACTCGGGGGGCACACTTTTAATCACATCAACATGGCGGAAGCCACCGACGACGAAATCGATGCCGATCTGCAATGCAATCGTGCTTTCCTGGAGCCGCGCTTCGGCCCGCTGCAGCATTTCGCCTGGCCGTTCGGACGTTACGCCTGCTTCAGTCATGCCGCACGTGCACGCGTGCTGGGAGCCGGCTATACGTCGATTGCCTCCGCCGAGCGCGGCGCCCACCTTACATCCGGCGAAGCCGGCATGTGTATCCTCCGCGACAACATCGTTGCAGCCTGGCCCCTGAGCCACATGCTGTACCTTATGGCGCAGAGCGTAGCCCAGTCGTCCGCAAATCCACCCTCCTGGGACCGATTGCCGGCATGAAACTGCCGACCTTTATCGTATTGGGTCCTCCCCGAACCGGCACCACCTGGTTGTACAAATGCCTGGACGAACATCCGGAGGTGTATGTAAGCGATCGGAAGGAAGTCCGCTATTTTGATGAACAATATAAAAATGGGCCAGACTGGTACGCCAAGGCCTTTGCCGGCGCCCCCGACGGCGTGCGCGCCATCGGCGATATCACACCCGGATATTTTCAACATCCGGGCGTCCCAGAACGGATCCATGAGCTGCTGGGTGATCGGGTCGAACTTTTCGTCATCCACCGGGATCCGATCGAGCGGGCCTATTCCGCTTACAAAGGGGCCCTTCGTCGCGGAGAGACGGACGCCGATTTCGCCCAGGCCATGGAAGAGATTCCGCGCCTGTCTTCGAACAGCCAATACGCGCGACAACTGGAGCGCTTCCTGAACGTGTTTCCCTCCGAACGTCTACACCTGATGGATTTCGAGAGCATTGCCCAGCAACCACTCGCCCACTTACAGGCCTATTACCGCATCCTTGGGCTGAGCGACTTCACCCCCAAGGGACTGTCGGAGCGGGTAAATGCGCAATTGCCCGGCGGGCGCTCCCCCCGCTTGACCACGCTTACCCGCCATATCCGCCAGGCCATCGAAACCACGGCCCCGGGACGAAAAATCATGTGGCGTCTGCGCGAGAAAGGCCTGACCCGTAAACTGCACGACTTGAACGCCGCGGAAAATGAGGACGAAGGCATCTCCGATGAACTCCGCGCAGCATTGCACGAAAGGTGGTTCGCCGACGACGAGGCCGCGCTCGAAACTTATGTCCATTTGCGGGTACACCTGCCCGCTCGGATGGAGTAGAATCCTGTCGTATTGATCGTATCCTGAACTTGCACGCCTGCCCGAAAGGGTGATATGAACCCCGCCATCCCATGAGGAAAGAACGTATATTTTTATCGCCACCCCACATGTGTGGCGAAGAACGCAAGCTGGTCGAAGAAGCCTTCGACACCAATTTCATCGCCCCCGTCGGCCCGCATCTCGCCCGGTTCGAGGAAGACTTCCGTGCGTATACCGGGCAGAAACACGCGGTCGCATTGAATAGCGGCACCGGGGCGATTCACATCGCCCTGCGCCTGCACGGCGTAAAAGCCGGTGATGAAGTCATTGCCTCCAGCCTGACCTTCATCGGGAGTGTAGCTCCCATGACCTATCTTGGAGCGACGCCATTTTTCATCGATTGCGACGAACACAGCTGGAACCTGGACCCCACCCTGCTGGCTGAAGAAATTGAGCTGCGCGCCCGTGAAGGTCGACTACCGCGAGCGGTGCTCCCGACCGACATCTATGGCCAGTCCGCCGATCTTGATGCCATCAAGGCCATCTGTGAACCCCATGGGGTGCCGGTGATCGCGGACGCAGCCGAAGCCATGGGGGCACGTTACAAGGATCGCCACGCTGGCGACGGCGTCGACGCGGCAGTCTTCTCGTTCAACGGCAACAAGATCATCACCACCGGCGGCGGCGGCATGTTGGCATCGGCCGACGGGGAATTCATCGAGAAAGCCCGCTACCTGGCCACCCAGGCACGCTCCCCTCAACCCTATTACGAACACGTCGAGGTGGGCTACAACTACCGCCTGAGCAACATCGCAGCAGCCATCGGTATCGGCCAGTTACACGCCCTCGATGATCGTGTTCGTCGCAAGCGGGAAATCTTTTCCGCCTACCAGGAACGTCTGGCGAATACGCCGGGTATCACCTTCATGCCCGAAGCGGATTACGGCAGCTGCACGCGTTGGCTGACCGTCATTCAAATCGACCGGGATGCCTTCGGTGCCGATCCGGAGACCATTCGTCTTGCCCTCGAAGAAGACAACATCGAAAGCCGCCCGGTCTGGAAGCCCATGCACCTGCAGCCCGTTTTCGCAGCCCAGGGAAAACGCGGCGGGGCGGTATCGGAGCGACTATTCAAAAACGGACTTTGCCTCCCTTCGGGGACGGCCTTGACCGAGGGTGAGCTGGATGAAATTTGCGAGCGCTTTATCGCGTGTGGGCACTGATCATTTTTTTGCTCCGACAAGAAAGCCATTGTGTCCGAAGACAAGCCACTCGCCCGATTTAAATGGAACCATCAGGCCGCACTACATCGCGTGCTGGTAAAAGCCGCCAACCGCTGCCTCAAGTTGGTGCCCCTTTCGGTCAAATATTCCTATGGCCGGAAAATGCGGGCAGGCAAACCGCCCTACAGCCTCATCGAAGGCAAGACCGTGGTCCAGATCGGCGCCCCCTCGGACACCCTGAGTTCCGGTCGGGCACGGGGCATGTACTTTTCGCTTTTCGCCGGGCCGGAAGCCAAGGTGATCGTGATCGAGCCCATTGAACGAAGCGTGAATGAATTCCGCAAGGTGCTCGACAAACTCGGCCTGACGAATACGCAGGTATATCACAGCGCGGTCTGGTCGGAGAAAAAGACCTTGAAGATTTACAGCGACCCGTCGCATCCCGCCACGAACTTCACCGAAGGCACCGTCGACTACGACGAGAAGCGGCTACAGGACTACGAGATAACCGAGTTGGAAGCCGACACCATGGACAACATCGCGGCCGCCTGTGGCATCGATCAGATCGACCTCATCAGCCTGACCACGAATCGAGCCGAAGAAGAAATCCTGC
>JBLIND010000409.1:0-5624 GCA_047639095.1 Candidatus Omnitrophota bacterium | reverse complement strand
CATGGCGAAGGGTGACTCGGTTGAGGATCTCAGTCTCGATTCCGAAGAGTTATTCGTGTTGGTCGTTCCGGGGCTGGGCGCCGATCAAAAACCGGCGCAATGGTTTACGCATGACCTGCTACGCAATGAAACGGTGTCAGGCACCACGGTTCCCGGGACCGGTGATCCTGATGAAGATGGTATTCCGGATGCAACCGACAATTGTCCGGAAACCTTTAACCCCACCCAGGCCGATACCGACCAGGATGGCATCGGCGATGTCTGTGATCCGGACATTGACGGGGACAAGATCCTGAACGATGTCGATAACGGCCCCTATGTAAGTAATGTCGCCCAGGCCGACAACGATCAGGATGGCGAAGGCGATCCGTGCGGTCAGGATGACGATAACGATGGCATGCCCGATGCCTACGAGTTCAAATTTTCCAATCAGGATCCGCCCCTGGATCCGCTGGTTGCGGACGGCAAGTTGGATTTTGATAATGACGGCATCTCGAATGTCGACGAATGCCGCGCGGGAACCAATCCCTATGATGCGAATTCAGCCTTCCGAGCAAAATTTATTTCCTACGATCAGGATACAGGTGATGTGGAATTCCCTGCTGTACCGGGCCAAACCTACAAAGTGTATTTTACCGGAGATCTCAGCCGGGACTTTCAGCTCCTGTATACGTACGTGGCGAAGGCCAGCGGGATGACGAGCCTCGTCGTCCCTTCGACCAAGCGGGTCGGATTCTTTGTTGTCGTGATCGAGTAGTCCGGTTCCGATCATAGGAACGGATTTTCCTGCGGCTTTCGATCATAGGAAAACCTGTCAAACCTCCTGCTTTTCCCCGGTACATATGCTGGAGTCTTCCCTATGAAAAAATTACTGATCTTCTGTCTTTCCCTCATCCTGGCCGCCACGGCTCAGGCCCAGAAAAAAAATAAAAAGGAGCCGAAGCCGAAAGGACCCTGGTACGAAGCCAAGCAGCCCGTGTATGCCGACTCCGATCTCGGCCGCGTTTTCCGTCAGACCGTCGACTTGCGCGATACGGACCAGGCCCGCGTGTACAAGCCGATCAGTATTCGCGTGGGCGATTTGAAAAACGGCCCGCAGGCGACCGTGATCTACGATACGGAGACCCTGCGCATGGCGGCGGCGATTCCCGATCGATTTCTGATGTTTAACGAATACCGCAACGGACTCGGCGGCGCAGGCAACTGGGTAGGCGCGCCCTACATGCTGCAAACGCGCAAGGGACCCGGCTTCGCCCGGGACGGTAGTTTTGAAGATCCGCGCGAGAAGGGTCGTCATGCCCTGCCCAAAGACTGGGCCACCTACAAGGGTAATTATCGCTACGGTGATCGGGTGATTCTTTCGTATGCGATCCATGGCGTCGATGTCCTGGAGTCGCCGTGGCTCGTCAGCGCGCACGGGCATACCGGTATCACTCGCGGTTTTGAATTCGGCGCTGATTCTCCGGACGTGGAGCTCCTGATGAATATCTGCTCCGTTGAAGGGGCCGAGAAGGCCGAGATTCAGGATGGCAATATGGGGGTGATTCATCACCAGGGAAAGGTCACCGCGGTTACCGTTAGCGAAGGAGTAAAATTGATCGTTGAGGGCAAGGATACCTTACGGCTCTCCGTGAATCCCCGGACGCATAGCCGGATCATGCTGCGCATTTATACGGGTGAACCTTCGATGCTTTCCGCGATTCGCGGGGCAGGCAAGGTGGAGCCCTTGAGCGAATGGATCAAGGGCGGGCCCGCCGTCTGGACCGAGACGCTGGTGACCAAGGGGACGCGCGGGGCGGATAACCAGACGTTTGCCGTGGATGCGATCACGCCTCCGTTTGACAATCCGTACAAGGCCTTGTTCTTCATCGGCGGTCACGATTTTTTCAGCAACGGCGATGCGGCGGTGAGTACGATTCACGGGGATGTCTGGCGGGTGTCGGGTATCGACGACACACTCGAAAAAGTGACGTGGAAGCGTTACGCGACGGGCCTGTTCCAGCCCCTGGGGCTTAAGATTGTCGACGACCAGGTGTACGTATTGTGCAGGGATGAAATCACACGTTTGCACGATCTGAACGGCGACAACGAAATCGATTTTTATGAGTCGTTCAACAGCGACTGTAAGATCGGAAACAACGTGCACGAATATGCAACCGGCCTCGATACGGATCCGGCCGGAAATTTCTATTACCTGAAGGGGATCGGGAGTGACAGTATTCACTCCGGCACCGCGTGGAAGGTGTCTGCCGACGGGAAGACCTCGGAGATTTTTGCCACCGGCTTTCGCTGGCCGAATGGCTCTGGAGTGAGTCCGACCGGTGAATTTACCGCGGCCGATCAGCAGGGGGGCTGGGTTCCCTCATCCCGGCTCGACATCGTGAAGAAGGGCGGGTTTTACGGGCATGTTCCGGCAGCCCACCGCGAGGTGGAACCGACGACCTACGACGGGCCGCTGTGTTGGATTCCGCACGGGGTCGACAACTCCTGTGGCGGGCAGACCTGGGTGCAAGGCGGCAAGTGGGGCGGTCTCGATGGCCACATGGTGCATTTGTCCTACGGCAAGTGCGATGCCTTCCTCGTGCTGCAGGAGCAGATCCGTGGCGTCGATCAGGCTGGGGTGGTCAAGCTGCCCATCCATTTCAGTTCTGGGGCCATGCGGGCTCGTTTTAATCCGAACGACGGACAGTTGTACGTCTCCGGTTTGAAAGGATGGCAGACCAGCGGGGCCAAGGACGGGTGCTTTGAGCGGGTCCGGTACACGGGCAAGACCTTTTGTCTGCCGGTTGGATTGAACGCCCATGCGAACGGGATGAAGATCACCTTTAATCAGGTCCTGGATACTGAGCTGGTGGAAGATCTCGCCAGTTGGAAGGTCGAGCAGTGGCAGTATCGCTGGACGAAGGCCTACGGTTCCAAGGACTATAAGATTTCGGATCCGGAAACGATTGGTCGCGATCCTGTGGTGGTTAAATCGGCCAAGTTACTTCCGGATGGCAAGTCCGTCTTTCTCGACCTGGGCACGGTTAACCCCGTCATGCAGATGGGGATCACGTATGATCTCGAAACCGTGGGCGGGGACGAGGTCATCGGCGCGGTGTATAATACCATCCACGCGATGCGACCCGCGTTGTAGTCGCGTAGTATGGAGCCCTGCTCCGTCCCAGAGAATCAAGCTCATTGCACGGGGACAGAATCAATTCCGTGATACGGCTTGTTGCTCAGATACTGCTCGGGGCTCAATCGGTATGCGTCTGAACGCATGACACGAAGAATCATGCCGGAGGCTCTGTTCTTCTTCCTCCATCTAAGCAGGGAAGCGAGCTGCTTTTGTGCGAATTGCAGTGGGGCGGAGCGGTGCTCCATGCTACGGATCTGGGAATATGGATCACAAAAGCCTACCGATATACGAAGTTGAAATTGAGCTCCTCCAGGCGCTGAAGCGGCACAAGCGTGTCATCGTGCAGGCGCCCACGGGTTCGGGCAAGTCCACCCAGGTGCCCCAGATGATTCTCGATAGCGGGATGGCGCTTGATGGCGAGATTGTGGTCCTCCAGCCACGGCGTCTCGCCGCGCGTATGCTGGCACGGCGGGTGGCCGAGGAGCGGTTTGGTACCCCCGGTGGGGAAATCGGATACCAGGTTCGCTTCGAGAGCAAGATCTCCTCAAAAACCCGGGTGCGTTTCGTGACGGAGGGGATTCTGTTGCGTGAGTTTCTCTCCAATCCGCTTCTGAATGGGATCTCGACCATCGTCTTTGACGAGTTCCACGAACGGCATTTGTACGGCGACATAACCCTCGCGCGCGCGCTGATGATACAGCAGACCCTGAACCCGGAATTGCAAATCGTGGTGATGTCGGCGACGCTGGATACGGAGTTGCTGGAGCCCTACCTCGCACCCTGTGATGTCGTCAGTGCCCAGGGGCGCACTTTTCCGGTAGACATCAGCCATGTGGAGCGAAAAATCGATTTTGATAAAACGCCGGTCTGGCAGGCAGCGGCCAACGCCTTTGAACAGGCGATGCAGGGTGGTGCAGAAGGGGATGTGCTGGTCTTCATGCCCGGCTCCTATGAAATCATGCGGACCGTGGAGGCGATCAAGTCCTCCCGCGCTTCGAGTGGCTTTGATGTCATGCCCCTGCATGGTGAATTGCCGGTTGAAAAGCAGGACGCAGCGGTCATGCCGGGCGCCCGGCGAAAAGTGGTCGTCTCGACCAACGTCGCGGAGACCTCGCTGACGATTGACGGCATCCAGCTGGTGATCGACAGCGGCCTGGCTCGCATCGCGCGGTACGATGCCAACAAAGGCATCGACCAGTTACACATCGAAGGCATCAGTCGTGCCTCGTCGGATCAACGAGCCGGTCGGGCGGGGCGTACGGCTCCCGGGGCCTGTATTCGTTTGTGGACGATTCACGAACATGAAAAACGGCCGGCCCAGGAAACGCCGGAAGTGGGTCGGACCGATCTCTCGGAGGTGGTGCTCATGCTCAAGGCCGGAGGCGTGGAGGATTTGGAAGCCTTTGCCTGGGTGGAAGCGCCGGAAAGCCGTGTGTTGAGCTGGACGGTGAGTTTTCTCCACGACCTGGGAGCGTTGGACAAGGAGGAACGGCTCACGCGGGTTGGTCAGCGGATGCTCGCCTTCCCGCTGCACCCGCGTTACGCGCGGATGTTGATGGCGGCGCACGATTATGGCTGCGTACGCGAAGCGGCCTTGATTGCCGCCTTGACCCAGGGGCGCAGCATTCTGATCCGAAAGGTCAGTCGCGACACGGAAATTTTGCGCGAGCGCACTTTTGGGGATCAGCCGGTTTCCGATTTCATCACCCTGATGAATGCCTGGAACTATGCGGAGCATAAAAAGTTTCATCATGGCGCCTGTCAGGACATGGGGATTCATGCCAACGGCGCGCGACAGGTCGGGGACCTCTTCCGAAATTTTCTCCGCATCGCCCAGAAGGAAGGGTTGGATACCAAGCATCCCAATCCGGATTACGAGGCGGTGTGCAAATGCATTCTCGCGGGATTTTCCGACAACCTGGCGGTTCGGCGGGGCAAGGGCACCTTGCGTTGCGCCCTTGTGCATGGTCGATCCGCGGATCTCTCGAAGGAGAGTGTGGTTCAGGAAGCGATGATCCTGATCGCGGGTGAAATTCGCAACGTGCAGAAGGCGAGCGGGAAGACGCAGACCTTTATCGGGCAGGCGACGGCGGTGGAGGAAGCCTGGTTGCGGGAATTGTTTCCCGATGATTTTGAAGAGGGTTCGGTCACGCGCTACGACGAAGCCAATAAGCGGGTGGTTGCCGAAACCGTACGCCGATTTCGCGACCTCGACCTGGACCGTAAAACCGGCGGCGAGGTGAATCAGGATGCCGCGGCCCGCATACTTGCCGAGGAGGTGCTGGCGGGGCGTTTGCCGCTTCCCGCCTGGAATGCCGACGTGGAGAAATGGATCGCGCGGGTGAATTGCCTTTCGACCTGGCAGCCGGACTGGGAAATTCCGGCCATTGGCGATGACGACCGGATCATGTTGCTCGAGCAGATTTGCCTGGGCTGTATTTCCAAGAAGGATCTGAAGACGCGGGATGTGTGGCCGGTCCTGAAGGGGTGGTTGAATCCCGGA
>JBLIND010000408.1:0-5626 GCA_047639095.1 Candidatus Omnitrophota bacterium | reverse complement strand
CTCGGATGGATGATGTGCGTAATCGGAAACCACGGTTACCGCATCCCCCTGTGCAACCACTTGAAAGCGCCGATCCACTGATTGGAAATTATTCAGCGATTCGATATCCGCGGCAGGATAGAAGGTACGCGCCAGGGTAAGTGCCGCCATCGCGTTTAAGGCATTGTGGCGGCCGCCGAAAGGCAGGCTATAATCGCGCCCCTCAAAACTCAGTCGACCGCCAAGCCGTTCCGGGGTCCAGGCATCGATTCGAACCTCTGCCGACTCTGAAAATCCGTATCCAAGCGCATGCTCCATATCCGCACACAAGGTGGTGGCCATCACATCGTCACGACAGTAGATCACGCGTTTGCACGTAGCTAAGAAGGTCGAGAAGCAGGCGAGCATCGCGGCTTCATCAGCGAAATGCTCCATGTGATCAAATTCCACGTTGGTCACAACCGCAAGGGTCGGTCGATAATGCACCAGGGTGCCATCGCTTTCATCGGCTTCCACAATCATATGCTGGCCGTCACCCAGATCGGCGATTGCACCCAGTTGAGCACTTTCGCCACCGACGAAGTAGCCGGGGTTCATGCCGCAGCGACGCAGCAGGTGAACGATCATCGCCGTGGTGGTTGTTTTCCCGTGCGTACCCGTCACGGCGACGGTGGTCATCGTGCGCAGGAGTAAGGGGAACACTTCGCCGCGTCGGTAAAGCGGAATCGCGCATTGGCGGGCACGCTCACATTCCGGGTGGTCCAGGGGAACCGCGCTTGTACGAATCACCAGATCAACCGACGCATCGATTAACGTTGGATCATGTCCTAGTTGAACCGAGATGCCCTCATCCTGCAACCAGGCCACAAGGCGACTCGATGTCTGCTCCGTGCCTTGAACCCGGTGTCCTTGCTGGTGGAGCAGTCGGGCGAGTCCGGCCATCCCCACGCCCCCGATGCCGATCATGTGAATGCGCAGGGATTCCTGCCGCGCGAAAAGGGCCATCAGCTCCGACATCATGATGCAAGCGATGCCTGGCGCGATTCCGCGGCCTCCAGCACCAATTCTGCAAGCCCCTCGGCGGCGTTCATGCGGCTGCGATTTCGGGCCGCTTTTGACATCCGCGTCATGCGAGCCGGGGTATTCATGCACCCCTCCAGGTACTCCGCCAACCACAGCGCTTCCAGATCACTCTCCGGCACAAAATCGGCACAGCCGATCCGCTCCATGGCCTGCGCATTTGCGGTCTGATGGTCGCGTGCGGCGTAAGGGTAAGGAATCAGCAAGGCCGGGATGCCAAAACTCGATAGTTCGGCGCAGGTTGCTGCACCCGCCCGACAAATGGCCAGGTCCGTCTCCGCATACACCCGGGTCATGTCGTGAACGAAGCTTTTGACTTCACAGGAGATGCCTGCTTCATGGTAACGCGCTCGAATGCGCTCTTCATCAGCCTGTCCGGTGAGGTGAATCACATGAAAATTTGGCCTGATCTTCTGCAGCTGCAGCACGCCATGTGAAACGATCTCGTTTAAGGGACGTGAACCGCGGCTCCCCCCCATGGACAGAATCGTAAACCGGTGGTCCGTCGTATGAAAGTTCACATTGGCGCGAGCGGCCAACTCAATCTGCTTGCGCAGGGGCATCCCGGTAACCGTCAGATCAACTCCGCGCATGTAATGTCGGGTTTCTTCAAAGCTGGCCGCGACCGCTGTGGCACGTTTTGAAAAGAGGGAGACCGTTCGCCCTGGATAGACGTTCGCCTCATGCAGGGCAACGGGGATTTTCAGCTTCAATGCTGCAGCAACCGGGCCGACCGAAGCGTAACTTCCCATACCGAGCATCACGTCCGGTCGATCGTCGCGCATGATCTTTTTACATTGCTTGTAGGCTTCAAACAATTGACGTGCGGTTTGAACCGAGCGCAGCGAAATGCCGTGCTGGAATCCCTCCGCGTAAATCGTATAACTCGGGCCATCCCAATCCTTGACCGAGGCGGATTCAATATCTTTGCCAGCCAGCCAGAGCGTGACCTCGTGCCCCCGATCCTTGAATACGGCGGCGGTAGCCAGCCCGGGAAAGGTGTGTCCGCCCGTACCTCCACATGCGAGACCGATCTTCACAGGGCATTCCCCAATAGATCCATCGTTTCACCCGCCATATACAGCGAGCCCGCCACACAGACGTAGGTGTCGTGAGTCACAGCATACGCCTGGGCCTCCTCAAGAGCGTGGGAAAGATCGCACATAGTGGCCGCAATGCTAGCGTTTCGAAACTGTGTTTGCATAGCCTCAAGTGTCAGGCTGCGTGGAGATTGCACCTGCACCCCCCAGGCCTGACCAATCAGGGGCTTCCAGGAAGCGAGCATTTCATCAAATGCTTTGCCTTCGAGACAGCCGAGCACGAAGGCCCCCTTCTTCCCGGCGAAGAGCTGCTTCAAGGTCGATGCGAGTGCCGCCGCACCAGAAGGGTTGTGCGCGCCGTCAATGATCACGCAGGGATCCATCTGGACCACCTGACAACGGGCAGGCCAGGATGCGGAGGCGACGCCTTCCTTGACGGCCTGGATGGGCAATTCGATGCCCAGCTGATCGAAGGCCACCTCCACAGCCGCAGTAGCCAGCGCCACATTTTCCAGCTGGTGCGTGCCAAGAAGGCTGATCGTACAACTCCCATAGGAGGCATTCGGGCTTTCCATCAGAAATTTTTGCCCTTCGAGCTGAATCGAATTGAGATGGATACTTACGTCATCGGCAAAGCGCAGATACGCAGCGGGAGTTCGTTCAGCAGCCGCCTGAATCACGCCATCGACCTCGGCGTTTTCCTGTCGCGTGCTGACCACCGGTCGGCCGGGCTTGATGATGCCGCATTTTTCACCGGCGATACTGAGCAGATCATTTCCCAGGAAGTTCATGTGGTCCATGCCGATCCGGGTAATCACCGAGACCAACGGGGTCACCACATTGGTCGAATCCCAGGTGCCCCCTACCCCGGTTTCGATGATGGCAAGGTGGACTTCGCTCTCGGCGAAATACTGAAAAGCGATGGCCGTGCTCAACTCGAAGAAGGTGCAGGGTCGTGGACCGCCCCGTTTGACCATTTCGATATCTGCAGCATCGATGGTTTCCAGGATTGGCTCAAGTACCTCATCGGAGATGATCTCACCATTCACACGGAACCTCTCGTTGAATCGCACGAGATGGGGCGAGGTAAACAAGCCCGTTTTAAAGCCGAAAGACCGGAAGGTGGATTCAATGAGACTACAAACGGATCCTTTGCCATTCGTCCCCGCGACATGGACAACGAGAAACTGAGTTTCAGGATGATCCAGGACCTCGAGGAGCGCCTGGATGGCGGCCAGCCCCGGGCGAACACCGGCAGCCGTCCGAGCATAGATGCGTTCCAGCGTCTGCGATAAGGGTGCGACGGCTTCGCTCACTCTTCAGAAACGTCGTCCGCTTTGCGAGCACTTTTCTTGAGTCGTTTGGCGATCGTCTTTTCGGTGGGTGCTTCAACCACGTCCGCCTGCTCAATGCCCATGGGCCCATCGACCGGTACCGGTCGCCGGGCAGACTCCGGCATCCAGAAGGTCAGGAGATCCGCCACGCGCTCTTTTAAATCATGGCGATGCACGATCATATCGAGGAGCCCGTGTTTCAGCAGGAATTCCGATCGTTGGAAGCCATCTGGAAGATCCTGCTGGGTCGTCTCCTTAATGACGCGCGGACCGGCAAAGCCGATCAGGGCTTCCGGTTCGGCAATGATCACGTCACCAAGCGTAGCAAAGCTGGCCATGACCCCGGCCGTAGTTGGATGGGTAAGAATGGGGATATAGGGAAGACCGGCTTCGGCATGTCGCGCGAGCGCGCCGCTGGTTTTGGCCATTTGCATGAGACTGAAAAGTCCTTCGTACATTCGAGCTCCGCCCGAAGCACAGACCAGGACAACCGGCATACCGGCCTCAGTTGAACGCTCGATCAGGCGAGTAACCTTTTCGCCGACCACCGCGCCCATGCTGGCCCCGAGAAATTTAAAGTCCATCACACCGAGGCCGATGTCAAAGCCACTCATGCGGGCCTTTCCGCAGGATATGGCATCGTTGTAACCGGTTTTCGCCTGGTTCTTCACCAGCTTGTCCGAGTAGGAAGCGGTTCCTGTAAATTTCAACGTATCGACGCTGATCAACTCCTCGTCCCATTCCTCGAAAGACCCTTCGTCGGCAAACATGGCGATACGCTCTTCACGCGCGAGGGAGAAATGATGGTTGCAGTGGGTGCAGACGCCTAAAGCCTCCTTCATCTCCTGGAGATACAGCATTTCCTTACAGGAAGGGCAGCTTTCCCATAATCCACCGGGTATATCCTTCTTCCGATTCCGGAAGGGTAAAATTCGTTTGCCAAAAAATGCCATGATACCAATCTCTCAAAGGGGCTGAACCCCGATTCACCATCGACCTGGACCACCAGGATGCGATGAAGCCATCACTTCAGTTCCGATCAGGAACACCCATAACACGTCTCTTCTACCCTCTCGCAAGCGTAAGTGCAACCACCTGTTCAACCCCAGCCTGCTTCAGCGCACGGGCGCACTCACTGATGGTTGCCCCGGTGGTCATCACATCATCCACCAGAAGCACTCGGCGAACACCGTTGAAGTCATCGGCGGCATGCACCTGAAAGGCCCCTTTAAGATTCTGCAAACGACCGGCCTTGGTCAAACGTGTCTGACTTGCAGTGTATCGGATTCGGGTAAGTTTTTTAAGGATTATCGGGGTATTAATTCGTTTTGAAAGCGATTGCCCGAGCAAGGCCGCCTGGTTAAAGCCTCGGTGCCGCCGGCGCCGTGGATGCAGGGGAACGGGGATAACGGCGTCGAACTGACCCGGCTCCCATTGGGTATTATAAACCGCCTCAAGAAAATCGCCGAGATCCTCCTGCAGCCAGATCGCCTGTTGGTATTTGAAGGCATGGATCGCCTCGCGCAGCACCCCCTCGTATCGAACCGCGGAGCGGGCCAGGTCGAACTGCGGCGGATGTTCGACACATTGATTACACGTATATGCATGATCAATACGTCCACTGACGGGAAAACCGCAGATATCACAGTATGGCAACGTGATGAAGAGGTTGCCAGCGATACAGTCGTGACACAGATGCCCCTGTGCGGCATCGACGACCTGCGCACATCCAAGGCAGGTGCGCGGATACACCAGGTCGAGTATGGCCCCACTCAGCTTGATGAAACCGCCTCCCGGTTTCGGCGCAGGATCCACAAAAGGAAGAGGGTCGCCACGAGCAGGCCTGCGTACGACTTGGAAACCACATCGCTCTGCCCGAACAACAGGCTGGGATGATCCGCCGAGCGATCAAACAGATACCCGCCAAATCGCATGGCGACGACCCAGCCGGCATGCATGCCGATGACCAGCCCGATATGTCGAAAGCGGTCGAAATACAGGCAAAGCACGAGGCCCATGAGAGACAGGGTAATCATATGAGGAAAGTAGTGATAGGTATCGTGCCCCGCGTAGAACATATGCGGAATCATACTCAACCCGCTGTCCCAATGCCCATGTACCGGGCTGACCGGCAGTTCGGGGCGGGCAAAATGGACGATCATGAAAATTACACTCGTAATGAAGGCCGCGCTC
>JBLIND010000407.1:0-5652 GCA_047639095.1 Candidatus Omnitrophota bacterium | reverse complement strand
GGAAGTGCGAGCAGGTCACGCCCCTGGGTGAGTTCCGCCGCACGCAAGCTATCCAGGCGTGTCTCATCCACCAGTCCTTTCACCCGGGAGAAACCATCCGTCTCGATATGTTGCTGGAAGCTCATCTTCCAAAGCGATAGGAAGCCTGCCCACCCGTGTCCACACCCAAACCCGACAACCCGAAAAGGAAATGCGCCCTCCCCTGACTTTTCCGATCATAGGAAAAGGCCTAAAAAAATCTTCCTATGATCGGAAAAACGACTACACATCTTCCGATGATCGGAACGCTTTCCAGGAAGTTTTCCTATGATCGGAAAACCGAATGTTAACAGGAGACCCCATGTCCGAACCCGAAATTGCAAGCAAGAGCCCTTTTGAAGCCAACGTTGAAGCCGGCCAGACCTACTGGTGGTGCGCGTGTGGCAAAAGCAAGAACCAGCCGTTCTGCGACGGTTCCCACAAGGGCAGCGACTTCGCCCCCCTGGAATATACGGCAACCGAGACGACCACCGTCTGGTTCTGCGGCTGTAAAAAAACCGCGGGTAAACCGATGTGCGACGGCTCGCACAACAGTCTGGCGTAGTGATGGGGCTTCTTGGGGCTACCTGGGCCATTGTGGGCTTCTCCGCCCTCATCTTGTCGGCCTTGTATCGCCTGACACCCCTGGCGCTGGAAGCGTTCACGTTCGATCTGCAATGGTACCATTGGGTGTCCATGATCGTGTGGATCATTTTCATGGTGTACTCCGAGGCGTACAAGGGCTTTCACAAAGCCTTCTCGCCCCGGGCAGCCGCGCGGGCGAAACACCTGCGGGATAATCCGACTTTGCTGCACGTGGTGTTCGCGCCGTTATTTATCATGTGCTTTTTTCACACGACGAAGAAGCGGAAGATCGTGAGTTATTGCCTGACCACCGGGATCGTACTGTTGATCATGCTGGTGCATCAACTGGTCCAACCCTGGCGCGGCGTGGTGGATGCCGGGGTTGTGCTCGGCCTGGGTCTGGGTCTGCTGTCGTTCTGGTGGTGGGTCGCGCAAGTGTTCTCGGGCAAGATCGGGAACGTGTCTCCGGAAGTGCCGTAGGCCTTGGAACGCAGCTGCTTGCTGCCGCCTCAATCTTGAGCAGCTTGCTGCGTGTCCCCTCTCACATATCCTCAGGTAAGCTCACCTCGTACGCATCCTCCACCTTCACTTTCTCAAAATCAAACGAGTAAATCGTCTTCACCTGCGCACTACTGGCGGTTGATCCAAACCACCCGGCCGAGCACCAGGGATACAGACTCGCCTTATGCACCAGGCCATGCTTCACCGCATTTTGATGGGTGTAGTTCAAACGGGCGAGATAGGACTTCTCGAATGTCAGCTTGGTGTCCCAGAAGTTGTACCAACATTTTCGACCGGGTGGGTGGTCCAGTTTGTTGAGATACCGGGAGAGATTGCCGTGAAGATGTTTAAAGAATTGGGTTCGGCTCCCCTTCGATCCTTCAGATTTTATGACGAAGTGGTAGTGGTTGGAGAAGAAGGCCCAAGCTTCGATAGTCCAGCCGTAGGCTGCGGAACGCTCCAGGAATTCGTTGACGGCCCAGTCAATCCGTTCACGGGCGAGAGGTGATACTGCTTTTGTAAAGTAGCCGCCGTGATGCAGTAGGTGCTATTTTCTGACAACCGATGGTCGGGTGCATGAGGCCAGGTTGTTGACCTATTTACCACCTCTTTGTTTTTAACAATTGCATCTCTGCTTCGTACCCGTTTCGCAGCAAGCCGCGGGGAGGAAGGCGGCAGCAAGCGGCCGCACTCCAGGGGTTAAAACTCGAACTTAACGTCGTTGTCCTTGACCTTCAACTTGGCGTCAAAGCTCTTCCCGGCCCGGGATTTAAATCCCTTGAGCACTTCCGTCTCCCCGTCCTTGAGCAGCTTGCCCACCATCGTCTTCGACACCTTTTTCCCGGCAATCGTTTTCCAGATCACAAAGCGGCAGCCATTCTGCCAGTTGCTGCAGCCATAGCCTTTCACGGACTCGATGATGTCCCCGCCACAGGCCGGACAGGTCCCCAGTACATCTTTCCCCTTGCCGGCGGACTTGGCGCTGACCGCCTCGTAGGTAACCGTGCCGTCGTCCTCAAGTTTCATTTTTCCGAAGACGGTCTCGCCATCGATTTTGAGCAACTGGGACTTCAGGGTTTCCCGATTTCGGAGCAGCTCGGAGGCCAGGCCGGCACTCACTTCCGTGCCCAGGCTGTCATTGCGCAACACGAAGGTGCAGCCCTCTTTCCAGCGCGAACACCCAAAGTGCACCCGGCCTTTGATCACCGGCGCTTCGCACCGTGGACAGGGCCCCAGACCGGTATTCGGACCGTCGCCACCGCCGATGATGATCCGCGTGTGCTCGATGACCTCATCCATAAATTGCTTGGGCGCGTACTGCCCCTTCTCCATCTTCTTGAGGTTGGCTTCCCACTCACCGGTCAGCTCCGGGGATTTGAGTCGATCGTCGGCCACGAGCCCAATGAGATGTCGGCCATCATCGGTGCTGAGCAGGTTCTTCTTTTCCCGTTTGATGTAGGTGCGACTGATCAGGGTTTCGATGATCGATGCCCGGGTGGCGGGGGTGCCGATGCCTTTGTCTTTCAGCGCGTCCTTGAGCTCTTCTTCATCGACCATGCGCCCCGCGGTCTCCATCGCCTGGAGCAACGAAGCCTCGGTATAGCGCTTGGGGGGCTTGGTCTTTTTCGCAATCATTTCGGGTTCGTGGGGACCGTGTTCGTCCTTCACGAAGGCAGGCATCTCCTGGTCGGCATCGTCCTCTTTATCATCGGTGGCCTTTTTCTTCTTCTTGCCCATGTGCGGGTACAAGGCCTGCCATCCCTGCTGGGAGGTCACCCGCCCGGTGGCCTTGAAGGGCTCCGCGTTGCTCTCGGCGAGCACGGTGGTGACCTGCTTGATGCACGGGGGATAAAACGCCGCGATGAACCGAGTCACCACGGCATCGTACACCTTGGCCTCGTCGCCACTGAGGCGATCGCCGACAACCTCGGTCGGAATGATGGCATGGTGATCGGTTACCTTGGCATCGTTGATGATACGCGACGTGAACGGGAGCTTGGCCAGGTCGAGCGGGGCAATTTCCGCGCCCTTAATCGCTTTCAGCTTCTCGAGCAGGTCGGGAATCTGCGGCTTCATATCCTTGGAGAGGTACTGGCTGTCGGTACGCGGATAGGTGAGGTGTTTCCGCTCGTATAAAGTCTGCGCGATCTTCAATACCTGGTCGGCGGTCATGCCCCAGCGGCGGTTCATTTCCTTCTGGAGATCGGTGAGGTCATGCAGGAGCAGCGGCGGAGTCTTCTCGGCCTTCTGCTGCACATCGGTGATCACCAGGTCGTGGCCGGTCACCTTTTCCAGGATGGCCTGCGCCTTTTCGACTTCGCTCCATCGGCCGGTGGTGTGCTTGAACCGGGCCTCGCGATAGATGGTGTGAAGCTCCCAGTAATCCTTGGGATCGAAGTGCTCGATCTCGTGGTCACGATTGACGATCAGGGCCAGGACGGGGGTCTGCACCCGGCCGATACTCCACAGGGTCTGCTTGCCCCCGTAATGCACGGTAAAATAGCGGCTGCCGTTCATGCCAACGATCCAATCCGCCTCCGAGCGGCAGCGGGCGGCAGCCGCGAGGTTGTCGTAGGCATGGCCATCAGCGAGCTTGTTAAAGCCATCGCGTATCGCCTGGGAGGTCAACGAACTGATCCACAAGCGCTTGAACGGCTTGTTGGTGACCCGGGCCCACATCTGGATGTAGCGGAAGATGAGTTCCCCTTCCCGCCCGGCATCCGTCGCACAGATCAGCTCATCCGCTTCCTTGAACAGCTTCTTGATGATGTTGAGCTGTTTGCGTGCGCCCTCATCCCCCGTCGGCTTGAGCTCGAATTTGGCGGGAATAATGGGCAGGTCATCGAGATTCCACCGCTTGAAGGCGGGGTCGTAATCGTCGGGTGCCTTTAATCCCACGAGATGGCCGAAAGCCCAGGTGACGGCGTAGCCATTGCCCGAGAGGTAGCCCTCATGGCGGGAGGTCGCCTTGAGCTCCTTGGCGATGTCGCGGGCGACGGATGGTTTTTCTGCTAAAATGACTTTCACAAATGGGGTCCGGTTGGCCGTGTCGTTCCTGATACGCGGCCGGTACATTCTGATTTACTTTAGGGACCCATACTTTTAAAGATCAAACCATGGAAAGCCCAGAACAGATAGCGCCGACTGAGGACCTGGAGGTCAAAGACGCCCAGTTAATTTTCACCAATGAGTGGGGTGAACTGGAGGAGGAGTACGGTCACGACAACCTGCGCTTCCCAAAAGAAATCATCCTGCTGGGGGGAGCACCTGGTTCAGGTAAGGGCACACACACCTCTTTTATCATGAAGGCGCGCGGGTTGACCTGCCCCCCCATCGTGGTCAGTGACCTCCTGAGCAGCCCCGAGATGCTCGCAATTAAGGAAAGCGGGGGCATGGTGGGCGACCAGGAGGTGGTGGGGATTCTCTTCCGCCGCATGTTGGAAGACAAATTCCGCGACGGCTGTGTACTGGACGGATTCCCGCGAACGCGGGTGCAGGTGGAATGCCTGAAAATGCTGGTGTCCCAGATTAACAGCCTCTACCGCGAGCACTACGAGACCCCCTTGGCTATTCATTTCCGCAAGCCGACTATTCACGCCATGGTGCTGTTTGTTGACGAGAAGACGAGCGTGGACCGTCAACTGAAGCGCGGCCAGGAAGTCCAACAACACAACGACGAGGTTCGGGCGAGTGGCCTGGGTGAAACCTGGGAGGAGCGGGCCACGGATGTCGATCCGGACAAGGCGCGACACCGGTATCGGGTGTTCAAAGAAAAAACCTGGGATGCCCTGCAATCGCTGAAAGAAATTTTTCACTACCACTTTGTGAATGCCCAGGGGGATATCCGGGAGGTGGAGAGCAACATTCTGGACGAGCTCCGCTACCAGAGTTCACTTGAGTTGGATCCGCGCACGCTCGACTGTATTCGCCACCTCCCCCTCGCGACCGAAATCATCATGCATGCCCGCCAGGACCTGGTGCGTCGGCTGGATTCGTATGAGATCGAGCACCGGGAGCTGTTTCACAAGGTGCTGGATATCATTACGGAAAAATTCATACCCATCGTGCTCCGTCACGCCATCTCCGGGCTCGCCGTGATCAACTCCGAGGATCCCGTGTTTGAGGATGCACTGGCACTCGCCATGGTGATCGACATTTTTTCCGAGCGGGGCTTTCACGCGGTGACCAACATCAACCGTTCGGAAGTGCCGGACCACGTGGACTTGACCACGGGAAAAATCCACTGCCACCTGAAGCGGATTTATCGCTTCCAGGTGAAATTCAAGGGCTCCGAAATCCGCCGCGGCGGACACTGACGCTTAGCAGGCGGTTGAAAACCTCCCAAGGCCACGTGGGCGCGGTTGCACAGGCACGGAGGGAACCGCGGATGCACGCAGATGAACGCGGATTTGGGTGGCGTACTTATGTAGGTTTTGGGAGGCGTACTTATGTGGTTGTGGAGGGGGGAGGCGTGCTTACGCGGAGATGGGAGGAACCGCGGGCGAACGCGGATTTGGGCATGCCAGGGTCACCTTCCGTACTTTGAAC
>JBLIND010000406.1:0-5664 GCA_047639095.1 Candidatus Omnitrophota bacterium | reverse complement strand
GGTCTCCCGGGCAAGCGCATCCGTCCAGGTGGACAACGCGGGGAGGATCGTCTCGTCATCCGCATCGTACCCCGCCAGAAAACACGCGCCGAGCGAATCGTAGTTGCGAAGGACCTTACGTATGCCGAGCAACAGACCGACCATTTCCTCCTCGCGTGTCCAGCGGTGTTGAAAGCCACTCAACTGACGCCGCAGCGTAGCCGGCTTGCATGCCGCCAGATAGGCAGCGGGATGATCCCCCAGCACATCCGCCACCTTCTGGATGTTCGTGAGGATGCTGGCAACGCGCCCGTAGGCGAGACTCGCCGCCACCAGGCCGATCACTTCCTGGTCCACAGGCTCCGCATAGCGGTAGATGACCTCAATCGGGTCGGGAGACGCATAGCTGCGAACATTCATCCGCGCGTAAAGGGCTTCCAACCTGTCCTTGTCGAGGGCCATGTTATGGGATGGCAAAGTAGTGATCCGCGAACAGGGCATCCCCGTCGTTGAAATCGTTTCGGCAAAAGAAACTCTTCAGCTGCGGATTATCTTCGAAGCGCTCGACCTTGAGACGTAAGCGGTCACCGGGTTTGCGGTTTGCAATGGACAGGGTTTCGTCGTCGAGAATGAGCCAGTGGGCGATGTAGATTTCCTTGTCGGAAAAGTTGCCGGAATGGACGGCGTTGACTTTGTATTTAAACATGCCCAGGCCCTCCCGGTAAGGGCTGATTTCATCCAGGGTCGGGATGGTCGATTTCCCCACCAGCGTGACGTCCAGTTCGATCTTGGAAATTTTTGCGCGCGACTTGTGGATCGCGTAATATTGCTGGAAGGTCTGCATGGCCTCTCCGGCCTCGATAAAACGATTGTAAATCGCCACCCCTTCCAAGGTTCCCGACCAGTCGTGATGGCCCTCCAGATCGTCGCCAAAGACCAGCGGCATGGGCTCCCAGCTTTCGAACGTGCCGCGCAGCTCATCGCCGGAACGGATCAACGTCCCATGCTTGTAGACCGTCAGCTGCCCGTCACGATAACTGATCAGGATGTGTTGAGCTGTGCCGATATTCAAGGGGCAGAGCTCGAATCGCATCCCCTCATCGGTATTGCCCGATTCGGAGGTGCGCAGGCGCAGAACGAGCATCGCGTCCTCCTGGCTGAGCGAGAAATTCAGGTCGCGCTCACTCTTGGAGTAGCTGATAATCCGGGCGGGCCCGGACACGGCATGGATCCGCGGCGTGACCACCATCTCGATCGAAAGTTCACCCGAGGCCCTGCACTCGGCCAGCATGCCTTCGCCCGCACCCTCCACCCGGTAGGATCCGTGGTCGAGCACCATCGCATAATCGTGATCCAGGCGACCCTGCCCCCGGGAGCTCATCGGATACGTGACAATAGTCCCATCCGCAAGCTGGACCTTGTTCGCCTGATCCGCAGTCTGAAAAACATAGACGAGGCCCTTGAGATCTACCGGCCAGGAAAGCGGACGCAGATCCAGCCACATCGGATCCAGGGTGTTCGGCTTCGGCATCATGTCCTGAATGCCTTCGATATACAATCGGGCGTGAGAAGGGATGACACGATCCACGGTGAAGATCAGGCTGTGATGATCATGACCGTAGCGGGTTGCGGTGATGTTCGCCGGCGGCTCCAGCAGCGCTTTCGGTTCGACCAGCTGAACCGCCTCGTCGAAGATCACTTCAATCTCATGTGTCCCGTGAATGAGCACCGAAAGGACCTCGGGAACCGCGGCCGACTCGATGATCACTTGTCCATGCATGATCCTCCCATCAAGCTGGCCGCGAACCTGATACACCCCTGCGCTTTGATAAACATGTTGCACCGACGGCCCTTGTCCACTACCGCCGTCGCCAAAATTCCAGGACCAATTCCCTTCGGCATTGAACTGTGCGACATACGGAGCTTCCCCCACCTGCATCGGCAGCTCCAGCGGAGCCTGGAACACATCGGGATACCGATCCGTAGCGGGATCAAAACTGTATCGAACCGGCTTGCCAATCAATTCAAGTGACCGCGGATTCGTTGCGGCAACAAAGACGTCGTAGTCGGAGGTGAAGTGATCATGCTCTCGGCCGGGTGAAGCGGCACAGGTGAAGAGCCGGCCGCAGCGGCTCGTCATCGGGAAGTACACGTAGTTGCGCTCGGGAGGAAAGGCGCGATCCCGCTTCCGGACGATCTCGGAAACATCCCCGCTACGCAAATGAATGCGGTTGACCGGGCCGCCGGCACCTCCCATCCAGAATCCCCAATTGCCGTCGTGACTGGTATACGGTTCGCAGCCTCCCAGGCCTTTGCTGGGGGTGACCTTCCGCTGCGTCGGATCATAGGGCATAAACGAAACGCGTTTGAAGGCATGGGTGAGCGAGGCGTTGATCAGACAGGCCTCCTCCGTATCGGCCAGGATTTCAACCGCGCCCGTGGACAGATTCAAGATCGCGGGGGCGCCGATCCACGTGACAAAGATCAAATGGTTATCATCGATCCAGACCACGCCGCGATCACCGCCGGCCTCAGCAATCCGCGCATCCTGGGTCAAAACCTTCAATCCGGATCCGTCGCGATTGATCAGGCACAGCGCGGTTTCACCCTGCACCGGATTTTTTTTCTTACTGTAAACGCTCGTGCCAGCGGCGTACCGGTAAAAGGCGATGCGCGTGCCATCGGGGCTGATGTGCGGCGCGTAATGCTCCTCTCCGTCGTCGGGCGTAAGCATTTTCAGGCTCGAACCGTCCAGCTGACGTTGCCAGATCCGGAATTGCCCGGTGCGATTAGATTCCCAGACCACATAGCCCTCGCCGAGCGCATCGAGGTCTTTCCAGCCGGGTTCAACGGCAACGAGTTGGGTAATCAGACAGGTAAAGAAAATAGATAGGAATCTCATGGCGAGGTATTCTACATGAGAAAGGCAAAGGTTACAGGTAAACCCCCGGTAAATTTTTTGCCCGCCTTGCCCGAGTGCTTGAGGAGGGACGTTATGACTCCCTTCCCCTTCGCTCAATCACCATCGAAACGAGAGATGCCAACCCACCCATTCCCGCAAGACCCAGGGCCCCAAGCCCCAAGCCCCCAGAACACGGGCCCCAGCACTTCCAGGTTGCCAAACGCGGTCGGCGCACCTTTTACAACCTGCCAGTCGATGTGCCAGCCAACACAGCCGAGGAAACCCAGCCCGCCCACCAGAAGCAACCCTTTGCCTGAAATCCTGAGTAGTCGGCTCCCGTTCATCTCCAACGCAGCCTATCATCGGGATACGCGCTTGTCCATGTGGCGCGACCAGATATGCAAACACCGTAGCGCTGGCGGAGTAAACGGATGTCAGCACGACATCCATTGAATCGGGATCTTTCGTGCGCCGCCTCCGGGGCGCTGGGTATGGGGTGAGACGGACGCAGGGTTGAAACCCTGCGCTATGCAGCGTTGCCCCACTCCGGGGGCGGATGAGGATGCAACCCCACACTTTGCCACGGAGTGGCTGGCGCCGCATAGGTCGGGGTTTCAACCCCGACATCAACCACCCGGAATCTATCGCGCCCCGGAGGTGGCGCACGAAAACCCATGCTCGGATCAAATGGGATTCGTTGCGATCGAAAGGGCTATGTTGGGGAATCTCCGTACTATGGAGCACCGCTCCGTATTTTACCCCTGTCAGGGCTCGGCAGGAGCACGGAGCAGTGCTCCATGATACGGTCTACCAGTTAAGCGATGCGGCTTCCGCATCTTCGAGTTCTTCTCTGCGCCGCCAGTAGCCGTTTTTTTCGATGAGCACGCGGGCCTCGGCAAGCTCGGCCTTGTCGCGAAAGAGGCGGGCGCGGTGGAGGTGGGCGCGGTGGAGGTGGACGTCGGCGAGGTAGAGGACTGCAGTGAGGAGGGCTTTGGGGAGGTTGTCGGCGCGGCCGGCGCTGCGGAGGCGCTGCGGAGGCCGGCGAGGGCGGCGCCTACATCTGGCATGGAGAGTGCGGATGAAGGCGTGCCGGCGGGTTCGAGAAGGACGCGGTAGAGGGCGACCCGCGCCAAGGTGAGGTGGTCAAGTGCGATGTCGCGAAGGGGATCGTCAGGTGCCCGCCACTCGAACATCTTCGTCTCGATGCTCCAGCGTCTCGGCCTGGAGTGCGACCAATTCGCCTCGTCGACCGGCACCATGCGCGGCTTGGAAATGGTGTGAAACGGACCCGCAGAATCTTCGCCCAGTCCATGTAGGCCTTTCAGGCACGGCCGCCCCCCACATTAATTAACCCACAGGAAATAGTTTCACTGGCCGCGTGGGTATCATGGTAGTCCTTACGCACAGCAATCAAATGGAGCAAGGTATGAAAAGTCGACGTGAATGGCTGGCTTCAGTTGGAGCCATGGCCGCAAGTGGTGTTTGTCTGAATACGGCAATGGGTGTCGAAGAGGCGGACAATCCTGCCGCGAACGTGGCCGACAAAACGAGCACAATCAAAATCACCCGGCTGACCGCCACACCGGTTCGGCGTAAAGTATTTCTCAAGCTGGAAACGAATCATGGCGTTACCGGCTGGGGTGAGATCGATCAGCTCGAACCCTTCGTCGCGGCGCAGCTGGCGCGATCGCTGTTCGAGTTGCTCGACGGCGAGAATCCAACGCGCATCGAACACCTGTGGCAGAAGATCTACCGCTCGCATCGCGACATGCGAGGCGGACCGTTCATGACGCACACCCTCGCGGGGATCGACATGGCCTTGTGGGATATCACCGGCAAGCTGTGGGGCGTGCCCGTCTATCGTTTGCTCGGCGGCCCGACCCGGGACAAACTGCGGGTGTATCCCTCTGTGAAGGCGACGAAGATCGGAGCAGGCGTGCACCCGTTTTCCGGCACCCCGCAGCAAATTCAGACGATCGTTCAAAACGTTGCAAACGCCCGTGAGCGTATGGGGCCGGACGGCCTCGTGATGTTCGATGCGCATTGCGCGCTTCCACCTCCGTTTTTGATTCAGCTGGCATCGGCGATTAAGCCCTATGACCTGTTGTATATCGAAGAGCCGGCGGTACCCGGAAACATGGAGGTTTTTAAGCGACTCAAACAGCATATCGACATTCCATTGGCGGTCGGCGAACAGGCTCGCACGATCTGGGATGTCATCGGATATTTGCAGGCAGGCTGTGCAGACATCCTGGAGGTGGACTGCGCGCACACCGGTGGCATCTCGCAAATGCGCAAGATCGCAACCCTCGGCGAAGCGTATCAAGTACCGATTGCGCCCCACTGTGTAACGACCGATCTCGGGATGACGGCCAGCCTGCATTGCAGTGCGGCCGTCCCGCTTTATCTCATCCACGAATATTATCCGAACATCACCCCGCCCGGCCTGGTGCGGAAAAACTGGTCCGTCGATAAGGACGGCTACGCATCCCTGCCGGAAGGAACGGGCTTATGCTGCGAAGTCGACGAGGCCGTCCTCGCAGAGCTCGCGAAGAATCCGGGACCACCGGAATGGCCCACTGGCGGCCGCAATCAGGACGGGTCGATCGCCGATTATTAATTGGCCCGGGGCCTGAGCTGTACATCCCGAATCTTTCGGGTATCCGGGCAGTCCAAGGCACGGCTTGTCCTCGGGATTCACGCTTCCGATGAAAGGAACGCTTTTACCGGCCCGTTCCGATAATAGGAAAACGCGCTCACTGCAGCAGAAAATCTGCTGCGAT
>JBLIND010000405.1:0-5669 GCA_047639095.1 Candidatus Omnitrophota bacterium | reverse complement strand
GCCGAATTTCATCATGCCCATTTACTGCGCGTACCTTGGGAAGACCGGTGATAAACAGAGCCTGCGCGAGGACATCGTGGTAACCAAAGACAGTCCTCCCATGTTCACCGCGGTTACGTGGGATGACAGCGATCGCGGGCTGCATGCGGCCCTCCTTCTGGTGGAATACAAAAAGGCCAAGGTCCCTGCGGAGGCGCACATCTATTCCAAAGGTGGACACGGATATGGCATTCGGCCGTCGGACAACCCGGTGGCCACCTGGCATAACCGCGCCGAAGATTGGATGCAGGTAAGCGGCTGGCTGGACAAGTAGCCTCATGGCCATCGCGGATGGGATGATGAGAGGCTTGTAGATTGCTCCAAGCCTGTTACCTATGATCACATGAGAAGAAATCTCTCCCTCCTGATATTCCTTTGCGCGAGTACCGTCCTCGCGGTACCCAAGCCCAACGTCATTTACCTGATGTGTGACGAGCTCGGCTATTATGAGCTCTCCTGCATGGGGAGCAAAACGATCCAGACGCCCAACATCGATCGTCTCGCGGCGGAGGGGATGATGTTTTCACAAGCCCTCGCGGGATCTTCGGTTTGCGCCCCGACGCGCGGTGTGCTGATGACGGGTAAGCACAGCGGCCATACGTCTGTACGATCAAACGGTGGGGGCACGCCCTTGCGTGCAGAAGAAGCCACCATCGGCTCCATGCTGAAAGCGCAGGGCTATGCGACGGGTGGATTCGGGAAGTGGGGTTGTGGTGGCCGGGGTTCCACCGGCGTGCCCGAAAAGCACGGCTTCGATATCTTCTTCGGCTATTACGATCAGGTCCACGCGCATTCTTACTACCCGCCGTATCTCATTCGAAACAGTGAAGAAGTTCCACTTCAAGGGAACAAGGGTGTTCGCGGTGAAACCTATTCCCATTATAAGATCTACGATGAGGCGGTAAAATTCATCAAGACGAACAAAGATACGCCCTTCTTCTGTTACCTGCCCTTTACCCCGCCGCATGGCAATTTCGACATCCCGAATACCGATCCTGCCTGGGCGCAATACAAGGACAAGGACTGGTCTGAATCGGCTCGCCGTTACGCGGCAATGGTTGGCATGGTCGACCGCGAGGTGGGGGAGTTGATGGCCCTGCTCAAAGCATTGCACATCGACGACAACACCATCTTCTTTTTCTGCGGCGACAACGGCGGCAACGACTATTTCAAGAGCAAGACCAATCCGCGTGGGTTCCATGGGGCGAACAAGCACCCCGCCACGGGTACCGAATTCCGCGGGACCAAGGGCACCTTGTATGAAGGCGGCTTGCGCATACCGATGATTGTCCGCTGGCCAGGGAAAATCGCCCCCGGCTCAACCAGTGACCTGCTCTGGTATTTCCCCGACGTCATGCCGACGGTTGCGGAAATCACCGGGGCGCAAGCGCCCGCCGATACCGATGGGATTTCTATTTTGCCCACCTTGCTGGGGGAAAAGGCCGCCGGACGTAAGCAGCAGCAACACGAATACCTCTACTGGGAGCTCGGTCAGAAAACGGCGGTGCGCATGGGGGATTGGAAAGCGGTCCACCCCTCGGATAAAGGCGCGTGGGAACTCTATGAGTTGAAGACGGATATCAGTGAAGTCGTCAACCTTGCAGCCAAACATCCCGAGGTGTTAAAGCAAATGATCGGTTTCGCCAAAGAAGCCCATGTCGATGTGGTCGAAGGCACGTTTCATGACACGGACATCCACCAACGGGATCGCCAGGCGAAGTTTGGCTTTGATGCTAAAGCCCGAAAGCCGGCACCCAGGAAATCCGAGGGTGAGGCGTGGTCCACCCAGGGTTTGTATCCACAGAGCAAGATGAAGCTGATTCGTTTCAGCAGTGAAGGTCAGACGCGCAAAGCGGCGGAAGCCATCGACGGAAAGCCATCCACCCATTGGCACTCGGCGTTCAGCCCCGAGGTGCTGAAGCATCCTCATGAGTTGGTTTTCGACTTGGGTCAGCCCACCGAAATGATCGGCTTTCGTTATCTGGCACGCCAGGATAGCGGTTGGAACGGTGCGCTTGCGCGCTGCGCCGTTTACGTGTCGGATAAGCCCGATGCCTTTGGTGAACCTGTCGCCCAGGCTACCTTTACCAAGGTCCGGACCGCGCAGGATGTGTCGATACCCAAAACATCAGGGCGTTATGTTCGTGTGGTAAGCGAATCCGAAGTGAACAAGGGGCCTTGGGCTTCGATCGCCGAATTTGGCGTTCGGGTGGAATAGCTGCGCTCAATCAGCCCCGGGCAAGATCACAGCCCGGATGGGCCGGTGGTCGGACGCCAGCTTTTCATCGACCACCGTGGTCGCACTGAGTTTTCCTTTCAGATCACGACCGATGAAATAATCAATTTCCTTCTGAGGATCGTTGGCGGGAAATGTTTTCCCTCCATTTTTATCTGAGACTACCCAGGTGGGTTCGATAAACGGACGCAGGGACGGATCCTGGCGTTCGCCGTTAAAATCGCCGGCGAGGACCACCGGATGTTTTCGTTGGGCAATGTCTTCGAGCAGGGCGTTGATCTGCGGCGTGCGCAGGGCATGGTCGGTCCAATCGTTATGGATACAAATAAACGAAAGTGGGGTGCTCATCCCCGGCGGTTGTACGATCACCTCCAACGCACAGCGCGGCTCTGCTCCTTCCGGAAGCAGGTGTCGTACGACTTTTTGAATAGGGAAACGCGACAGAATGGCCAACCCATACTCGCCGCCCTGGAACGGCATGAAGGTACCAAAGGCGCTTTCCATTTCAAGCAGTCGTCCGAGCTCAGCCGCCTGGTCCACGTTGCCACTGCGCGTGCATTCCTTGTCCACTTCCTGCAAGGCCACCAGATCAGGGCGTTCTTTTTCAATCACCTCCGCCGTACGCTTGAGGTCCAGCTTTCCGTCCAGACCTTGCCCGTGTCGGATATTGTAGGAGAGCAGGCGAATCGGCTCGGCCGCTGATAGCGAGAGAAGCGACCCGAGCAATAGAACGTAAACGAGTGTGGTGCAAAACGAAGGGTGGATTAGCGTGTGCATAAGGCTCCTCTATGATAAATCCTGAACAATGAAATACATCTTACCGTTGTTTTGGGTCGCGATACAAGCCGTGGTTATTGCCCGGGAGCCCTTGCCGGATAAACTCGCCGTCCTGACCTTCGACGATTCGGTGAAATCCCATTACACCATCGCCCGGCCCATTCTTAAAAAGCACGGATTTGGCGCTACCTTTTTCATTACCGAGGGCTGGGACTTCGCCACAAACAAAGAGCACTACATGAGCTGGGAGGAGATCAAAGCCCTGCATGAGGATGGTTTTGAAATCGGTAATCATACCCGTGATCATATGAGCGTTACCCCCGCCTCGATCACCAAGCTGGATGAGCAATTGAGTGCCATAGAGGCGCGATGCAAGTCCTACGGTATTACGCCTCCGGTGAGTTTTGCCTGGCCGGGCAATGCCATTACTCCGGATGCGTTTCCCATCCTGCACGCGCATGGAATAAAGTTTGCCCGAAGGGGTGGATCACCTGAGCAGCCGTATAAGCTGGGTAAGGGCGTCGCCTACGAACCGGGGAAAGATCATCCATTATTGATTCCGACGGCCGCCGATGCCAGGCCGTTCTGGAAGGCGGAGATGTTCACCGAACTGGTCCTGCAGGTGAAAAGCGGGCAGGTGGCGGTGTTGCAGTTCCACGGCGTCCCCGATGTCGCACACCCCTGGGTCAGTTCCGTTGCAGATAATTTCTCGGCCTACATGGACTGGCTACACACCAATGGGTACACCGTCATTGCCATGCGGGATCTGGAGAAGTACGTGGATCTTTCCGAGCTTCCTGAAGACCCTATGCTGATCATGGAACAGCGCAAGCAGGCGATCGCCGCGTCGGATAACAAGTAAACATTCTATCGCGCATGCTTTTTGCTTTCAAATGCCTTGCGGAAGGAAATCGCAGCCTGCTTAAATGCCACTCAAGCATGAAGTTTATCCCGCATCCATTTGTACGCGCGACCGGCGCTTCGATCCTGCTCCTGTTGATTGGACTCATCGCCCACATGTCGACGCCAATCGTGTTCGCCGCCGAAGAACCCGGTAGCCAAATCGCGGAGGATGCAGCCGTCGATGAGGATGAAGACGTGGAGGACATGCACGCCGCACTTTTCGTGGGTGATCGGTATCCCTCCGCCATGCGTTGTCAACGCTGCCACCCCAATCACTTTCGCCAATGGTCGGTTTCTCCTCACGCCTACGCGATGGTCAGTCCGATTTTTAATGCCATGCAGGCAAAATTGATCAAAGAAACCAATGGCACCCTGGGGGATTTTTGTATTCGTTGCCATACCCCCGTGGGCATGAATCTGGGGGAGCCCACCGTAACCCCGTATGCGGAACGCCATCCCGTCTCCCAGGAGGGGGTGACCTGTATTGCCTGCCACCGGGTATCCCAGGCCTATGGTAAGGTGAGTGGACGCCGCGCACTCGATGAAGGGCCGCTCACGCATCCCGTAAAAGGGCCGACGGGCCAGGCGGAAGTCGTACAGCAACTTATCGATCAGGGTGAAGTCAGTAACGATCCCAACGCCTATGGCCGGAAAATTCACGCAGCACCGGAGTCTTTTTTCCAACTCGCGGATGCCAGTTTCTGCTCGGCCTGCCATGATGTGACGGGTCCAGATGGGTTCCGCCTGGAAGAGGCTTTCAGCCACTACAACGCATCGCCGGCCGCCAAGGCGGGAACGACCTGCCAGGATTGTCACATGGGTCAGAAACCCGGGATGTATACCGGCGATGACCGGACCAACTACCAGCAAGGGCCTGCCGCCATGGTCAATGGCGAATGGACGCGCACCCGCAAGTTGACCAACCACATGATCGTCGGTCCGGATCAATCGATCGTTCATCCCGGCCTTTTCCCGCACATGCGCAATACGATTCGAACCAATCCAGACTCCCGTGGCCTGGCGAGTATAGAGGAGTGGTTAGCCTTTGATGTCGATGCCGGCTGGGGGACCGAGGCGTTTGAGTCGAAGCTGGATAAGGAAACCGCTTTTCCCGATGCCTGGACCGATCTGGATACCCGCAAGCGTGCTCGGAAGATTATCGATGCCAAGCTCGAGCTGCTGGAAGAATACCGCCGAGATCGGCTGATCCTGTTGAGGCAGGGCTATCGACTGGGCGAGATCGTGCTCACCCAACATAATAAGCGCGGCCTGCGCTTCAAGCTCGAGGTCTCAAACGGCACGGATGGCCATCCCGTGCCGACCGGATTTGATGCCGAACGACTGGTCTGGCTGCATGTGGAGGTCAGCGATTCGGCCGGTGATGTGATTTTTAAGTCGGGCGACCTGGACCCCAAGGGGGATCTGCGCAATTTGCATTCGAGTTACGTCCAGGACGGTCAAGCGCCGGTAGACCGTCAACTCTTCTCGCTGCAGGGGAAATTCATCACGCGCAATTTGCGCGGCGGCGAGCGAGAGCAGGTCCTGCCAGTGAATCATTCGTTTTCTCCTTTGCCGTTTGTCCGGCCACCTCGCCGGTCCAACATTCTTTACGGGGAGCCTGCCGATGTGCGGAAACATCGTCAGAGCATTCCGCCGCTGGGCAGTCGATGGGCGGAATATGTGGTTCCCGCCAAGGCCTTGTCCGGTTCGGGAC
>JBLIND010000404.1:0-5705 GCA_047639095.1 Candidatus Omnitrophota bacterium | reverse complement strand
CAATCCTGTATCGCCAACCATTCTAACTCCTTTATCCATAATGGTTTACGCTCCCGGGATCCTCTGTCGTTTTGCCAGCGAATTCAAAAGGTGGCAACTCAGGTGGCAACTTTTGTCCCGACTTTGTCTTTGGGGTCGGAGTTAAAACTATCAGGGCTGCGGGACGGGATTCAGGGAGGGGGGGAAGGAAGCCTGCTTCAGAGGGGTCTGGTGGCCTCCATTTTGGCCCAGGAGTCCCGGGCTTTTTACCCCCACGATGGTCGTTTCTATTATGGGACACAACGCGGTCGCGCTGATCCGCCCCACGGTAATGCAAAGGAGTAAAAGTTCAGCAGACGAAACTTCATTTGAGTCGCTGTTCCCATGCGGCGGGAAGATCTTTGGACTCCGCGCCATAGGTCTGCGAGACCACAAATCCACTGGCTTGTGAGGTGTAGAAGATTCGACCATTGGAGACCACGGCGCCCAGGCATTCACGCGAATCGATGGCGGGACCGGTGGAGACGAGTTTGCCGCCATCCGAGAGATCGATCATATCCATGTTCGCGCCGAGGATATAGGGTTCGGACAGGGTAAAGCGACAACAGGCGTAATTGTGCCCGATGCGATCGATGACCTTGCCGGTTTTGCGATCGAAGACGTTGCCCTTGCCGCGCAGGGCATTGGAGAAGACGAAACGATTGCCGACTGTCACCACGTTCAGGGCCGAGGTCACCGGTTCGGATTTCCAGATCAGCGAGCCGTCTTTGGCATCCAGGCACCAGACGAAGCGATCATCCGTGCCTTCCTGGGCGCGATTGAATCCGCCGATAAAGATGCGTTCGTCACGGGCGCTGAGGGTACATTTCGACGTGACGTAATACGCATTGGTTTTCCAGATCACTTCGCCGGTCTTCGGTTCGATACACGCCGTCAGGCCGTTGTTCTCGGCGGGAAGTCCACGGCGTTTTCGTTGGCTCGCCGCGTAACCGAAGAAGACGGAGTAGTATAATTTCCCGTCGAGTAGGCAGATGCCGCAGTCGTTACCGCCTCGGCCTTCCTTGGAGAAGTCCTTCTCCCATACGACCTTTCCCGTCTCGAGGTCCCAGGCCCAGATCCGTGGCTTGTGGTCTTTGGGGTAGTAGGGGTTATCGTTGGAATAAATCCAGCTCATCATCTCGCGGCCGTCTTCGCGCGGGGCGGGCTTGCCTCCAAAGGTGAAATATTTCTCCGTTCCGTGGGCCGCGTAATCGCCCGAGCCGGAGGCATAAATCGCGAGACCATCCTGCACGACGGGCGGGAATTGACGGCTCCAGCTGGGCGATCCGGTGAAGGGTGCCTCCCATAAGAGTTCCCCCGTCGCAGCATCCAGGCAGCGCATGCGCGACTGCTTGATCCCGGCTTGAGGGACGAGCAGTTTACCATCGATGTACAGTGGGGACGTGAAGGAGAGATAGACATGCGGCCAGTGTTTACGCCACAAGAGGCGGCCCGTGTCCTGTTCCACCGCAATGATCTGGCCCTCCGCCGTATGGGTGTAGAGTCGGCCGCCGCCGCAGACCGGGAGATGCTTGACCGTTCCTTCGAGGCGACGTGCCCAGCGCATGCGCAAGGGGGGGGCGAGCTCTTGTTCGTTGGCGTTGGTACCGGCAAAGTCGCCGTAGTTCGTGTACCAGTCGAAAGCGGCGCCGGCAAATTTTCCGCGGAGGGGACTTCGGATGCGACTGAGCGCGAGATCCTCACTCGGAAGCTTTGCGTTTCCGCCCGGACCAAAGACATAGAGGTGGCCATCTTCCGAACAAACGATGATCCGTCCATCCGCTATTGCAGGTGGTGCCGTGATGGCTTCGCCGAATGCTGTCGCGAGCTCGATCGTTTCAGTCGCGTCTTTTTTTAATGAGGTGATTCGAACCACGCCATCTAGGCCCCCATAGATCGCGTGCGCTTTCGTCAGGACCGGCGAAGCGATGGCTGGCGCTTCGCAGAGCACTTCCGGTTTCTCCAGATCCGCATTATGACGGCACAGCCCGGCCCCTGCTTCGGGTCGGACGCGGAACACATCGCCTCCACGGATGCTCACCGGGGAAAACCCGAGCAGGCCATGCAGGCGAATGGAGGTCTCGCTGCCTTTCACAGCATCGAAATGTAGCGTTTTCCCATCCAGCCGAATTTTTTCCACGCGGCCCGAATTGTCGCGTCGATGCCATTGAACATACACGGCGCCGTCGGCATCGGCACTCTGGCCGAAGGTGGCGGGAAATTCTGCGCCCGCGTATTTCGGAATCTCTCCCGTGGCCCGCAGCTCCGGGGCATCGCCCTGGTCGGTGACGAATACCGTCCGTCCGCCGGCTGGCATCACCACGGTTTTCCCCACGACACAGATGTCCCGCGAGCAGACAAAGTGATCTTTCCAGTTCACCCGGTCGCCGCGAAAGGCCAACCAGTCTTCGCCTTTCCAACGATCGCCCTTGAAGCCGACGAGTTCCTTTACGAAGTCCCAGGTCCAGGCGACGGTACCGTCGGGTTCCATGGCATAAATAATCGCGCCGAGCGTCGCCACATATACGCGGCCCTCGCTGACGACGGGAGCCGAGAATACCGGGTCCCCGCAATCGAGCTCCTTGATGACCTCGCCGCTGTGGCGATCGAGCACGTAGTAGATTCCCGCTGTCGTCCCGACGTGGAGATACTTGCCCGTGATTGCAGGTGAGCTGACGTTGTTGCAATTCTGGAGGCCGCCTTTGGTCTGAAACTTCCAACGGACCATAAGCGAGTTCCCGTCGATGCAGAACACGGCGCCTGCACCGTCGATGACGTAGATCTTGCCTCCGGCTACCACGGGAGCGGTAAATATTCGATCCGTCAGGGGAACGGTCCCGACCAAGCCCAATGCCGTGACATCGATTTTTCTTTCGGCGGCATTTCCGGAATGCCGGGCGTCGAACTGGAACTGCGGCCAGTCCTCAGCAAGCGCGGGAAGGACCGTTAACAGGGCGAGGCAAGAGAGGAGGGCTTTCATGCACGGAATGGTCACTCATTGCCGCAAACTCCACAAGTCGAAAGGTGTCCTGCAGGGCCCACATAACGCACGTTCATGCCTTGCGTTCACCATTCTCCGTTCGGCGGCTTGTTTCCGCTTCCCTGCGCCCGATAGTATCTGCCGCTATGAAAAAACGTATCGCATACCTTGCCGCGATTCTGCTGACTACCGGTCTCATAGAGACCGAAACCCAGGTGATGAAAGACATTGCTTACGATGATGATCACGAAGCTCAGAAGTTGGATGTCTACCTGGCGCATCCCGCAAAACCCGCCCCGGTCATGGTGTTCATTCATGGCGGTGGTTGGCGCGGCGGATCCAAGCAGCACCTCCCCGGATTCCTGCGCAAGGCGCACACCGAAGGCCACCCGTAAGTGTGTTGTCGAGTCGTAATTATTTGCGGTCTGTGTTGCTCAGCGCTTTATTGATAACACTTGCAAACACCTCCGCCATCTTCTCAGCGCCGGCGGCGGTGGGCGACACACCGTCATCCGCCAAATCGGACGAAGTGTTGAACCCGACATACTGGTCGGCAATCAAGATAGGTGACCGGGCCGTGGAGTGGGTCTTGGTGTATTGGACTATTTGGCGGTTCAACAGCTCGATCTCATCAGCTTTGCTTTTGGCGGGTATGATTCCAGCCAACACGATCTTTACCGCTTTGTTCTTTGCCCGCAATGCGCCGATCACTTTGCCGATGTCACCCACGATCTTCTCGGCGGTACCGGACCCCGAAACGATATCCTTCGTTCCCATGTGAATCACCGCCACATCGGGAACGTTGTCCGCGAGCAGGCCGGACATATTCTCGGCTAGCCATTGGGCGCCCTTGTCCCAGTGGCCTTCGTGATCCACATCATATTCGTAGCTGTCTGGTTGGGTCTCGTTATTGTTGTGCTTCTTCCGACTCCCGATGAAATCGATGAGATGGCCCGATCGACGCAGCATCCCGTCGAGGTAGCGTCTGTACGAACCGGAGGAGTTAACCCCCTCGGTAATAGAACCGCCGATAAGCATGATCTTTACAGGATCAAGGGGCTTGGACCTCATGATATTCGAAACGATCGGTTCCAGGCTCTGGGCCCAGAGGCGATACCCCGCAGGTGTCAGATGGGTTCCGTCAGAGAACAGTTGCTTGTTGATCGCCCCGTCGGCCTGCAAGAACGTGTCCTGTAAATCCAGATAGATCACTTCATTTTTGTTGTAGGCAAGGGCTGCATTGAAGGCATTGGTCTCGCGGCATTTGGCCCATTTGGCCTCGTTGGATACCGGCAGAATTCCCATCATGATCACTCGCGTATGGGGCATCCTCCGGCGAAACACTTGCGCGACGGCCCTTGCGCCATGAGCCACGTCCGCAGGGGGGCAATGGGTTCCAAGTCCCCACTGCACCTTGCCGCCAGCGCTGCTTTTCACCACATAGTTATTGGTCCCGCACAGCAGCACGGCCACTTTGGGCGACTGCCCTATTGCAAAGTCCAGGTTGCCATGGGTCGCCCGGTACAGCATCACAGGGGTAATATCACCGGAGTTCCCCATATTGATGGGGTTGTACCTGGAGTAGTACTCCTTCCAGACGTCCGTACCCGTCCTGCTCCCCAGGCCCCAGTGCCAGGTAATGGAATCACCGAAGAAGACGATCTTCGTATTGTCAGCCTTGGCTACTGCTTGATTGATCCTCTTGTGTTGTCCATGCCAGTATCCGTCTTTGATTTCCTCAGGGATTCTGGTGCTGGGTGAAACCGGGATCTTATCCCAAAAATGCGGGGACGCGCCGCGGCGAGGGCCGACCGGTTTCTTGCCGGCGGGTTCTGCTTTCAGGCTTGTACAACCAGCTAGCATCAACACGGTCATCGTGCCTGCAATTGATTTGATGGTTCTGGTCATTCATCCTCGTCCATGCCAATGATCGGAAATCTGATTCCGCAGCCCGGAGACCGTCTCCGAACCATTCCAAGGCAATGTAACCCCCGCTCTGACTTCGGACAAGGAGGGAATTTGTCCCCTTGCCTTCACGATGGCGTGCTGCTCAGCAACAGGTTAGGATAGTCCCAATCGCATCAGGAGCAAAACGCATGAAAAAGATCGAAGTCATCCTAGCCAAGTCCAAGGAAACCAAGGGCACTTACGTCTACGAGGAGGAGCTTGGCGAGGGAGGCAAACCGCCGGTCCTCAAGACGCAATACATCCAGAAGTGGGTTCTCGGTTCGAACCCGCCGGCCAAGATCAAAGTGACGATTGAGGCGGTGTGATCGGAGGCGGATGTCGCATTCTTTCCCGTAATGTCCCAAATTACAAACGAAGGTTATGCCGTTTGTTTTAAGGACTCCCACGGCCTTGAAACTTGGTTAAGTCAGACGAAATCGAGCAGTTCTGGGACGGTGTGCATTCTACCATTTCATCTAATGCTGACGGCGCAGACCTCGTGGCTGATGCGGAACGGATCGTTCGATCCATCAAGGAAGAATGCCTGGGGCGGATGATCTTCTTTTCCGAAGAGCTGTTGCGATTGGCTGTTCGGGAATACGTCAAACATTACCACCTTGAGCGGAATCATCATGGCATTGAGAACCAGTTGATCGATGGCGTTCCAGAACCCCTGGGATGCGAGGGTGAAATCGTCCGAGATTCTCGGTTGGGTGGCATGCTAAACTACTATAGAATGGTCGCTTGATGTTCGTTTCTG
>JBLIND010000403.1:0-5718 GCA_047639095.1 Candidatus Omnitrophota bacterium | reverse complement strand
CCCGGGCTTCGAGGCCGGGGTTGAAAAAGTTACAGCAGCCATCCGCGAGCCCGTAATAGCGATCAAACCCGCGCGTGGTCGGCAGGGGTTTTTGATGCCACTTACCCGCGATAAGCGTGCGATAGCCTACGGTCCGCAGCACCTCGCCAAAGGTGGCGCCATACTTCATATCGTTGTCACCGATCGCGTATGCGTAGTTGCCCGTGAGGAGCTCCGCGCGGGTGGTGTTGCACTTGGCCGTGTTATAGAACTGGGTGAAGCGAAGGCCGTTCTCGGCGAGTTGATCGAGGTTGGGTGTTTGAACCTCTCCGCCATAACATCCGATATCGGAGTAGCCCATGTCGTCGACCATGATGAGGATGATGTTGGGCCGGGTCCGGTCGGGGGCTGCGTGTGCGAGTAGGCCAATAGAGAAACAAAGGGTGAACAAGGCGATGAAGGTGTTTTTCATAATTCAAAAGTTAGGCATTCATTATTTCAGCTGCAACTTCCTTCATGAACGAATGTGATGGGAAGCGTAGAATGGCTGTCCCCAGCCGTTGTATCCGCGGAAAAGTACCAGCCACGCTACGGCTTAACGCCGCAGCCAATCGTTGCGGGGAAAAGCGCTCCACACCAAAGCGCAGTAAAACAGCGGCAAGAACAAGGGGTCGATTTCCGGTCTGGCTGAGTCGGGTCGGATACCCAACCTACTCTTCAACCTTCCGATACAGAAACGCATCGGATGTAACCAGGGAGGTGATCAAGGCCTTCATGCTGCCGCCCTTGTCGCGGTAGGCTTTATGCGCGGCTTGCAGGACCGGTGCATCGTTGAGGGTCTCGTTGCGGCCCATCCAGAAACGAAAGGCGTGGCGGACGAAGACCTGCTCGACGCGTTCGCTTTCGGAAAGCTTCTGAATCATTTCGAGGGCGTCCTTCACCGGGCCGTCGAGATTGGGATCTCCGGAGTCAATGATCTCACCCGTGGTGTCCACGGGCTGGTCCCATTCGGTCGTCCGCAACAGGCCAGCGTGGTTGTACAGCTCGAAGGGAAGCCCCAGGGGATCCATCTTTGCGTGGCAGGTCCAGCAATATTTCTCCCGGGTAACCCGCATGCGCTCGCGCAGGGCGGTTTTGGGTTCATCGGGCAGCATGGCATCCACCGTGATGGGCACATCGGGAATGCCGCCGCCCAGCAGCCGCTCGCGGATCCAGCGACCGCGCAGGATGGCATGGTTGTCCATGGCATCTGAGTGCGAGACCAACCAGGCGGGATGGGTGAGGATACCCAGGCGCTGACCTTCGGGGGCGGTGGCGAGAATGCGCTCGGGCTTCATGGAGCCGGCACCGAAGGAACGATGGCTGACCCGCGCGTAGATTTTCGGGCCCTTCAGGTCGGCCGGGGTGACATCGATATTGATGTTCGACCGGTTACTATTCTTCGCTTTTACGAACCGCTTCCTGGTTGCTTCGAGCTCCCGTTTACGTCCGGCCAGCGACTTCTCGGTTGCCGTGTCCTCCGGATGCTCCTTCAAGGTCGTCTCCAGCTCGGCAACCACGGTCTCCAGGGCTTTCACTTCGGCCTGCTCTTTTTTTACCGCCTCAGCCTCTGCTTTATTTTTCGCGACCAGGGCGACCGCTCGCTCTTCCTTGGTGTTCTTCCGACCGTAATAGATCTTGTCAGAACCGGTGGCCACGACCTGCTGGGTGGTCAGGAGCTGCTTGAGCACATCTTTGTCATCATCGAGGATCAACTCGATCAGTCGATCGCTACTCGCCGTGGCATCGAACATGGCGCGGTAGTGGTTCTGGCCCTTTCCGGAAGCGCCGGTACTCGCCAAGGCATTATCGTCCTTGCAGATGTAGCCGGCCAGGTCGTGGTCGAAGTAGTCGCGGAAGAAGCGTAGCATTCGCGGCTTTCGGATGCGGTCATCGGCCAGCATGCGGGTGACTTCCCGCTCCACGTCCTCGCGGGTCCGCATGCGACCCGCCACGATCGCCAGACGTAGCGCCTCATCCGGTCGGATGTAGCGCAGCGCGTGATTCACCGCGAGACCCAGCTCCCCGTCCTGGAGCATGATGCGGCCGTGCTCGTCGGCCTTCCCGGTCTCCACCAACTCCGGCCGGAACAGGGCATCGCGGTCGAGAAAGATGGCCGACAAGCCCATGACCACCCCGTTCTCCTTGCCTACCTTTGCGATGGAGTCCTTGACGATCTGCAGGTAGTCGGTGGATTCCTTCGTCGTCGGCGGACGGAAGGTCAGCGCCTCGAAGAGGTCGTCCACGGCGGCCTGGAGTCGCGCGTCGTCGACGCCGGATTCCTTCATCAGCTCGTAGACGGGCGTCAGCGGACGGACGACCTTGGTGCTGTAGACGATGGCGGTCGGCAAGCCGCGGAGATCGCCTTCCGGCTTAACCTTGTCATAGTCGCTGGGTTTGTCCGTAATCTGCTCAGGCATGCCCACGAGGCTCAGCGGGCCGTAAGCCATATAGCGCAGGATGTCCCCAGCCATGCCGAGAATCTGGGTCGCTTCGGCGCTGTTGACGGTGTAAAATTCGGGGTAATTTTCCAGTCCGTGCGCACGGGCCGAGGAGAGCACAACGGGAACGCTCTTGACCGCGGTGGCATAGGCCACGGTGCCGCCCTCCCACTTGATGATCCGATCCGTGCCGAAGTAGAGCTTCAGCTCGCCGCCATGGTTGGTGGGGACGACGTCACCACGGGTTCGCTGGCCCGGCTTCTCGGAATCGTATTCCGGCTCGGTGTTGATCAGTTCGTTGAGCCGCGTGATGTGCTCCTGCGGCGTGACCCGCCAGATGCGCGCGGGCGACGACGGCGGTACGAGCGCGACGCCTTCGGGTAAAGGGCCGAAGAGCAGGTCGTGGTCGAGAAAGTTCCCTTTGTGCGGATCGAGGTTCGCGTAGAAGCCACCCTTGTTCTCCATGACGCGCTGCAGCTCGTTGACGACCCAGTCCGTGAACCGGAGTCGATCGATGATCTCGAGCTTCGACTTCTTTTTGGGCGGCATCTCCTGGAGCGAGACCTGCGCCCAGATTGATTTCCAGACCGCGGCGTTGGTCTCGTCTACCGGGCCCAGTTCGAGCAGGTCGAGATCGCCCTTGGTCGTGGTGTCATCATGGCACTCCAGGCAGTGCCGATCCAGGAAGCCTTGGGCAACGCTTTTAAAATCGCCGTGGACCGGCTCGCCGGGGGTATAGGGGTCAGCGGCCCGGACTGCCGAGCCGATTAAGGTGAAGGCCGCCACCGTGAGGACGAATGGACGCAGGCTCACGCCAACAGCTCGTTGATCGGTCCGACACCGGAATCAAACTTTGCCGCCATCTGCTCGCTCATATTGAAGCGATCGCAGGAGACGCCCGCGGACCGCAGGATGGTCGCGTAGAGGGCGTTGATCGGCCGCTTGCCGTCCAGCTGGGTGAAACATCCGGTTTTAAAAATGCCATCGCAGTTGCCCAGCAGCATCACCGGCCAGTTGGCTCCGTCGGTATGCTGTTTGTCGGCATTGTTGCTGGTGTAAACGATGAGCGTATTGTCCATCATGGTGCCGCTGCCTTCGGGCACGCTTTCCAACTGCTCCACGAGCTTCGCCAGCATGCGGCTGTTGTACTGACGGATCTTGATCCAGATCGGATTGTCGGGCTGATCCATGTGACCGAGGTTGTGCCCCTGCTTTTCTACGCCCAGGCCTTTCCACGCGCCAAAGATCTCGCCACGGCCCGATCCGATGGTGAGCACACTGGTCGTGCCCGACTTGAGCGCCGCGATGCCCAGATCCAGGAGGACATCGTGCCAGTCGGTTTCGAATGCAGGTTTGGTGTACCGCTCGTCCACCGCCGGTGCGAACTTGCGCAGGTGATCGGAGACGCTGCCGAGGCGGTCGCGCAGACCGTTCATGTCATTGAACCCCTGCACGTACTGGCCATAGCGCCGCTTGTCCGCGATGGGCAGGGTCCCGCCCTTGGCAGCGGCCAGTTGTTCGATGCGATCGAACATGCCAGACAAGGCCTCGTGCTGCTTGCGAATAGCGCCCTGAGAAATGCTGCCGAAGAGCATCTGGTATAGGTGGTTTGGATTGGAGTGCATGAAGATGGGTTGACCCGCGCCGCTTGCCGAGAGATTCGCGACCGTGGGCTTGGCCACCATGTTCTCCATGGAGTCCATGCCGATGCACAGATGGGGCATAAGCGTATTGGGGAGCACCTTGCTCAGCTCGTAATCAATCGTGGAACCACTCGGCGGTACACCGTCGCTCCCGCGGTAGCCACCTAGCGCACCGAAGAAGGCGCTGTGCGAAGGGCTCGTGTGTTTCCCGTGCAAGCCATTGATAATGTGCAGACGTTCTTTGAACGGCTCCAGGGCCTCAATGGGCTCGGGCAGTTTGGCCATGGCCAGCGAACCGCTGTTCTTCATGCCCGCCGGAATGCAGGTTCTTGGGTCAAAGCCCTGGTTCTGCAGGAAAAAGATCACGCGTTTCGGACCACCCGAGACCGGGGAAGCGGCCTGGCCGATGCCCGGGAGCATGGAGGACCCAAGTGCGGCACCGAGGCCGGATGCGAGGGTTTGCAGCGATTTTCTACGAGTAATCATGATGTTGAAACCTATGGGGCTAGTTGACAGGAGTTTACGTGCATTTCAGCTAAATTTTGACTGGGAGCGATTTACTTACTCAAGGCTTTTGCTGAGGTTGTGGGGCCGGACCATGCTGAATGCCGACCCCACGGAGACCACGGATGTGCGCGCAATCCACCCGGAAATCGCGGCCCAGCTCGAGGCACGCATCACCGCGATCGTCCAAACCGGTCTCACCCGGCTGGGTGGAAAGGTGCCGAACGACGGACCCGCCTGGTGGAATGATCTGGATTGGATCCCGCAACCGTGATCACGGATAACTGTTATAGCGGGCGTTGAACGCTCCGGCAGGGATGTGCACGGTACATGCGCGTGTGCCCCAAGGATCTGATTCAAGCCTGCCTAACAGGGCCAACGTTTGAGCCATCCTACGCCTGACCGCGGGCGCACTCCGACTTCCGGGTTGATGGTTGAATGGTCATGAAAATTTCGTCTCACGGCGGGTCAGGCGTTAGGATCGACGCCTTGTTCGGCTCTTTGATTTCTGGTTTTTACGTCGCTGTGTCCTACGGAACGAGACCCTGGTCGATGGCAAAGCCTTCCAAACGGGCGAAAACGTCTTCCGTGGTATCAAGAAGGCGATCGGTGATACGGGAGAGTTGGTATTCGTGGGGAGCTTTATCTAAAGATCCTTTGAAAGCCACCCACCGATAATCGACAATATTAGCATGACGACAGCATAAGTCCCAAGAAGAGCAGCTAACGTCTCGAGCTTCAAACCGAGACCAACCATCGAAATAAACAGGATCAATAAGACCGTCGAGTTGGCAGCCGGATGACTGATAACCTCAATTCCGACGAGGAGTCGTTGCTTCAATTTCATTTTTTAAAAGGCGGATTCAATCGTCTAAGGAATTCTTCACATTTCTGGCCGAACAGTGGTTTAGTAAGAACGTCGCGCAGCGCCTGATTATATGGTCTTCGCCGCGCTTTTTCATGTCAAAAACTCGCCGTAAGAAAAGAAATAGCAGGCGGCGAATCCCATCACGCCATGAGCTGCTCGATGGCGCCGGTTTGTGGGAGCTTCTTGCGGGCCATCTCCAGATCCAGGTCGCCGTAGTGCTCCATGGGGTTTCCGTGTGCATTCA
>JBLIND010000402.1:0-5753 GCA_047639095.1 Candidatus Omnitrophota bacterium | reverse complement strand
ATGGCCTGAGCGAGCTCTTCGGGTTGCGCGATTTACGGGTCGATGTGGTAAGATGATGATCGAAAAGAGTAGAGATCCTGCATGAAATTCGCTGTTTTCATAATTACTCTGTGTTCGGTTTTTTTTCGGTTTTTTTCTATCGGCGGCGAGGACGGCAGTTGCCGATAAGGCCATCGCGAGATTGAACACGCAAAGAATCGCCGCGTAGCGACAGGGGAGGCGGTTTAAGGATGATTTAACCGTTCAACAGGCCCATGTCATACTGGCTGCTGCCGAACTGGCCGACATCGATATTGAATGTATGCAGCAGTTCCAGGTACAGATTGCACAGCGGGGTGCGCTTCTTGAGCACGGTATGGGCCTGGTGATTGTAACCACCACCGGCCACGATGGTAGGCAGGTTGTTGCAGGTGTGATTGGAGGCGTCCCCAAAATTGCTACCGATGACCACGGTCGTATGGTCGAGCAATGTGCCGTCGCCTTCCTTGATTTGATCCAAGTCTGTGAGGAACTGATTGAGATGCTTCATGATATCCAGCTCAATGCGACTGAGTTTTCCGAGGGCATCCGCCTTACCACCGTGATGGGATAGCGTATGCCATCCCCCCGTGGCACCGGGGACCTTGATCGCCCCGTAGATCCAGTCCAGGGAGCAGGTGATCACCCGGGTTGAATCGGTCTGAAAGGCGCGCTTGGACAACTCCAGCAGGTTTTTAATCTTGGTAGAAAAGGCGAATTCGCTGTCATCGCTCAGGGTATTGGGCACTTCCGGCTTTTGGGTCTTGAGCCAGAAGGCCTCGTGCTCGAGTTGCTGTTCGAGTTCGGCGATCACGTTACGGTAAGAAACAATTTTTGCACCGTTTCCACCCTGCTTTTGCAGCTGGTCCATATCCCGATAGAGACATTGCACGACGTGTTGATCGTTGCGGATCTGTCGTTGCCTGGCGCTTAGGTCTTCCTCGCCGAAGAGCTTATCGAAGATCTGGGCTTCGTTGTGCAGGGGCGGGATGGCCACGCCCCGGCTGTTCCAGGAGCATCCCCAACCCCGGTCGTAAATACTGAACGGAAGGAAGGGGAAGCGGGTATCGCCTCCCATATGGCGTGCGAGGATCTGGTCCAGGGATATGGAATTGATGAAATTGGTCGCTTCGGGACTGGGCACACCGGTCAGGAATGATTTTTCCGAATCGTGGTTGCTGGTGTCCATGCCCGGATGGAAGAGGTTCTGAAAGACCGTCATCTTGTCTTTCGCTTCCATCTCCTGGAGATAGGTCGAGCTGGATAGATCGCCTCGGGTCTTGGGGTAGAAATGCGGATTGTAGAAGCCCAGCGAGTTGCAGATGAACATGATCCGCTTGGGTGGCGCAGACTGTGCACGTTTCGACGCGGCCCGCAGGTCAAGCGACTGCATAGCCAGCGGCAGGGCGGCACCGAATTTTAGAAATTCTCTTCTGGGGTAGGTATTCATGATGGGGTTGGTGCGTTGGGTGATACGGGTGAAAACATGCTGAAGCATGAACTCCAACATTTTCTGCATTGGTTTCGATTGGTGCGGGCTGCACGTTGGAGTCCACGCTTTAGCGTGTTACAGGTCGCTGTCATTTCGATTCTCCATCGAGTGCATACACTAACACGTCGGTCACCAGGTCTTTCATTCGGCAGTCATCAGGCTTATCAGCAATCCGTTCAAAAAGCTCCATGCGTTGCTGCAGGCTGGGTTGGTAGCCATTGGCATATTCGAAGAATTTCTTGGCGAAGTTGTAGGCGATCTTGCGATGATCGGATAGCAGGATCTTCTTAAGCCCGAACACATTGTCGAATGTGTGCTCGCCGATCTCACCCGAGGCATCCACGGTTCCGGCCAAGGTATAATACCCTTGTTGGCGGTACAGGAACGTTCCATTATGCGGCTTCCGTACCCGATACTTCGTGCGCCATTGCCCGGTGGCATCAAAGCTCTCGAGTGCGAAGCCGTAGGGATCGATGCCCTTGTGACAGGCGTAACAGGCCTTATTGCTTTTGTGCTGATCGATCTGTTCCTTGAGCGTGGTGGCCGCGCCGTGTTCGGGCTCGATGGCCTTGACGTTTTCCGGGGGTGGCGAAAGCGGCGTGCCCACAATGTTCTTGGAAATCCATGCGCCCCGCAAGATGGGTGAGGTATCGAATCCATCCGTAGTCACCTTGAGCACGCTCCCCATGGTGAGCAATCCGCCGCGTGGCACCTCGGGCGAGATGGACACCTTGCGCAGCTCCTGGCCAAAGATCCCCTCGATGCCATAGTGCTGAGCCAGACGCTGGTTCAGAAAGGAAAAATCGGAATCGATCAAATGTCCGACGGGCAAGTTTTCCTGGATCAGGTGATTCAAATAAGTTTCGGTTTCGATCGGCAGGTAGTGATTCAGGAGGTCGTTGTATTCAGGGTACAGCTTGAGTGAAGGGCTTACTTTATTCAATGAGCGGAGGTTCAACCATTGGGCGCAGAAGGAATGGATCATACGCTGACTCTTTTCATCGCCGAGCATCCGGTCGATTTGAGCACGTAGGGTCTTACCAGTAAGCGTTTCGCTTTTTGCCAGGCGAAGGAGTTCCTTGTCAGGAACAGAAAGCCAGAGCACCCGGGCCAGGCCGGCCGCTGTTGAATAGGCGTCATTTGCATGTTCGCCCGGCGCCAGGAGGAATCGGGGTGAACAGATAACGGCTTTGAGTCCAGCCTTGGTCGCTTGCACGAAATCGTCCTGTTCCTTCAGACTATCCAGGCTCACCTGCCAGTAAGGATCCAGTTCTGCATCACTTAGATTTGAAGCAAACGCGGTTTCAGAAAAACGCCGGATGACCTTTTTCACATCTGTGGGCGAACGGGAGGAGAAAATAATCCTGCTTTTTCCCACCTTGCTGGGGATAGGCGTCAGGACATCCAGCTTGCCGATGGACGCGAGCGATCGGCCGTCGAGGGATTTGGCATCGGTCACCAGAAACTTGATAAAGCGAGCGGTGGTTTTTTTCGAAAACACAATTGCTTGTTCATTCGCCAAGCGGGTATCCAGGGCACCCTCCATGATAGAATCGCCCCAGGTCTCTCCATCCTCCGAAAGATAGATTGAATACCCCTTAACCAGCCCATTGCCGTTGCCGCCGGACCAGGTGGCAAAACTCAAGCCCTTGATTTCCACACGCCGTGGGTTTTCCAGAATGACATAGTGCGGCGGCTCAGCCAGGGTCGGTTTGAAGCGGGTATGCCAGAACGTCCAGTTGGAACCGTCCTGCATCTTTTCCTTCTCCATGCCCTCTTGGAAACTGCTGACCGAAACAGATCCGCCAATTTGCTGGAGCTTGGTTTGGAACTCCCTTTGTTGGGTCGGGATGCGGGGTGGGGCAATCACGGGCAGATCGGCAAAGACCTGTTGGAACGATGCGGGTGGCCACTGATCGAACACCGGCCCGCGCACGGTCAGCTGCTTGATATAGGCGCCTTGATCACCCTTCATTTGGCGAAAGTTGTGCTTGGAATAACAATGAACGGAAACGTTTTCGCCCGGATGGAGGAATGCGCGGATGGTGTGGGACTTCAGCTCCCGATTGCCCAGCGAAATCACGTCGAGCAAGCGTTGAGGCTGTGGACGGTCGTCCGCGTAATAATACTTGCCCGCATAGACGAGGATGCTCACGTCTTCCTTAAAGGCCCCCAACTTGGCCGCATCGAAGGTCAGCTCGTACCATCCCGAGACTGGGGGATCGAAGTTGTCATAGAAAAAGGAATAGCTGTTGCCGTTGTTTGCCCGAGTCCAGGAGAACAGATTACCTTCTTTGAAGTTGCGGACATAGATGTTGTAGGATTTGTGACTGTCCTTGAGCTTGTTGGCCACCCAGACGCGTTCGTCGGGTATGCCTAGTTCCGGAAAAGCGAAATCCAGCATCTCATCCGCCACCGTGAAGTAGGTGCCGAGCATTTCCCGGGATAATTTGATGCGTCGATCTGAATCGAAATCGTAGGTGCCTCGGTCTTCCGGAATCTCATCGGCCAGGTCCAGCTTCGTCCCCAGCAGGTCGTTGACGGAATGGACGAATTCGTGCCGGCTGATTCTGCGGAAGTCATTCGGCGGGCTTTCCTCCTGGCGTTTGGCCAGCCAATCGAGGAGAACGCGCCGTTCGGCGCCTGACGGTTGCTTCTTGTTGGCCGGGGGCATCTTGCCGGTAACCAGGTTTTCGAAGATCAGGCTGCCGTCGAAGTTTCCCTTGTCGAAAAGACCGATTAGATCCAGGTCGCCTTTTTGGGAATCGTCGTCATGGCAATCGAAGCAAAACCGTTCGAAAAGGGGCATCGACTCGTTCTTAAGCGTCTCTGCAAATGTGCAAAGTGGCAACAGGAGTGTAACGACGCCTCTCCCGAGCCGTTTCAGAAATTTGGATTGCGGCGGTTTCCGCCGCTGTGGATCCAAAGCGGCGGGAACCGCCGCAATCCATAGGTCGATCTTCACCCTGCCTCCTTAATCGCCTTGGAGATACCTTCACCCGCGGCCTTCACCTGTGCACCCAGCTCCTTGAACCGACTCTTGGGCATGCGCTTGGCCGGGCCGGAAATCCACAGCGTGCCCACGAAGGTAGCCCCGTCGAAAATCGGCGCGGCGACACAGTGAATGCCTTCGTCGGCTTCGGCGTAATCCACCGAGTACCCCTGCGCCACGATGCAATCACACTCGCGAATCAACGCCGCCTTGTCGGTGATCGTACGAGGCGTACAGGGCCCCAGCTTGATCTGTTTCAGCGTGGACGTGCGCTGCTCATCGGACATATGTGCCAAGAGCAGCTTGCCGGGTCCGTTGTTGTACAGCGGGAAGCGAAGGCCGAGATTCACGACGATGCGCAGCGCTTCCAGGCTTTCCACCTGGTCGATGATAACGCCTTCCAGACCGTTCAGCACCCCGAGCTGCACGGTCTCCCCGGTTCCATCCCGCAGCGCCGTCATTGCCGCCTGCGAAATCGCGGGCAGGCTGATGCTTCCCCAGTGGGGCGGTGCGAGGCGGAGCAACTGCTGGGTGAGATGAAAGGCGAGATGCCCGTCCCGGGAGATATACCCCCGCGCAAGCAGAGTCTGGGTGATGCGAAATACCGCATTTTTAGGGATATCCAGCTGGCTACTAAGCTCAGAGAGCGTAAGCCCAGCTGCGGAGCCGCTCAGCAGTTCCAGGATATCGAGCGAGCGGTCCAGCGCGGGCACGGATCCGGGAGAATTCACAGACTCCGTGGCGGCTGAGGCGGTGATTGGATCAGAAGGCAGGGCACGGTTCATAATACTTCACGCTCTCAAGTGTTCTATTTGTAGAAACACTTCTACATACAGAATACGACACACCTGCTCCCGTCAAGTGGGAAGATCTGACATTTGGATCTGCAACTGGCAGCAGCTGGGAGGCTACGCCGAAAACGGTGATGGTTTATGTAGGATTACCATTCCTGGCCGTCTTGCAGAGTAGTCGCGTTTACGCGACGGCCAGAAAAGAAAATGGACACAGAGTAAAAGTAATGTACCTGTACGGCGCGGGGGAGGCCAATCCCGATAGTGGCAGCCGACACGGTTTTACCCGCGAGAAAGTCCAGCAAGTCTGGGCCGAAGACGGCGAGCTCCACCTGGCCGATCTGTTGCGTTGCCGGGTGCGCTATTTCTCCGATTCCGTCGCCTTTGGAAGCCGCGCCTATGCCGAAGAAATCTTCGAGCAACAATGCGGGTATTTCAGCGAAGCCCGAGCCAGCGGGGC